>NZ_JBSFFY010000044.1:0-54050 GCF_053596315.1 Streptomyces sp. NPDC001732
GGTTCCGACTCTACCAGAACCTTTTCCCGTCCCGTTTCCGGACCGGATTTCGAATTCCAGCGACCGTCGAAGTGGTCTTTTGCCTTTCGGCGGATCCGACTTTATCAGAAGTTCTGATTCGGAATTTCCGCCCCGTCCGGCACGCCCACAGCACATGACTGTGCGCGGCGCTTCCCGGTCAGGCGGAGCCGTAAACGTACTGGAGCGGGACCCCCGATGCAAATCGGGGGTCCCGCTCCGGAGTTCGCGCTGCCCGGGTCGGGCCGTGGGTCAGACCTCGACGACGACCGGAAGGATCATCGGGCGCCGGCGGTAGGTGTCGGAAACCCACTTGCCCACTGTGCGGCGGACCAGCTGCTGGACCTGGTGGGGCTCCAGCACACCGTCCTGGGCGGACTTGTTGATCGCTTCCTCGATCTTCGGCACGACGGCGGTGAAGGACGAGTCGTCGATGCCGGAACCGCGGGCGTGGATGTCCGGGCCGCCCGTGATCTTGCCGGAGGAGCTGTCGACCACGATGAAGACGGAGATGATGCCCTCTTCACCGAGGATCCGGCGGTCCTTGAGCGAGGTCTCGGTGACGTCGCCGACCGAGAGTCCGTCGACGTAGACGTAACCCGCCTGGACCTTGCCGACGATCTTGGCCCTGCCGTCGACGAGGTCGACGACGACGCCGTCCTCGGCGATGACGATGTGGTCCTTCGGCACACCGGTGAGCGCGCCCAGTTCGGCGTTGGCCCGCAGGTGGCGCCACTCGCCGTGGACCGGCATCAGGTTCTTCGGCTTGCAGATGTTGTAGAAGTACAGCAGCTCGCCGGCCGAGGCGTGGCCCGAGACGTGGACCTTGGCGTTGCCCTTGTGGACGACGTTGGCGCCCCAGCGGGTCAGGCCGTTGATCACGCGGTAGACCGCGTTCTCGTTGCCCGGGATCAGGGACGACGCCAGGATCACCGTGTCGCCCTGGACGATCCGGATCTGGTGGTCGCGGTTGGCCATCCGGGACAGGGCCGCCATCGGCTCGCCCTGGGAACCCGTGCAGACCAGCACGACCTCGTCGTCCGGCAGGTCGTCGAGGGTCTTGACATCGACGATCAGTCCCGCGGGGACGTTCAGATAGCCGAGGTCACGGGCGATGCCCATGTTGCGGACCATCGACCGGCCGACGAAGGCCACCCGGCGGCCGTACTCGTGCGCCGCGTCGAGGATCTGCTGGATGCGGTGCACATGGCTGGCGAAGCTCGCCACGATGATGCGCTTCTGCGCATTGGCGAAGACCGTGCGCAGGACGTTGGAGATGTCCCGCTCGGGCGGTACGAAGCCGGGGACCTCCGCGTTCGTCGAGTCGGCGAGGAGAAGGTCGATGCCCTCCTCGCTCAGCCGGGCGAAAGCGTGCAGGTCGGTGAGGCGGCCGTCCAGCGGGAGCTGGTCCATCTTGAAGTCGCCGGTGGCGACGGCCAAGCCCGCGGGGGTGCGGATGGCGACCGCGAGGGCGTCCGGGATGGAGTGGTTGACCGCGACGAATTCGCAGTCGAAGACGCCGATGCGCTCGCGCTGGCCCTCCTCGACTTCGAGGGTGTACGGGCGGATGCGGTGCTCCTGGAGCTTCGCCTCGATCAGTGCGAGGGTCAGCTTGGAGCCGACGAGGGGGATGTCCGGCTTCAGGCGCAGCAGGTACGGGACGCCACCGATGTGGTCCTCGTGGCCGTGCGTGAGGACGATGCCCTCGATGTCGTCGAGGCGGTCCCGGATCGTGGTGAAGTCCGGCAGGATCAGGTCGATCCCGGGCTGCTCCTCCTCGGGGAAGAGGACGCCGCAGTCGACGACGAGCAGGCGGCCGCCGTACTCGAAGACCGTCATGTTGCGGCCGATTTCGCCGAGGCCGCCGAGCGGGGTGACGCGCAGGCCGCCCTTCGGGAGCTTCGGTGGGGTGCCGAGTTCGGGGTGCGGATGACTCAAAAGACTCTCCTTACCACGCGCGCCACGTACCGCTTGGGCACGTGGCGCGCATGTCATTCGTGCACTTGCTGTTGTCTGTGTTTTTCGCTCTTGCGAGTGTTCTTCGCATATTCAGTTGTGAAGTCCGTTGATCAGAGCTCTACCCCACCGGCGGCGAGATCGCTCTTGAGCTGGGCCGTTTCCTGCTCGGTGAGCTCGACCAGGGGGAGGCGCAGCGGGCCGGCGGGGAGGCCCTGGAGGGCCAGCGCGGCCTTGGTCGTGATCACGCCCTGGGTGCGGAACATGCCGGTGAAGACCGGCAGGAGCTTCTGGTGGATCTCCGTGGCCTTCTGGACGTCGCCGCCGAGGTACGCCCCGATGAGGGCGCGCAGGTCGGGGGTGACGACGTGGCCGACGACGGAGACGAAACCGACGGCGCCGACCGAGAGCAGCGGCAGGTTCAGCATGTCGTCGCCGGAGTACCAGGCGAGACCGGAGCGGGAGATGGCCCAGCTCGCGCGGCCGAGGTCGCCCTTGGCGTCCTTGTTGGCGACGATGCGCGGGTGTTCCGCGAGGCGGACCATCGTCTCGGTGTTGATCGGCACGCCGCTGCGGCCGGGGATGTCGTAGAGCATCACCGGCAGGCCGGTGGCGTCCGCGATGGCCGTGAAGTGGCGGAAGAGGCCCTCCTGCGGCGGCTTGTTGTAGTAGGGCGTCACCGCGAGGAGGCCGTGGGCGCCGGCGCGTTCGGCCGTGCGGGCGAGTTCGATGCTGTGCCGGGTGTCGTTGGTGCCGATGCCGGCGACGATGTGGGCCCGGTCCCCCACTGCTTCCAGGACCGCCCGTACGAGCTGGTCTTTCTCCGCGTCGCTGGTGGTCGGGGACTCGCCGGTGGTGCCGTTGATGATCAGGCCGTCGTTGCCTGCGTCCACCAGATGGGCGGCGAGCCGCTGGGCGCCGTCGAGGTCGAGTGCGCCGTCCGCCGTGAAGGGCGTGACCATGGCGGTGAGGACCCGCCCGAAGGGGGTCTGCGGAGTGGAGATCGGAGCCATGGGTAACACGCTACTCGCTGCTCAGCGCCCAATGCCCCCTCGGGGGGACAAGCGATAGGAGCCCGGCACTGCCTGCTCGGGGGTTCAAGCAGTGCCGGGTCCGTTTGATCAGCCTAGATGAACTTCTCGAAACGTCGCAATACGGACACTACTTACGGGGCGACGCGTCCATTCTTGTTGAAGGCTGCATGGGTGAGCGGCATCAGCCGGGCCCAGTGCTCCTCCATCTGCTGGCCGACCATCTCGATCTCCCGCTGCGGGAAGGACGGCACCTTCGCCAGCTCGTGCTGGGTGCGCAGGCCGAGGAAGTGCATCAGCGAGCGGGCGTTGCACGTGGCGTACATCGAGGAGAAGAGGCCGACGGGAAGCACCGAGCGGGCCACCTCGCGGGCCACTCCCGCGTCGAGCATCTCCTGGTACGCCTCGTACGCCCGGCGGTAGGAGTCCTCCATGACGCGGCCGGTGAGCTCCTGCTGGGCCTGGGTGCCCTCGACGAACTCGTACTTTCCGGGGCGGCCCTGCTGGACCAGCTTGCGGGACGCGTCCGGGACGTAGAAGACCGGCTGGAGCTCCCGGTAGCGGCCCGACTCCTCGTTGTACGACCAGCCCACGCGGTGCCGCATGAACTCGCGGAACACGAAGATCGGGGCGCTGATGAAGAAGGTCATCGAGTTGTGCTCGAACGGGCTGCCGTGCCGGTCGCGCATCAGGAAGTTGATGAGGCCCTTGGAGCGCTCGGGGTCCTTGGTGACCTCCTCCAGGGACTGCTCGCCGGCCGTGGACACACGGGCGGCGAACAGGACGTCGGAGTCGCCCGCCGCGTGTTTCACCAGCTCGACGGTGACATCGCTGCGGAAGCTGGGCTTTGCGGGCTCGGGGGTCTCGGTCACCGGCGGGGTCCTTCCAGTCGCGTCGCTCGGGCGGCGCCCACTCTACGGGCCGCCACCGACAACCAGGACCGGAAGGTCCGTCCGGGGACTTCTTCGACGAATTCGGCGATTCGGGGCACCGATCGGGCCTTTCGCACGTCTGACTCATTAGCAGTATCAGTAACAGAGTTCAAGGAGAGCTTCCTCATGTTCCGCCGGCGTGAATCCGTCCCGTTCTCGTTCGTGGCCGAGGCCGACCGATTCCGCAGCAACGTCACTCCGCCCCCGCGGGAGCGCGCCAGTGTCTCCCAGCTGGCCGGCCGTTCCCTCGTCGGGCTGACGATCGTCGCCGGTCTCGTCGGCTCGCTGGTTCTCGGCCTGCCCGCGCTCAGCCCCGCCCAGAGCCCCTCGCACATCGAGCAGACCGAGGCCTCCGACGGTCGCTGACCCGTACGGGCCCCCGGGGGTGGTCGGGTCACGGCCTCCTCGGTAGCCTCACCGGGCACAGCAATCGAGCGTGCTTGTGAGTGAGGATCAGTCGTGCCCCTGCCCTTCCTGACGGCCGACCGCGCGTTTGACGCGAGCGCTGAGGACACCGCGCTGCCGTTCGACGACCACGACAGTTGGCGGCGCCCGTACCGCCCCGGCCCCTGGCGGGTCGCGGCCGGAGCGGGCCTGTTGCTGCTCGCGTCCTTCGTGCTGTTCGCCGGGATGATCATCGCGTTCGCCGGGGCGTTGCCGGGCGCCGCCGTGTGTCTGGGGCTGGCCCTCGCGATCATCGCCTGTGCCCTGCGGCTGCTCCGGATGGGTGCCTGGGTGAGCCGGCACGGTGTGCGCCGGGTGGGCTTCCTCTCGACGACGACCGTGCCGTGGAACCGGATCACCGCGATCCGCACGGTGCAGCAGCCGGTGCGGTGGCTCGGGTTCCCGCGCACGGTGCAGGGTCAGGCGCTGCTCCTCGTGCGTCAGGGGGGCGGGCCGATGGAGCCGCTGCTCACCGACAACAACGCGGACTTCCTGACGCGGGAGGAGGCGTTCGACCGGGCGGCGGACACCCTGGAGGCGTGGGGGGACGAGTACCGCCGGGTCTGAGACGAGAATGCGCCGAAGCCGTCCGGGAGCTGTTCACCGGGCGGCTTCGGTCTTTTCCGTGTCCATGGCCCGGACCGGAGCCGGTCCGGGCCATGGACACGGAGTGCGGGTCAGGACGTGCCGGCCCCGGCGGATCCGGCGTGCAGGGCGATCGCCCGCTGCATGGCCTTCCGGGCCCGCGGGGTGTCCCTGGCGTCCTGGTACGCGACGGCCAGGCGGAACCAGCAGCGCCAGTCGTCCGGGGAGTCCTCGGTCTCCTCGCGACGGCGGGCGAAGACGGCGTCGGCCGAGTCGCGGTCGATCCTGCCGGACGGCGTACGGACCAGTTCGTCGACCGGCAGGCCGCCCTCCGCGTCGAGTTCCGCCGCCAGCGCGTTGGCCCGTGCCACGAACTGGGTGTTCTTCCAGAGGAACCAGACCCCGATCACCGGCAGGATCAGCACCGCGACCCCGAAGGCGACCGTCAGCAGGGTGCCGTGCTCGATGAGCATCACGCCGCGGCTGCCGACCAGGACGAAGTAGAAGACCAGGACGGCGGCGGTGACGAAGTAAGTGATCTTTGCGCGCATGGCTGGGCTCAGTCAGTTCAGGTCGAGGAAGTGTTCCAGGCCGAACGTGAGGCCGGAAGTGGTCACCACGCGGCGGACGCCGAGCAGGATGCCCGGCATGAAGCTGCTGTGGTGCAGCGAGTCGTGGCGGATGGTGAGCGTCTCGCCCTCGCCGCCGAGCAGCACCTCCTGGTGGGCGAGCAGCCCCCGGAGCCGGATCGCGTGCACCGGGACGCCGTCGACGTCCGCGCCGCGGGCGCCGTCCAGGGCCGTGGTGGTGGCGTCCGGCTGCGGGGCGAGGCCGGCCTTCCGGCGGGCCTCGGCGATCAGCTGCGCGGTGCGGGTGGCGGTGCCCGAGGGGGCGTCGACCTTGTTGGGGTGGTGCAGTTCGACGACCTCGACGGACTCGAAGTAGCGGGCGGCCTGCTCCGCGAACCTCATCGTGAGGACGGCGCCGATGGAGAAGTTCGGCGCGATGAGCACACCGGTCTCCGGGGAGCCGGAGAGCCAGGTGTTCAGCTGCGCGAGCCGTTCGTCGGTCCAGCCCGTGGTGCCGACGACGGCGTGGATGCCGTGCCGGATGCAGAAGTCGAGGTTGCCCATCACCGACGCGGGGGTGGTGAGCTCGACGGCGACCTGGGCGTCGGCTTCCGCGAGGGTCTCCAGTTTGTCGCCGCGGCCGAGGGCGGCCACCAGCTCCATGTCGTCGGCGGTCTCGACGGCTCGTACCGCCTCGGAGCCGATGCGGCCCCGGGCGCCGAGAACGGCCACGCGCAGCTTGCTCATTGCTCTGCTTCCTTACGGGTGGGGTTAGGAGACCGCTTCGTCGAGGCGGTCGGCCTGCTTGTCCTTGAGCGGGCCGATGACGGAGAGCGAGGGGCGGTGTCCGAGGACCTCGCCCGCGACCTCGCGGACGTCGTCGGGAGTGACCTGCGCCATCCGGGCCAGCATGTCGTCGACCGACATCTGGTCGCCCCAGCACAGTTCGCTCTTGCCGATGCGGTTCATCAGCGCCCCGGTGTCCTCCAGGCCGAGGACCGTGGAGCCGGAGAGCTGCCCGATGGCGCGGCCGATCTCCTCGTCGCTCAGTCCTTCGGACGCTACCCGGTCGAGCTCGTCCCGGCAGATCTTGAGGACGTCGTGGACCTGGCTGGGCCGGCAGCCCGCGTACACGCCGAACAGGCCGCAGTCGGCGAAGCCCGAGGTGTACGAGTAGACGCTGTAGGCCAGGCCGCGCTTCTCCCGCACCTCCTGGAAGAGGCGGGAGCTCATGCCGCCGCCGAGGGCGGTGCTGAGCACCCCGAGGGCCCAGCGCCGGTCGTCGGTGCGGGCCAGGCCGGGCACGCCGAGGACGACGTGGGCCTGTTCGGTCTTGCGGTTCAGCAGCTCCACCCGGCCCGCGGTGCGCAGGGAGCGGGAGCCCGCGCGCGGGG
Source organism: Streptomyces sp. NPDC001732 (assembly GCF_053596315.1). Classification (NCBI taxonomy): domain Bacteria; kingdom Bacillati; phylum Actinomycetota; class Actinomycetes; order Kitasatosporales; family Streptomycetaceae; genus Streptomyces; species Streptomyces sp. NPDC001732. Next base: position 6,930 of record NZ_JBSFFY010000044.1, read on the forward strand.
CGACCGGGACGGCGTCGGTGCGGGACAGCGCGCCGGCGCGTTCGAAGGCCCTGCGGACCTGGCGCACGACCGTGGCGTGGTCGATGTTGCCCGCGGCGGCGACGACCAGGTGGGTGGGGTCGTAGTGCTTCTTGTAGAAGCGGGCGATCCGGCCGCGGTCGAGCGCGTTGATGGTGTCGACGGTGCCGAGGACGGGGCGGCCGAGGGGGGTGTCGCCGAGCATGGTGTGCGCGAACAGGTCGTGCACGCAGTCGCCCGGGTCGTCCTCCGTCATCGCGATCTCCTCGAGGATGACGCCGCGTTCGGCGTCCACGTCCTCGGGGGTGATCAGCGAGCCGGTCAGCATGTCGCAGACGACGTCGATGGCCAGCGGCAGGTCGGTGTCGAGGACCCGCGCGTAGTAGCAGGTGTACTCCTTCGCCGTGAAGGCGTTCATCTCGCCGCCGACCGCGTCGATCGCGGCGGAGATGTCGAGGGCGCTGCGCTTGGCGGTGCCCTTGAAGAGGAGGTGTTCGAGGTAGTGCGTCGCACCGTTCAGGGCCGGGGTCTCGTCGCGCGAGCCGACGTTGACCCAGATGCCGAAGGTGGCGGAGCGTACGGAGGGCAGGGTCTCGGTGACGACCCGCAGACCGCCGGGCAGGACGGTGCGGCGGACCGTGCCGATGCCGTTGGTGCCCTTGAGAAGCGTTTGGGTACGGGCGACGGCCCGCGCCTTCGAAGAGGCACGGGCCGTCGTCACGGAACTACGGGACGTCACTTGGCGGCGTCGTCCTTCTTCTCGTCCTCTTCACCCTCGATGACCGGGATCAGGGAGAGCTTGCCGCGGGAGTCGATCTCGGCGATCTCGACCTGGACCTTGGTGCCGACCCCGAGCACGTCCTCGACGTTCTCCACGCGCTTGCCGCCGGCGAGCTTGCGGATCTGCGAGATGTGCAGCAGGCCGTCCTTGCCCGGCATGAGGGAGACGAACGCACCGAAGGTGGTGGTCTTGACGACCGTGCCCAGGTAGCGCTCGCCGACCTCCGGCATGGTCGGGTTGGCGATCGAGTTGATCGTGGCGCGGGCGGCCTCGGCGGCCGGGCCGTCGGCGGCACCGATGTAGATGGTGCCGTCGTCCTCGATCGTGATGTCGGCGCCGGTGTCCTCCTGGATCTGGTTGATCATCTTGCCCTTGGGGCCGATGACCTCACCGATCTTGTCCACCGGGATCTTGACGGTGATGATCCGCGGGGCGTTCGGGGACATCTCGTCCGGGACGTCGATGGCCTCGTTCATCACGTCGAGGATGTGGAGGCGGGCGTCGCGGGCCTGCTTCAGCGCGGCGGCCAGGACCGAGGCGGGGATGCCGTCGAGCTTGGTGTCGAGCTGGAGCGCGGTGACGAACTGCTTGGTACCGGCGACCTTGAAGTCCATGTCGCCGAAGGCGTCCTCCGCACCGAGGATGTCGGTGAGGGCGACGTAGTGGGTCTTGCCGTCGATCTCCTGGGAGATCAGGCCCATGGCGATACCGGCGACGGCGGCCTTGAGCGGCACACCGGCGTTCAGCAGCGACATGGTGGAGGCGCAGACCGAGCCCATGGACGTCGAGCCGTTGGAGCCCAGCGCCTCGGAGACCTGGCGGATCGCGTAGGGGAACTCCTCGCGCGTCGGCAGCACCGGCACGATGGCGCGCTCGGCGAGCGCACCGTGGCCGATCTCGCGGCGCTTGGGCGAGCCCACGCGGCCGGTCTCGCCGACGGAGTACGGCGGGAAGTTGTAGTTGTGCATGTAGCGCTTGCGGGTCACCGGGGAGAGGGTGTCCAGCTGCTGCTCCATGCGGAGCATGTTGAGGGTGGTGACGCCCAGGATCTGGGTCTCGCCACGCTCGAAGAGGGCCGAGCCGTGCACCCGCGGGATGGCCTCGACCTCGGCGGCGAGCGTACGGATGTCCGTGACGCCGCGGCCGTCGATGCGGATCTTGTCCTTGATGACGCGCTCGCGGACCAGCTTCTTGGTCAGCGCGCGGTACGCGGCGGAGATCTCCTTCTCGCGGCCCTCGAAGGCCGGGAGGAGCTTCTCGGCGGCGATCTCCTTGACGCGGTCGAGCTCGGCCTCGCGGTCCTGCTTGCCGGCGATGGTGAGCGCCTGGGCCAGCTCGGGGGTGACGGCGTCGGCGAGCGCCTCCAGCACGTCGTCCTGGTAGTCCAGGAAGACCGGGAACTCGCCGGTGGGCTTGGCGGCCTTGGCGGCGAGGTCCGACTGGGCCTTGCAGAGGGCCTTGATGAACGGCTTCGCGGCCTCGAGACCGGCGGCGACGACCTCCTCGGTGGGGGCCTCGGCGCCGTCCTTGACGAGCTGGATGGTCTTCTCGGTGGCCTCGGCCTCGACCATCATGATCGCGACGTCGCCGTCCTCCAGGACGCGACCGGCGACGACCATGTCGAAGACGGCGTCCTCGAGCTCGGTGTGCGTCGGGAAGGCGACCCACTGGCCCTTGATCAGGGCGACGCGGGTGCCGCCGACAGGGCCGGAGAAGGGCAGGCCTGCCAGCTGCGTGGAGCAGGAGGCGGCGTTGATCGCGACCACGTCGTACAGGTGGTCGGGGTTGAGCGCCATGACCGTCTCGACGATCTGGATCTCGTTGCGCAGGCCCTTCTTGAAGGAGGGGCGCAGCGGACGGTCGATCAGGCGGCAGGTGAGGACCGCGTCCTCGGAGGGCCGGCCCTCACGGCGGAAGAAGGAGCCGGGGATCTTGCCGGCGGCGTACTGCCGCTCCTCGACGTCCACCGTGAGGGGGAAGAAGTCGAGCTGGTCCTTGGGCTTCTTGGAGGCGGTGGTGGCCGACAGCACCATGGTGTCGTCGTCCAGGTACGCGACGGCGGAGCCGGCGGCCTGCTTGGCCAGGCGGCCCGTCTCGAAGCGGATGGTGCGGGTGCCGAAGGTGCCGTTGTCGATGACGGCTTCGGCGTAGTGGGTCTCGTTCTCCACTAGCGTTTTCTCCGATACATATCGTCTTCGCGCCCCCACGCCCGTGTGGCGGGGGACGGTAGCGGAGAAGCCCTCCATCGGCGGGCCGGTCTTCGATCGAAGCACCCGGTTCGATGGGTCCGGGGGCCACTACCGAGGACCGGCGGCGGGGAGGTCTGCTTCTCGCTCGTCTGTTGGTCGTTCTCCGACCAGGTTACTGAGATTCGGCTCAGCTTGGCATGCCGGTCGTACGGAGACCCGTCACTTCCCGTGCATGCACGCATACGCACAATCGTACGTACAGCAAAGGGAGCGGTCCCCTCAGTGGTGGGAACCGCTCCCTTCACGGCGTCTTACTTGGCGCCGCCGGCCGCACCGCGGCGGATGCCGAGGCGGTCGACCAGGGCACGGAAGCGCTGGATGTCCTTCTTGGCCAGGTACTGCAGCAGGCGGCGGCGCTGGCCGACCAGGATCAGCAGACCACGACGGGAGTGGTGGTCGTGCTTGTGGACCTTGAGGTGCTCGGTCAGGTCCGAGATGCGACGGGAGAGCATCGCGACCTGGACCTCGGGGGAACCGGTGTCACCCTCCTTGGTGGCGAACTCGGCCATGATCTGCTTCTTCGTAGCGGCGTCGAGCGACACGCGGTACTCCTCTTTGGTGTTCGATGCGCCCGCGAGTGCCCCTGGTCCGTTCTCAGGGGGGCTTCCATGACTCGGGAGCGAGGGTCCGATGAGCGCAGCTCCCAGGATGATCCGGGAGCGCGTACACAAACGGCCGTCACACAGCGTACCAGTCCGGCGGAGCCGGTTCGGGCGGGCGGCCCTGCCGGGGCAGGTCAGCCGGTGAGGGACCGGATCGAGCGGTAGAGGTCGAAGACGGCGAGGCACAGGGGGATCGGGGTCAGGAGCACGCACGCCTCGGCGATCTCCAGGAAGCGCCCCCAGAACGGGGTGACTCCCTTGCGCGGCACGATCAGCCCCACGGCGGTGACCAGGGCGGCGGCACCCGCGACGGCCGCGCCGAGCCAGATCGTGCGGAGGTCGAGTGCGGAGGCGTCCCCCGCGGCGGCCTCGCGCAGCAGGTCGGCCGGCGGGTTGAGGGACAGGCCGAGGCCCAGCAGCACGAGTGCGCCGAGGCCGGCCGCCAGGGCGCAGCCGACCTGGGCCGTGTAGCGGAACAGGTGGGCGCGCATCAGCATGGCGATCCCGGTGGCGAGTGCCAGCAGCCGCCCCCAGACGCCGTCCGAGAATCCCAGGACGGCCGCGGCGCCCACGGCCACCAGCGCGCATCCGCCGACCAGGCCGACGAGCAGTTCGTGGCCGCGGCGCGCCTGGGCGGCGATGCGGTCGGCGTCGACCGGGCCCTGCGGTGCCGGTTCGGACGTCCCGTAGTCACCGGCGGTGGTGCGGGGCGGCTCGAAGCCGATGGGCAGGCGGGCGAACCGGGTGGAGAGGCCGGGCAGGAAGGCGAGGACGCCCACGGAGAGCGGGGCGCACACCGCCGCGGCCTCGGCGGGCGTCATGCCGGTCGTGATCGCGACGAAGGTGATCAGCAGGCCGACGGCGGCGGCGAAGGCGAACGCGACGAAGACGCCGTCCCCACCGGGGGCGGCGATCATGAGGATCACGGCCACCACCAGCACGGCGGTGCAGGCGAGCAGGAACTGGAGCCTGCCGATGCCCTGGCCCGCGCCGAGCGGCAGCAGCCCGGCACCGGCGACCGCCGCGTTCGCGAGCGCGCCGATCCCCAGGGCCGTGCACGATCCCCGGTCGTCGTAGATCCGTGCGCGTACGCAGGCGAGCGCGAGGGTCAGTACGGCGACGACGGCGGCGAGGACGCCGGGCAGGCCATGCGTGTCGTGCCGGGCGTCGGAGGTCCACAGCACGAAACCGAGCAGGACCAGCAGGACCGACCCGCCGAGGAGTCCGGCCGCGCGGGTGAGGCCGTCGTCCCAGAGGGTGCGGTCCCGGACGACGGCGGTGGCGACGGCGTCGGAGACGTCGTCGAAGACGGCGGGCGGCAGGGACTCGGAGAAGGGGCGCAGGGACAGCAGTTCTCCGTCGAGAATGCGCTGCCCGGCCAGGGTGCGTCCGCCGTCGAGGACGGTGCCGTCGCGGCGCACCAGGTGGTAGCCGACCGGAGCACCCCGGTCGGGGCCCTGTCCCGACAGCCGGAGGAGCTCCGGATACAGGTCGGCGACGGCGATGTCCTCGGGCAGTGCCACGTCGACGCGGCCGTCGGGCGCGACGACCGTGATCCGGCAGAAACCGGTTCCGTCGCCGGGTGGGGATCCGGTCCCCGGCCGACCGGATGCGGTGGCTGCCGCTCGGGCCGTCGTCGTCACCTGTTGCTCCCCCTCGTCGTTCTCCGGTCGCGTCCCGGAGCGCGGGTTCCGCGCCCGTGCTCCGAACTGGCCGGTTTCTTGCGGCTGTTAGCGAATGCTCATACGCGTCGCGACACCCTATCGCCCCCCGGCCGCCCCGTACGCCAGTAGGATCCCTCTGCGGATGGGGCCCGTCGCCACGGGGGCGCCGATACGAACAGCCCTTTCCGGCAAGGGAATTGGTGAGCCGTGAGTCAGATCGTCGTCAAGCGCCCACCACGGGCCCTGCCCTCCGAAGTGCCGGAGGGGCAGGTGCAGTTGCAATCTCCGCCCGAACTGCCCCGCGGCCAGCAGGAGGGGATGATGATGCAGCTGCTGCCGATGCTCGGCATGGGCGGCTCCGTCGTCTTCTTCTTCATGACCCCGAACCCGATCATGCGGATCATGGGCATGATCATGATTGCGTCGACGGTCGCCATGGCCATCGCGATGATCGTCCGCTTCCGGCGGGGTGCCCAGGGTCAGCTCGCGGACATGCGGCGCGACTATCTGAAGTACCTGACGCAGACCAGACGCGCCGTGCTGGAGACGGCCCGCAGGCAGCGCGACGCCCAGTTCTATCTCCACCCGTCCCCGGACCAGTTGTGGGCGCTCGTCGCCGAGGGCAGCCGGGTGTGGGAACGCCGCGTCGGTGACGCCGACTTCGCGCAGGTGCGCATCGGGCTGGGCCGTCAGGAACTCGCCACGCCGCTCGTCGCGCCCGAGACCGCGCCGGTCGATGAGCTGGAGCCGCTGACCGCCGGGGCGATGCGGCGGTTCCTGGCCGCCCACAGCACGCTGGACGGCCTGCCCATGGCGGTCTCGCTGCGCGCCTTCTACCACCTGACCGTCAGCGGCGAGGCGGAGTCCGTCCGTTCCACGGCCCGTGCGATGGTCGGTTCGCTCGCCTCGCTGCACTCCCCCGAGGATCTGGTCGTCGCCGTCGCGACGGGCCAGGACGCCGCTCCGCACTGGGACTGGGCGAAATGGCTTCCGCACGTCCAGGCCCCGGGCACCGTCGACGGGGCCGGCAGCCGCCGTCTGATCACCACCGACGTCGCGGAGCTGGAGGAGATGCTCGCGGGCCGGCTCGACGGCCGGCCGCGCTTCCAGCCCGACGGCCAGCCGCTCATGGACCGGCCGCATGTCGTCGTCGTGCTCGATGGCCGGTCCGTGTCGCCGGTGTCGGCCCTCGCCGCGGCCGAGGGGCTCCAGGGCGTGACGGTCCTCGAGCTCCTGCCGGGCGAGGTCGACGGGGCGCGCGGCGGTCTGTCCGTCGTGGTGCGTCCCGACGCGCTGCGGCTGGAGTCCGGGCACGGGCTGGTCTACGACGGCGTTCCCGATCTGCTCGGCCCGGAGGCGGCCGAGGCGCTGGCCCGGCAGCTGGCGCCGCTGCGCGCGGCCTCGGGCGGGGACGAGGACGAACCGCTGCTGGCCGACCTGGAGTTCACCGATCTGCTGAACCTCGGTGACGCGGCCTCGGTCGATGTCAGCAGGACCTGGCGGGCCCGCTCCCGGACGGAGCGGCTGCGCGTCCCGATCGGTGTGGGCGAGGACGGCGGCCCGGTGATGCTGGATCTCAAGGAAGCGGCGCAGGAGGGCATGGGGCCGCACGGCCTGTGCGTCGGCGCCACCGGTTCCGGCAAGTCCGAACTGCTGCGCACGCTCGTACTCGGCCTCGCCGTCACCCACACCTCGGAGACGCTCAACTTCGTCCTCGCGGACTTCAAGGGCGGTGCCACCTTCGCCGGTATGGCGCGGATGCCCCACGTCGCAGCGGTGATCACCAACCTCGCGGACGACCTGACCCTGGTCGACCGCATGGGCGACTCCATCAGCGGTGAGCTCAACCGCCGACAGGAGATGCTGCGCGACGCGGGCAACTACGCCAACATCCACGACTACGAGAAGGCGCGCGCGGCGGGCGCCCCGCTGCAGCCGATCCCCTCCCTCGTCCTGGTCATCGACGAGTTCAGCGAACTCCTCACCGCCAAGCCCGACTTCATCGAGATGTTCGTGCAGATCGGACGCATCGGCCGTTCGCTGGGCGTCCATCTGCTGCTGGCCTCGCAGCGCCTGGAGGAGGGGCGGTTGCGCGGTCTGGAGACCTATCTGTCGTACCGGGTCGGGCTGCGCACCTTCTCGGCGGGCGAGTCCCGGGCGGCGCTGGGCGTGCCCGATGCCTACCACCTGCCCAACGTTCCCGGTTCCGGCTATCTGAAGTACGGCACGGACGAGATGGTGCGCTTCAAGGCCGCGTACGTCTCCGGGGTGTACCGCTCGGGCGCCCAGTCGGCCGTGCCCTCCGGCCCGTTGCCGGTGGACCGCAGGCCGGTGGTGTTCACGGCGGCTCCGGTGCCGGTGCGGTACGTGCAGCCGAGCCCGCGGGCCGGGGCCGCCGTGCCCGCCGCGCGTACGCCGGAGGACGACGCCCTGGCGGACACGGTGCTCGATGTGATCGTGCGCCGGCTGGAGGGCCGGGGCGCCTCCGCGCACCAGGTGTGGCTCCCGCCGCTGGAGGCCCCGCCGTCGCTGGACGAGCTCCTGCCGGGGCTCTCCCCGGTCGAGGGCCGCGGGCTGACCCGGCCCGGCTTCGAGGGCTCGGGGCGTCTCGTCGTACCGCTCGGTGTGGTCGACAAGCCGTACGAGCAGCGGCGCGACACGCTCTACCGGGACTTCTCCGGGGCGGCGGGCCACATGCAGATCACCGGCGGTCCGCAGTCCGGCAAGTCCACGCTGCTGCGCACCCTCGTCGCGGGCTTCGCGCTCACCCACACGCCCCAGGAGGTCCAGTTCTACGGACTGGACTTCGGTGGCGGCGGCATGGCCTCGGTCTCCGGGCTGCCGCACGTCGGCGGGATCGCCTCCCGGCTCGACCCGGAGCGGGTGCGGCGCACGGTCTCCGAGGTGTACGGGATCATGGCGCGGCGCGAGGAGTACTTCCGCAGCGCGGGCATCGACTCCATCGCCACCTTCCGCAGGCTGCGGGCGCGCGGCGACATCCCGGTCACGGACCAGCCGTGGGGCGACGTCTTCCTGCTCATCGACGGCTGGGGCAGCTTCCGCACGGACTACGAGGGGCTGGAGGCCGCGGCCGTGGACATCGCGGCGCGCGGTCTCGGCTACGGCATCCATCTGATCGTCACGGCGTCGCGCTCCATGGAGGTCCGGGCCAATCTCAAGGACCACCTGATGAACCGGCTCGAACTGCGGCTCGGCGATGTCATGGACTCCGAACTGGACCGCAGGGCCGCGGCCAATGTGCCGGCCGGCGTGCCCGGCCGTGGCCTCACGCCGGAGAAGCTGCACTTCATGGCCGCGGTACCGCGGATCGACGGCATCAACTCCGACAGCGACCTCTCCGAGGCGACGGCGGCCATGAACCGGGAGGTCGCCCGGCACTGGGCCGCGGCGCCCGCCCCGGCGGTCCGGCTGCTGCCCCGCGAACTCCCGGCGCACGAGCTGCCCCCGGGCCACGCGCATCCGGAGCGGGGCATCGCGTTCGGCATCGACGAGAACAACCTGGAGCCGGTCTTCCTCGACTTCGAACGCGACCCGTTCTTCCTGGTGTTCGGCGAGAGCGAGTCCGGCAAGTCCAACCTGCTGCGGCTGCTCATCAAGCAGCTGAGCGAGAGGTACGACGGGAACGTCTGCAAGTTCTTCGTCATCGACAACCGGCGAACGCTCCTGGACGTCACCCCCGCGACGCACCTGGCGGAGTACGTGCCCATGTCCAACAACATGGAGCACCACGTGGACGCGCTGTACAACCTGATGGAACGCCGCACGCCGTCGCCCGACGTCACGGCGCAGGAACTGCGCGAACGCAGTTGGTGGAACGGGCCGACGGTGTACGTGGTCGTCGACGACTACGACCTGGTCTCCACCTCCAGCGGGAACCCGCTGGCCAGGCTGACGGAGATGCTGCCGTTCTCGCGTGACGTCGGTGTCCGGTTCATCATCGCCCGCAGCACGGCGGGGGCCGGACGGGCCCTGTACGAGCCGTTCATGCAGCGCGTCATGGAGCTGGGCGCGCAGGGCATGATGCTCTCGGGCGACCCCGTCGAGGGGGATGTCCTCGGCAACGTACGACCGCGCCCGATGCCTCCGGGGCGCGGGGTGTTCGTCACGCGGCGGCGAGGGAATCCACTGGTGCAGTCGGGGCTCGTGGGCGAGGAGCGGTAGGGCTGGGCGGGCTGTGTGCCGGGGGGCGGGGCTGCGCCCGCCCGCCCCGGTGCTCGGTGCTCGGTGCTCGGTGCTCGAAACACAACAGGTCGGGGTGGGCACCTCCCGTGTGTGCCCACCCCGACCTGTGTTTCTGCCGAGTTCTACTCGAAGTTGGCCCTCGCCCGCTTGTCACCGGCGTGGTACGCGGCACCGGCTTCGCGCACCTTGCGGGAGATCTCGCTCAGGGCGTTGTGAATCGCCGTGGCGTCGTTGTCCCAGCCGCGCTGAGCGGTGTCGTAGGCACTCTTGGCTTCGCCCACCCAGAGCTCGGACACATTGGCGATCATCCGCTTGATGGACGCGAGGTCCTCCTGGAGCTGCTTGCTCTGCCGCTCGATGGCGCCGGCCGCGAGGTCCAGGCTCGAATAAGTGACAACCATCGTGCCGTCGTTGTTGTTCGGCATGCGGTCCTCCCGTGTGATCTAGATTTGGCGTGAAGGGGTCGTACGTGGTGCGGGCCCGACCGGGTCAGAACTTGTTGAGGTTCGACATCCTGGCCTCTGCAGCCGTGTCCCCCGAGTGACCGCTGACGACATCGACGCCCTGCAGGGCCTGCCGGATTTCGTCCTCGGTGTTGCCCGAAATGGTTCGCGCCGCCTTGATGGCCTCCTGGAAGTTGAGGAGCCGATGGGCGATGCTGACCATCTTCCGGTTGACCTCTTCCTGCTTGGTGTTGAAGGCTCCGGCGCCGATGCCCTTCCAAGCGCCTTCCAGGCTGTCGATCGTCGCCTGGAGCGTCTTCAGCTGGCCCTTCACGGAGTCGAACCGCGTGGAGAGCTCGCCCTCCAGCTTGAGGAGGGCGGCATCCGAGAGCTTCTGATCAGCCATGTCTTCGGCTTCCTTTCTGGTCTGGTGCTCTTTTTCGGTCCGGCTTCACTCGCCGGTGAGTACGGATGGAGAACCTGCCGCCGGTCAGGCGGTACGACGCCTACGGGCGAGGGCGAAGGCTCCGCCACCGAGCACGACGACTGCTGCCACTCCGCCGAGGACCAGGCCCAGTTGGCCGTTGTCGTCCTTCTCGGCATCGGCAGCGGAACCCGCCAGGGCGGTGTCGTCGGCCTTTCCGTTCTTTTCGTTCTTGTCGTTCTTTTCGGGCTGCGACGAAGCTGATGCGGATGGGGCGGAGGAAGCCGGGGAGCCGGACGTCCTCTCCTTGGTGAGGGGGCTGATGTCGGGGTCGCCGGGGTCGCCCTTGCCCTTGAGGATGTTGACGGCCGGGCGGATGATTCCGTGGCCGAGATAGTTGCTGAGGGTGCCCTTTTTCCAGTCTCCTCGCCCAGCCGTGTCGAAGAGGACGTTGAGAACTTGGTTGGCTGTCCAGTCGGGGTGAGCGGACCAGATCAGGGCGGCGGCGGCTGATGTGATGGCAGTGGCTGCGCTGGTTCCACCATTTCCCTGGCAATACCGCTCAAACTTCTGATCGCACCAGAATGGCACATCATCCCCAGGGGCGGCGACGTCTACAAAATCACCGTGCTGGGAGGTATCAGACACTCTGCCTGTTCGATCGGTTGCGGCGACACCTACGACCTCTGGATATGCGGCAGGATACTCTTCTTTGTTACCTTTTTTGGCTTCGTTGCCAACAGCCGCAAAGAAGAGTTTCCCTTTACCTTGCGCATACTTTACCGCCGCTCGCTCTTTTCTGTCCGGGAACTCGCTACCGAACGACATGCTAATAATCTGCGCATCGCTGTCCGCTGCGGCACGAATAGCATCCGCAGCATCGTTGGCATTCACTGAATGCGTGTTCTGGAATTCTGTATCAGTGATTCGCATCGGGATAATCTTTGCGCCCGGAGAAAGGCCTTGCAGTCCTCCGCCCTTACCCGTCCCCGCGATCAGCTCAGCCATGGTCGTGCCATGCCCGTCATAATCGTCGTACTCATCGCCGTCAGCCCCTGTGGCATCAAGCCCCTTCAGAACCTGCCCCTGCAAGGATGGCGTCGTTGGGTTGACACCGGAGTCGATGACCACGACCTTGACGCCTTCGCCCGTAGTGACCTTCCACATCTCCTCCGCGTGCATGGCACTGAGGTACCACTGCTTCGACTGCACGTCCGCAGCGACCGCAGGGGGAGCGAAACCTGAGAGCCCCACGCTCCAGGCAGCGGCTGCAACCATCGTGCCAAGTAGGCAACCCGAAACTCCGAGAGGTGCGCGGCGCTTCCGAGTCTGACTCGTCTCCGCTGTCATCCTGAATTTCGAACCTTCCCTATGCCTATTCGATCGCCGCAGGTGCGACTCCATGCCGTCCGGCTCCCTATGCATCTCTGTTTTCTGTCAGGTGGTCAGGACGCAGGGTATTGTTGTTCTGGTCTTCGCTATCAGAGCCCTGCCGGTCTGCGGATCCACGTACAAGGCCTGCACCTCCGGGAGTGAAGCCTTTTGCAGCCGATCCTGTTCCCGAAACATCGCTGCGGGGCACACCCACAACGCCGTTCGAACTGGGAGTACCCCGCCCGCTGGGGCGAGGCGCCTTGTTCGTTCCGCCAGCTCCGATAACCCCACCTCGCGGAACACCACAAGCCTTTCCGGACGTACCTGCACCCGGAGCGGGGCGCTGCGAGGTTCCGCCCACGATGCCGCTTGTCCGGCCAACAGGCGGACCAGGATGCTTGGGGGTACCTGCTGCGGGCCCGCCTCCGATCACACCGGGCCGACCAACAAAAGGTGACTGATTTCCGCTCCCACCAGAGCGGCCGGGCATGCCCGGCCCCGGGCCACCACCCAGCATGGACGGCCGTCCGACCGGACCTCCAGTGCGTCCATTCGACACAGGTCCACTGTTCGCGGGACCGCTGTTTCCGGGTTGTCCGATCATTCTGGGCAAGCCAGTTGGTGTCGGGGACCGTCGTGAACTGTCTGCCACAGGGTTCACAAAGCTATTTGCTACGGGCAGAGCCGGGCTCGTGCTCGGACCCGTAGGGTTTGCAGTCGAGGGCATGGGGGGTGTGTCGGAAACTGCCACAGGTACCTGTGGCACTGTCACGCTGTCGATCTCCGTCGAGGTGCTCTTGTCCAGCACTGATGAAGTTCCGAGCACCTCAGCGGGAGCTTGACCACCAGAAACGCCGACACTGACCGGGCTGTCTGCTGCAACGTACTCTGAGCTACTGGATGTCATGCCTTTCCCCGAAGCATCGACATCTGTCTGCGATGAGGCCCCTGCCTCGGCCTGTCCGCGCCTCCAGCCCCTCGGCCTCGGCATCGCAACATCAAGCTTCTTGTCGAATCGCGGCGGTTCCTGCGCCGCCAGCGACTCCGCCGAGACCGAGTAGTACGAAGCCAGCCTGTTCGCCTGGTTGATGGCCTCCTGGCGGTCCTTCTCCACCTTCACCGCCGCGGCGTACTCCGGGTTGCCGTCGATCCGCTTCGGGGCCTCGATCTCCTCGACGGACTTGGGGCTCAGGCGGTTGTCGCGCGGTGGCAGGGATTTGCGCACCGATGCGAGGCCCGTGCCCGCGACTGTGATTTGAGTGCCTGCCGCCTCCGCGAAATCTCCCAGCTTCATCGCGTGGGCGACCAGGCCGTTTCCCCAGTCGCGGAAGGCAGTTCCGGACTCGCCCTCCCAGTCGACACCCTTGATGAAGTCGCCCAGTTCCTTCGCGGCGTCCTTGATGGCCGTCCTTGCCTTCAGGAGCGCCCCACCCGCGTCTTCGAGGTGCTCCGGATTGGAGTTCTCGATCAGGTCGATCATCGCGTTGAGATCGCATCCCTCGAACGAGGTACGTCCTGAGGGGCCCGAACTCCCGCCGAAGGCATCCATGACGTTCTGGGACTGCCGGTTGACGTCGGTGGCGATCAGCTGGTTCTGGATGCGTTGCTGGTCCTGCGCCCGCTGTTCCTTGGGGGTCAGTTCTGGTTGCTTGGCGTCACTCATCAGCCATCTCCAGGTCGTCGTAGGCAGAGCCGGCCTTGCCATCGGAACGCGGCTGCTCAGGCCTGCCCGCCCTGTCAGCCCTCTCGGCCCCCGCCTTCTCGTGCTCCTTGTCCAGCTCGTGCTCCTTGTCCAGGCGGACCTGGATCTCGTAGAACCGGCGCCGTGCGTCGTCGTCCACGTTGTCGAAGCCGACCGCTGCCGCGTGCACGCCGATGCTCAGGTATTCGATCTGGTCGCCGAGTGACCTGGAGAGCGAGACGAGCGCCTCGTGGACCCGGTTGTACTGGGCGTACAGGCCGTCTGCTTCCGCAAAGCATGTGTTCTGGCCACTCAGGGCCGCGCGCGACACCGTCTGTGCCGCGATCTTCGACTTGCCGGCGGCCGAACCTTCGAGCTCCGCCAGGAGCGTATTGACGCGTCCCCTGAACTTTTCCAGCGCGCCGACGCCACGCCGGAGGTTGCCCGAGCCTCCCCCACCGTCACCTGGACCGGCCAAGATCACGATGCTGCCCTCCCCGATTCCCCGTTTGCTCAGACCGTCACTCGTTGCTATCGCACCCTCGTGAACGGATCTGACGCCAAGCCATGAACTCTAGCCACTGGCAATGACAGGGCCAACTCTCCTACTTGTACGGCGAGTTCCACCGATCAATTTCCGCCTGACTCCTGGTCAGGAATTGCCCGCGTTGCCAGCTCTTCCCGGGCGCCCGGACCGCCGTCGAGCATCGCGTACGGCCACGGCGGTGCCCGCGATCGCAGCGACCAGTACCGCTCCGCCCACCATCACGTAGGTCGCCAGGCGGGCGTTGCGTTCGTCCGCCGTTTCGCCCAGGTGGAATTCGGCCGGTGTCGGCGCCTCGCCCCTGCTCATGCCTTCGTTCGCCACCGGCTGTTCGATGGGCTTGTCGTCCTCGGTCAGGGCCCGCACCGGGTCGACCACGCCCCAGCCCACCAGGCGGTCGTGGCCGGCGACCGAGCGTTCCGCCGTCTGCTGGATCTGGGCGACGATCTGTTTCCGCGTCCAGTCCGGGTGCTTGGCCTTGATCAGGGCGGCGACTCCCGCGACGTACGGGGCCGAGAAGCTGGTGCCGTTGTCGGCGCAGTGTCCGCCCTTGGGACCGTCGAGATCATGTCCACGCCGGGGGCGGCCACGCCCACGAAATCGCCGGACTGGGAGAAGGCCGCCCGCTCGTTGTTGCGGTCGGACGCGGCCACGGCCAGGACGCCCTCGTACGAGGCCGGGTAGGTCTTCTTGACGTTGCCGCCGAGCCCGTCGTTGCCGGCGGAGGCGACGATCACGATCTCCTTGGCCAGGGCGGCGTCCACCTCCTGCTTCAGGATCTCCGCGGGCTTCACCGCGTTGGCCGTGTCCTGGGAGATGTTGATGATGTCCGCGTGGGCGGTGCCGGCCGCGTAGCGAATGGCCTCGGCCAGCGTTTCGGCCGTTCCGTGGCCCTCGGCGTCGTTCTGCTGGATCGGGATGATCGTCGCGTCCGGGGCCAGGCCGGTGAAACCGGTGCCCTTCCCTTCTCGCGCGGCGATGATTCCGGCGACCTTGGTGCCGTGGCCGACCGTGTCGGTGGTGCCGTCCTCCTTGCCGCGCGCGATCCTGCGGCCGTTCTCGTCCTTGAGGCCCTTCTGCAGGAAGTTGTGGCCGCTCCTGACATCCACGGCCTCTTTGAGCTGGGGATTCTTGATGTCCACGCCCGTGTCGATGACGGCCACCCGCACCCCCTCGCCGGTGGACTGCTCCCACAACTCGTCCATCAGGACGCGCTGCAACGACCAGGGGCGGCCCGGGTACTTCTCCGAGGGGAAGGTGCACTGGGTCGAGTCGTCCGCGGCGGCGGACGGCACGGGCAGGGCGACGAGGAGGAGGACGGTGGCGGCTGCGGCCGTCAGCGGACGCCGGTACGGCAGGAAGAGGTGCGTCGTCATGCGGATGCGCTCCTCAGGAACCCTGCGGCTGGCGTGCCGCGCCGGTCGACAGGCGCGGTCCCGTGGGCAGGAACGAGGACCAGGCGGCGGGGACGGGGGCGGGCACGACGTCCTTGTATCCGAGCCGGTTCTGCGCCTGTTGTGCCTCCTGCCGCCGCTGCTCCCTCTCCTTCTTCGAGCCCGATTCGCCGATGCCGGAGTCGTCCTGGACGCTGTCCCCGTTGGACTGCATGGCGTAGCGCAGACCGGTGTCGGTGACCAGGAAGAGCGGGCCGGAGTCGACATCGGCCCCCTTGAACTGGCGGAAGAGCTGGCCGGATCCGGGGGTGACGTAGGCGCTGCTGGAGCCGGTGGGGAGCGTTGCGGGGAAGCCCTTGCCCGCCCATGTGCTGAGCGTTTCGGACCCGTCCTTCGTGGCGACGTCGCGCAGGACGTTGCACACGGTGTTGCGGCTGCCTGCCCTGGTGCTCGCGGAGTTGACGGTCCTCGGTTCGTGCGTGGGCCAGTTCCGGTCCTGTTCGAAGGGCTCGCCGGGTTCGAACGCTCCGGCGCTGACGTGCCTCGCCCTGCCGTCCTGGCCGAGGTCGACCAGGGGGCGGCTGTTGAGCAGGAGCTTCGCGACGAAGTCCGACACGGGGGCGACCCGGCCGGGCAGGACCACGTACTGCTGGGTCCTGGTGCCGGACGTCGCCGCGAGGACCGTGCCCACCTTGTCGGCCCCGGGCGGCAGTTGTCCCTGGATGCCCGCGTCGACGCCGAGGGGGCCGGGGAGCACCGGGAAGTCGATCGCGTCCCCGGTGTGCAGGGTTGCCAGCCAGGCGGCGGAGACCCGTTGGGGGGCGCGGTTGTCGTCGATCAGGGTGCGGAGCAGGAGTTCGTCCTTCTTCACCCGGTACGCCCTGCCCCTGGCGTCCACGATGTAGCGGGTCCGGTCCGGCCCCGGCCCTTCGACGTACAGCAGTTCGCCGCCGCGCAGCCGGTCCGTGCCCTCGGTCTTCTCCTGCTCGCGCTCCGCGAGGACGAACGCCGCCTTCTGGATGGCCCTGCCGCCCTGGCCGGGCCGCTCGCAGACGGCCCACCGCTTCTTCGAACCGGCTTCCTTCCCGTCCGGCAGCCGGTCGGGGGCGTACGGGATGCCGAGGGTGGCGCCGCGGGGAATCCTGCCGTTGTCGAGGACCGATTCGTCGACCTTGATGACCTTGCCCTTGTCCGGGGCGAGGAGGAGTCTGGCGGAGGACATGTTCAGCACCGGGTGGAGCTGTTTCCTGCCGTTGGTCTTCAACACCACATAGCGCGTGGTGGACTTGCCGGCGATGATGACGTTCTCGTAGGGGGTGTCCCAGCCCTGGGGAGCCGCCGGTTTGAACATCCCCCACGCCCCGAACCCCGCGAGGATCACAACGCCGACGACCGCACCGGGCACCACCGCGCGCAGGGGGCGCGGCGCGCCCTCCTCCGAACCGGTCGCGTTGGGTTGCAGGAACTGTGCGACCAGTCTCCGTTTCGCGAAGGTATAGGCGTTGAGTTCGTCCCGCCGTGATGCCATCTGTCCGCTGCCCCTTTTCCCCCGGTGGGCAACCAGATTGCCACATGGTTCATGAGCAAACGTCCTCGACCGGGCTCCCCACTATGCCCGTTGGCGTTCGGCCACCGCTGCTCGGGTTAGGGTGATCGCCCGGTCAACACCCGTGAGAAGAACGGTAACCGGGAACACGAGGGGGCAATGCGGCGATGGGTTCGGCGACGCGCGAGCGCACGGGGCGGTCCACCCGCCGACCGTCTTCCCCTTCCCGATGGCAACGCAGCAACGAACCGGCCGGCCCGGCCCCCGTCCCGTCGGTGAATCCTCCTGCGGCGACCACTCCGCGCCCGGCTTCCCGGGCCGGCCGTTCCGGCCCCGTACTGCGGCGGTTGGTGCTCGTCGAGGCAGCCCTGGCGCTCGCCGCGGTGGGTGTTGTGCTCAATGGCATCTGGCTGGTTCCCACGGGCGTGGTCGCCTGTCTGCTGGTGCTGCTCGCGGTGTTGCGCCGCCGGGGCCGCGCCGTGCCGGAGTGGGTGTCGACGACGCTCGCGCTCCGTGGACGCGGGCGAGCGGCCGGGGCGCCCGCCGCGGACACGGAGCCGCAGCTGGCGCCGGTGGCGGAAGGCGTGCCGGGCTTCGCCCCGTACGCCCATGTCGACCGGAACCGTCGCACGGTGGGCATGGTCGGGGACGGTACGTTCCTGACCGCTGTCGTGCGGGTCGAGGCCGGTGGTGAATCGCTGCGCCGGGCGCACGGCGAGCGGGCGTTCCCGCTGTCCCTGCTGGGCGATGCCCTCTCGGTGGACGACATCGTGCTGGAGTCCGCGCAGCTGGTGCAGCAGGTGCGCCCCGCTCCGGCGCAGCATCTGCCGCAGCGGTCGACGGCGCGGCTCGCCTACGCCCCGCTCCAGGAGCAGACCGGGGCGCCCGCGCTGCGCACGACCTGGGTGGCGGTGAAGCTGGACCCGGAGCTGTGCCGGGAGGCGGTCGAGGCGCGCGGGGGCGGGATCGGCGGGGCGCAGCGCTGTCTGGTCCGGGTCGCGGACCATGTGGCGAGCCGGATCACCGGTGCCGGGTTCCGGGCCGTGGTGCTGGACCAGGAGGAGCTGCACTCGGCCGTGGCCACGTCCGTGTGTGCCAATCCCGTCCTGTCGGCCCGTGCCGGGCAGCAGGGGGCCGTACCGCAGCGGCGGACGGCGGAGACGTCGAGGGTCTGGCGGTGCGACGACCGTTGGCACACCGCCTACGCGGTGGACCGTTGGCCCGAGTTGGGCCGGGGGGCGACGCCCCTGCCACGCCTCGTCTCGCTGCTGACCCAGGTGCCCGCGTATGCGACGGCCTTCAGTCTGACGGTGCGGCACGGTGTGCGCCGGGGCGATGTGTCCGTGTCCGGTCATGTACGGATCACCGGCGGCTCCGACACCGAACTGGTCGGAATGCGAAGGACGTTGGAGCAGGCCGCCCGGCATGCGAAGGTCGGCCTGGTGCGGCTGGACCGCGAGCAACTGCCGGGTGTACTGGCGACGCTCCCGCTGGGAGGCGCACGATGAGGCGTGGCACCGTACCGGGGCGCGGGCCGGCGCGTCGTATCGGACCGGGGCGCGGGCTGCGCGGTCCTCGTCACGCGGGGCACACGCTGGCCGCGGAGCACCTGGGCGCACTGTCGTTGCCGGTCGGGGACGACGGCGTGATCATCGGCACCGATGCCGAGGGGCACACGCGGATGGTCGGCTTCCATCGCCCGGTGCCGTACGACGTCCTGTTGATCGGTGGGTTGTGGACCGCGCAGGTGCTGGCGCTGCGGGCGGCGGCCACGGGGGCGCGGGTGGCGGTCGAGACCGGGCGCGCCCAGGCGTGGACCGCTCTGGCGCAGGCCGCGGGTGCCGGTCTCGAGTGCGTGTCCCTCCACGACGTGGGCCGGGTTCCGCCGACCGGAGCGACCGTGGGCAGTCCGGTGGTGGTGGTACGGGACTGCGGCATGCGCCCGCCCCGGGGCCGGGTGGTGTCCTCGCCGTGGCAGTCGGTGCTGACGCTGTTGCCCTATCTGAGCCCGGTGGCGCCACGGTTGATGCGGGCGTCGGCGCTCGTGGGCGTCCAGCGGGTCTCGCCCGACGAGGCGGACCGGATCGGCGAAATCCTGGGGCTCGCCCGCGTCGAGAGCGAGGCCCTGCCCACCCTGGCGGACGGGGTCACGCTCTGGGTGGCGGGCCGCGAGCGCCACTGGGTGGTGACGGGTGCGACGGAGGTCGAGAACGGCCTGTTGGGCGCCGCTCGCCGGATGGACTGAATACTGTTCCGTTCGCCGCCCCGGACCCACCGCTTCCGGGGAAGATGGCCGGGCAACGACACAGTTCGATCGAAAGGGACGCCGACATGGGCACCCAGCAGGAAAAGGAAGAGCTCTACGCTCTCGACATCTCGGATGTGACGTGGCTGAGCGCGCCGGGCACCGAGGACGTCGAGGAGCGGGTCGAGATCGCGCATCTGCCGGGCGGCGCGGTCGCCATGCGTTCGTCGCTGGACCCGGAGACCGTGTTGCGGTACACGGAGGCCGAGTGGCGTGCCTTCGTACTGGGCGCCCGGGACGGTGAGTTCGACCTCGCGTAGTCGATGACCGGGTGGAAGGGGCGGCCGTCCGCACACGACGGCCGCCCCTTTCCTCATGCACGGGTACCGGTCGATGCGATGTGCCCATACTGGAAACGGACCGCCCCGGTACGTTGCGTTCAAATGCGTTGTGCCCAACTGTGCGGCGCATCACCCGATTCGTTCCATGGGCTCTGTCGCACCCTGGGGGCTTGCAGGCCGGTACGTGACCTACTGGACAGTTTCTGCCCTGCGGTACGGCCTGCCGCAGGGGGCACCATGGCGATTAGGGTGGGTCCGGGCGCGGCAGAAGAACCTGCGGGCAGGCGATGCGTGTCCCAGGGGGAGAGCCGGGCGGTCGGACAGACGGAAACGGTCGCCCCCACCCATGACCGCACAAGGGTGCTCGACCACACCAGGAGGCAAAGTGAACGGCGATCGGGACGAGATCCGCGGGGGCTGGAACAAGCCCGTCGACGAGTCGTCCGACGCGGAGCCCGTCGAGATGACGGGTGAGTTCACCATCGACTACACCCCGCCCGCCTGGTACACGCAGAACTCACCGGGGGACTCGTCGGGCGCCGGAACGCACCTGGCCCCGCCGCCGCCCACCGGCGCGCCGCTGTCCGTGCCCGCGCCGCCGACCGGGAACGGGGCGGACTCCGACTGGGTTCCGGCACCGCCCGCCCCGGCCCCGGTCCGGGCCTCGGCGGACGCCCCGGCCGCGGGGAACGACCCCGCGTCCTCCTCCGCGCCGGAGGCGGGGGCCACCGCTGGCACGTCGGCCCCGTTCGGGGTCGGGGACGGGGACGTGGAGAGCGGCTCGACGGTGCGGTTCTCGCCGGCCTCGCTGAAGCGGCAGATCGCGGAGATCGAGGGAGGCGCCGGGGGAAGCGCCGCCGGCACGGACGGGGCCGGGGGGACGGACGGTCCGGGTTCCGGTTACGGCTCGGGAGTCGGGCCCTCGGACCTGGGGTCCGTGGATGTCGGGCCCTCGGACCTGGGATCCGTGGACACCGGCTCCGGTATCGGTGCCGACCGTACGGGTGCGGACGGGGCCCCCGGTTCCGGTTCCGCGTCGGCGGAGTCCGTCACGGGGGCGTCCGACGGCGTCGCCCCGGCCGGTTCCGCGATCGGTGCCCCGGAGTCCGCCGGTACTGCGGCACCGGGCGTGCAGGAGGGCGCCGACGGACCGGTGGGCCCCGCACCCTCGGACGTCGCCACGGACGCGGTGCCGCAGGACGCGCCGCCCGCCGCCGCGCCGCAGAGCACCCCGCCGCCCGCCGCGCCACAGCCCTGGGCACCGGCGCCGCCACCGCAGGGTGCCCTGCCGCCGCTGCCGCCCGCCTTCCAGCCCGCCGCGCCGCAGCCCGCACAGCAGTGGCCCGCCGCGACGCCCGCCCCGGCACCTGCTCCCGCCCCTGCTCCGGCACCGATGCCTGACCCGGCTCCGGCGCCGGGCGGCCAGGCGGCCGGTGGCTACGGGTTCCCCGGGGCCGGGACGCCCCAGCAGCCGCAGGGCGGTTACGGGTTCCCGCAGCAGACCGCGCCCCCCGCCCAGCAGACACCGCCGCAGGGCGGCTACGGGTTCCCGCAGGCAGCGCAAGCCCCGCAACCTCCGCAGGGCGGCTACGGGTTCCCGCAGGCGGCGCAGGCGGCACAAACCCCCCATGCCTCTCAGCCGCCCCAGACCTCTCAGCCGTCCCAGGGGCAACAGGCTCCCCAGCCGCCGCAGGCAGCTCAGTGGCCCGCGCAGCAAGGCATGCCCCTGCCGCCTCAGGCACCCCAGGGCGCACAGGCACCCCTGCCGCCCCAGGTGCCCCAGCGGTCGGCTCAGGCCGCGCCGCACCTGCCCGCACAGGGCGCACCGCAGCCGCCCGCCCAGCAGCCCCAGGAACAGCACCAGGCGCCTCAGCAGCCCCAGGGGCAGCAGGGGCAGCCCGTCGACCCGCGCACCGGGGCCGCCTGGCCGAACCCGGTCACCCACGACCAGCGCGAGCGTTCCGTGCCCGGCGCACCGCTCGGGTACACGGCGGCCGTGGAGCTCTCCTCCGACCGGCTGGTCCGGGGCAAGCAGAAGGCGAAGAGCAGCCGCAACCCGTCCGGGGTGTCCCGCTTCAAGCTGGGCGGCAAGAAGGAGGAGGCCGAGCGGCAGCGCAGGCTCGACCTGATCCGTACGCCGGTGCTGTCCTGCTACCGGATCGCGGTCATCAGCCTCAAGGGCGGCGTCGGCAAGACCACGACGACCACCGC
Source organism: Streptomyces sp. NPDC001732 (assembly GCF_053596315.1). Lineage (NCBI taxonomy): Bacteria > Bacillati > Actinomycetota > Actinomycetes > Kitasatosporales > Streptomycetaceae > Streptomyces > Streptomyces sp. NPDC001732. Next base: position 28,650 of record NZ_JBSFFY010000044.1, read on the forward strand.
CCTCGGCGCGACCCTGGCCACCGAGCGGCAGGACAAGATCCTCGCCATCGACGCCAACCCGGACGCGGGCACGCTCGGGCGCCGGGTGCGCCGGGAGACCGGGGCCACCATCCGTGACCTGGTCCAGGCGATCCCGTACCTCAACTCGTACATGGACATCCGCCGCTTCACCTCGCAGGCGCCCTCCGGACTGGAGATCATCGCCAACGACGTGGACCCGGCGGTCTCCACGACGTTCAACGACGAGGACTACCGGCGCGCCATCGACGTGCTGGGCAAGCAGTACCCGATCATCCTCACCGACTCGGGCACCGGCCTGCTCTACAGCGCGATGCGCGGGGTGCTGGACCTCGCCGACCAGTTGATCATCATCTCGACGCCGTCGGTCGACGGTGCGTCCAGCGCGTCCACCACCCTGGACTGGCTCTCGGCGCACGGCTACGCGGAGCTGGTGCAGCGCTCCCTCACGGTCATCTCCGGGGTCCGCGAGACCGGAAAGATGATCAAGGTCGACGACATCGTGCAGCACTTCGAGACGCGCTGCCGCGGTGTGGTGGTCGTGCCGTTCGACGAGCACCTGGCGGCGGGCGCCGAGGTCGATCTCGACATGATGCGGCCCAAGACTCGCGAGGCGTACTTCAACCTCTCCGCGCTGGTCGCCGAGGACTTCGCGCGCGCCCAGCAGCAGCAGGGGCTCTGGACCTCGGACGGCTCCACGCCGCCCCCGCAGTACGCACCGCCGATGCCCGGCCAGCAGCAGTACGCCCCGCAGCAGCCGTACCCGCAGCAGCAGCCGTACGGCGGTCAGCAGCCCCCGCAGCCGTACCCGCCGCACCCCGGTCCTGCGGTGCAGGGCAACGGCTGGCAGCAGTCGCCGCCCCCGCAGGCCCAGCCCCCGGCCGGCCCGGCCGGGCCTCCTCCGACGCCCCATCAGCAACAGCCCGGCCAGGCCCCGCAGCCCGGCCCCGCGTCGCCCGGCGGATGGCAGCAGCAGCCACCGTCAGCGCCTCAGCAGTAAGGCTTCAGAGGTCTGAACCAATGAGGGCCCGCACCGTCTCCACGGTGTGGGCCCTTTGTGCATTCCCGCAGACCACACGCCGTTTCGATGACCGTTGACGGGGCTTGACCACCGCTGATAAACCTTCGCTTCACCAGCTGGCGAACCACAGATCAACCCGCCTTCTCCGTGCGAGTCATGACGCGAGGTCCCCGACCATGGTCGAAAGAGTTCCACCGTCCCCTGTCCAGCCACGCGCGCGCCTGCGCGTCCTCCTGGCCTCCGGTGCCGCCGCCCTGGCCCTGACCGCCGCTTCCGTCGTACCCGGTGTGCCCCTCGGCGCCGCGCCGCAGCAGGCGCAGGCCGCCGACAGCGGCAAGTCGACGCTGACCGTCGCCGTCGCGCAGAGCGTGGACTCGCTGAGCCCGTTCCTCGCTCAGCGGCTCATGAGCACCAGCATCAGCCGGCTCATGTACGACTTCCTCACCAACTACGACCCCGAGGACAACCACGCGATCCCCGGTCTCGCCACCAAGTGGGAGCCGTCCGCGGACAAGTTGACCTGGACGTACACCATCCGCTCCGATTCCAAGTGGTCGGACGGGCAGCAGGCCACCGCCGAGGACGCGGCCTGGACGTTCAACAAGATGATGACCGACGAGGCCGCCGCGCAGGCCAACGGCAGCTTCGTCGCGAACTTCAAGAAGGTGACGGCGCCCAGCCCGACGCAGCTGGTCATCGAACTCAAGGAGCCGCAGGCCACCATGGCCGCGCTCGACGTGCCGATCGTCCCGAAGCACGTCTGGGAGAAGGTCGGTGACTTCTCCAAGTTCAACAACGACAAGACCTTCCCGATCGTCGGGAACGGGCCGTTCGTCGTGACCGACTACAAGGTCGACCAGTATGTGAAGCTCAAGGCCAACAAGGACTTCTGGCGCGGCAAGCCGAAGTTCGACGAGCTGGTCTTCAAGACGTACAAGGACCAGGACACCGCGGTCGCGGCCCTGCGCAAGGGCGAGGTCTCCTTCGTCGCCGGCTCCCCCGCGCTGACGCCCGCCCAGGCCAACTCCCTCAAGGGCGACAAGAACATCAAGGTCAACGAGGGGCCGGGCCGCCGCTTCTTCGCGCTGGCCACCAACCCGGGCGCGCAGACCAAGGACGGCAAGAAGTTCGGCAACGGCAACAAGGCGCTTCTCGACCAGAAGGTGCGCCAGGCCCTCTTCCTGTCCGTCGACCGCAAGACCATCATCGACAAGGTCTTCCAGGGCCACGCCGTCGAGGGCCAGGGCTACATCCCGCCGCGCTTCACGGCGTACCAGTGGAAGCCGACCGCCGAGCAGAGCCTCGCGTACGACCCGGCCAGGGCGGCGAAGCTGCTCGACGAGGCGGGCTACCCGCTCAAGGGCGACCAGCGGGTCGGCAAGGACGGCAAGCCGCTCGACCTGCGCATCCTCTGCCACGCCACGGACCCGAACGACAAGGCGATCGGCAAGTACCTCAAGGAGTGGTGGGGCAAGCTCGGCATCGGCCTGAAGGTCGACTGCCTCGACAACGTCTCCGTGCCCTGGTACGCGGGCGAGTACGACCTCGCCTTCGACGGCTGGTCCGTCAACCCGGACCCGGACTTCGTCCTCGGCATCCACACCTGTGCCGCGCTGCCCTCCAAGGCCAAGGACAGCGCCTCCACGGACAACTTCATCTGCGACAAGAAGTACGACGAGCTGTACAAGAAGCAGCTCGCCGAGTACGACCCGGCCAAGCGCACCGAGATCGTCAACCAGATGCAGTCGTGGCTGTACGACTCCGGGTACATGAACGTCATCGCGTACCCGAACGCGGTCGAGGCGTACCGCACCGACCAGATCAAGTCGATCACGACGATGCCGAAGTCCGGGGGCAACATCTACGGCCAGGACGGTTACTGGAGCTGGTGGTCGGCCGTTCCGGCGGACGGCGAGGGCTCGGACGGTTCCGGCGGGTCGGGCTCGACCGGCGTCGTCATCGGCATCATCGCGGTGGTCGTGGTGCTCGCCGGTGGCGGGCTGTTCGTCGCGATGCGCCGCCGCAACACGGCGGACGACCGCGAGTAATCACCTGAACGGGTGAAGAGGGGCCGGCCGGGGAACACTCGCTCCACCGGTCGGCCCCTCCTCATTGCGGCACGAGTAACGAGAGTTCCCCATGACAGCTGACAGCACTCCGGCGCTCGTGCAGAACGCGGACAGCGACGGACCGGCCCCGGCCGGTCCGTCGGCCGACCGCGGTCCACGGGCGCACAACACCAAGGCATACCTCCAGTACGTCGCGGCCAAGATCGCGGGCGCCGCGGTCTCCCTGTTCGCGGTCCTGGTCACCAGTTTCTTCCTCTTCCGGCTCATCCCCAGCGACCCGGTCAAGCAGATGACCGGCGGCCGACCCGTGTCCGCCGAACAACTCCAGTCGCTGAAACGCCAGTTCGGGCTCGACCAGCCGATGTGGCAGCAGTTCACGTCCTACGTGGGCGACGCGCTCACCGGTGACTTCGGGCTGTCGTTCCAGTTCCACGCGCCGGTCATCGACAAGATCACCGAGGCGCTCCCGGCGACCCTGCTCCTCACCGGCACGTCGTACGTCCTGTACACCGCGCTCGGCATCTGGCTCGGCACCCGTACCGCCTGGCGCAACGGCTCCCTCAGCGACCGCTTCAACACCGCGTTCGCGCTCACGCTCTACTCGGTGCCGGCGTTCTGGCTGGGCCTGCTCCTGATCATCGTCTTCGCGGTGGGCATCGGTCCGGTCCCCGGCCTGTTCCCGACGGGCAACCTGGACTCCGGCACCGGCGAGACCGGTTTCGCCTACGTCCTCGACGTGGCGCACCACCTGGTCCTGCCGGTGATCACGCTGGTGTCCGTCGGGTACGCGCAGACGCTCCTGGTGATGCGTTCCTCGCTGCTCGACGAGATGGGCAGCGACTATCTGACGACGGCCCGCGCGAAGGGGCTGCGGGACGACGTCGTGCGCCGCAAGCACGCCGTGCCCAACGCGATGCTGCCGACCTTCACCCTGATGTTCGTGAACCTCGGGCACGTGGTCGCCGGACAGATCCTGGTCGAGACGGTGTTCTCCTGGCCGGGTCTGGGCGGGCTGTTCTACGAGGCGCTCAGCGTGCCCGACCTCCCGCTCGTGCAGGGGCTGTTCTTCGTCTTCGCCACTGCGGTGATCCTGGCGAACACCCTTGCCGACGTGCTCTATCCGCTGCTCGATCCCCGGGTGGGCCGATGACGACCGAATCCATGCCCACGCCCACGCCCGCGGAGGCCGGGGCCGCCCCTAACCCGCGCGCCCTGGCACGGGCCCGCAAGCGCCGGTCCGCCGCCCGCTTCTGGCGGGAGTACCGAAGCCACCGGAGCGGTCTGTGGGGGCTGGCCGCCCTCGTCCTGATCGCGCTGACCGCCGTGTTCGCGCCGCAGCTCGTCGGCGCGGACTCACAGTCCGTCACGGACGCCCCCGGCGGGGCACTGGAGTCCCTCAGCGGCGAATTCCCGCTCGGCACCGACCAGTTCGGCCGCAGTGTGCTGGCGCTGCTGGTGTGGGGCACCCGGATCTCGCTGACGGTCGGCCTGCTCGCGGCGTTCCTGTGCGTCGCCATCGGCACGATCGTCGGCATCGTCGCGGGCCACTTCCACGGCTGGTACTCGACGATCCTGATGCGTGTCACCGACTGGTTCCTGGTGATGCCGACCCTGGTCCTCGCGATCGCGCTCGCCACGGTGATGGACCGTTCGATGTGGACGGTCATCATCGCGATCGGGGTCACGACCTGGCCGACCACGGCCCGGCTGGTCCGGGCCCAGACCCTCGCGGTGGAGTCCCGCCCGTACATCGAACGGGCCCGCGCGCTGGGCGGCGGCCACAGGCACATCATGGTCCGGCACGTACTGCCGAACGTGATGCCGCTGGTGCTCGCCCAGACGACGCTGGTGATCTCCAACGCGATCCTCACCGAGGCCACGCTGGCCTTCCTCGGCCTCAGCGACCCGACCACCACCTCCTGGGGCGGCATGCTCCAGGACGCCCGCGAGGCGGGTGCGGTGAGCGCGGGCCACTGGTGGTACCTGGCACCGCCCGGCATCGCCATCGCCGTGGTGGCCCTGTCGTTCACACTCTGCGGGCGCGCGATCGAGTCCGTCCTCAATCCCAAGCTGGGGGTGGCCCGTTGAGCACCACGAACATCCACCGGCCGCCGCTCCTCGACGTACGGGACCTCACGGTGACGTACGCCGGCGGGGCGCAGGCCGTGCGCGGCGTGAACCTCACCGTCGACGCCGGGCAGAAGCTCGGCATCGCCGGCGAGTCGGGCTGCGGGAAGTCGACGCTGGCCCTCGCGCTGCTGCGGCTGCTGCCCGCCGGCACGAAGGTCTCCGGCGAGATCCTGCTGAACGGCGAGGACGTCCTCGCCATGAAGTGGGGACAGGTCCGGGCGGTGCGCTGGGCGGGGGCGTCGATCGTCTTCCAGGGCGCGATGCACTCGCTCAACGCGGTGCACCGCATCGGCGACCAGATTGCCGAACCGATCCTGCTGCACCGGAAGGCGACGCAGGCCGGAGCGGCGAAGAAGGTCGGCGAGCTCCTGGAGCAGGTGGGTCTGCCGGCCGCCCGCGCCTCCGCCTACCCGCACGAGCTGTCCGGCGGGCAGCGGCAGCGCGTGATGATCGCGATGGCGCTGGCCTGCGATCCGGGACTGATCGTCGCGGACGAGCCGACCACGGCCCTCGACGTGATGATCCAGGCCCAGATCCTGCGGCTGATCGAGCAGCTGGTGTCCGAGCAGGACCTCGGCCTCGTCATGATCAGCCACGACCTCGCGGTGCTCTCGGACACCTGCGACCGGCTCGCGGTGATGTACGCGGGCCGGGTCGTGGAGGAGGGCCCGGCGTCCGAGGTCTACGAGAACGCGCACCACCCGTACGGCAAGGCCCTGTCCGGTGCCTTTCCGCGCATCGGCGACCCGGCCTCCCGGTTCGCGCCCCGCGGGCTGCCCGGCGACCCGCCGGACCCGTCGGCGCTGCCCGGCGGCTGCACCTTCCACCCGCGCTGTCCGGTGGCCCTGGACTCCTGCGCGACCGAGGACCAGGAGCTGCGGGTCGCGGGACCGGAGCGGCGGGCCGCCTGTGTGCTGGTGGAGCCGGGGGCGACCGCGGCCCCGGCCCCGGCCCTGCCGGACGTCGAGGAAGCGCCGGACGCCGAGGAAGCAAGGAGCACCCCATGAGCACCACCCCTCCCCTGCTGAGCGCCCAGGAGCTGAAGGTCACCTTCCCCGGCCGGCGCGGGGCCGCCCCGGCGCGGGCCGTGGACGGCGTGGACCTGGACATCCGGCCCGGTGAGATCGTGGCGCTGGTCGGCGAGTCGGGCTGCGGCAAGACGACGCTGGCGCGTTCGCTGCTGGGCCTGGTCCCGCCGACGTCCGGGCAGGTCACCTTCGGCGGCAAACCGCTCGACTACGGGAGCCGGGCGCTGAAGGCGTACCGCAAGCGGGTCCAGCTGGTGCTCCAGGACCCCAGCGGCTCGCTCAACCCCCGGCACACGGTGTACGAAGCCGTCGCCGAGGGCCTGCGCATCCACGGGTACGCGGGGGACGAGCGGGCGGCGGTGTCCGAGGCGCTGTCGCGGGCGGGTCTCCGTCCGCCGGAACGGTTCTTCCTGCGCTATCCGCACGAGCTGTCCGGCGGTCAGCGCCAGCGGGTCGTGATCGCGGGTGCGCTTGTCCTGGAGCCCGAGCTGATCGTGGCCGACGAGCCGGTGGCCTCGCTGGACGCCTCGGTGCGCGGCGAGATCCTGGCCCTGATGCTGCGACTGCGGGACGAACTGGGGCTGTCCGCGCTGGTGGTCACGCACGATCTGGGGCTGGCGTGGAACATCGCGGACCGGGTCGCGGTGATGTACCTCGGGCGGATCGTGGAGACCGGTGAGGTGGAGCAGATCCTCACGGCTCCGCGCCACCCGTACACCCGGGCGCTGCTGTCGGTGCTGCCGGAGGCGGGGGGCGAGCCGGTGATCCTGACCGGTGAGCCGCCGGACCCGTCCAAGGTGCCGTCCGGGTGCCGCTTCCACGCCCGCTGCCAGGTACTGGCGTCGGGCGAGGCGGAGCGGGCGGGCGTCGCGGACGCCTGTCGCACGGAGGACCTGCCGGTGCTCGCGGGCGGCGGCCGGACCCAGGTGGCGTGCCACTGGGCGGCTGCCGCCGCTCCGGCCGTGCGGGCGAAGAAGGCGTAGGAAGCGACAGGGCCGGGCCCGTCCGGGGGGATCACCGCCGGACGGGCCCGGCCCTGTTCGTTCGCCCGGCGCCCGGACGGAACCCGGAAAAGGCCCGGACGGGGTCCGCTAGAGATCCGGCCGAGGTCCGGAAGGGGTTCAGCCCCGCTCGTACGCGGCGATCAGTTCGGAGCACCGCTTCACATCGGCGGCCATCGCCACGAGCAGCGCGTCGATCGAGTCGAACTTCAGCATCCCGCGCACGTACGCGAGGAAGTCCACCGCGACGTGCAGCCCGTACAGGTCGAGGCCCACGCGGTCGATCGCGTACGCCTCCACCGTCCGCTCCGTGCCGTCGAACTGCGGGTTCGTCCCGACCGAGATCGCGGCGGGCATCGCCTCGCCGTTCACTTCGAGCCAGCCCGCGTAGACGCCGTCGGCGGGGATCGCGGTGTGCGGCAGGGTCTCCACGTTGGCCGTCGGGAAGCCGAGCTCACGGCCGCGCTGCGCACCGCGCACCACGACGCCCTCGACCCGGTGCGGGCGGCCCAGGATCTCGGCGGCGCCCGCGACGTCGCCCTCGGCGATCAGCCGCCGGGTGAGGGTGGAGGAGAACGGTTCGCCGCCGCCCGCCTCACCGCTCACGTACAGGTCGATGACCTCGACGCGGTAGTCGTAGGTCTCGCCGAACTCGGCGAGCAGCTCGACGTTCCCGGCCGCCCTGTGGCCGAAGCGGAAGTTCGGGCCCTCGATGACCAGCTGCGCGTGCAGCTTGTCGACGAGGACCTTCACGATGAAGTCGGCCGGGGCCAGCTTCGAGAACTCGGGGGTGAACGGCAGGATCAGCACCGCGTCCACCCCCAGCTCGGCCATCAGGTCGGCGCGCCGGTGGTGCGGGGCGAGCAGCGGCGGGTGGCTGCCGGGCCGCACGACCTCGCTGGGGTGCGGGTCGAAGGTCACCACGACCGACGGCACGCCGAGCTCGCGGGCCCGCTCCACGGCGCGCCCGATGATCAGCTGGTGTCCGCGGTGCACCCCGTCGTAGGAGCCGATGGTGACGACGCTGCGTCCCCAGTCCTGGGGGATGTCCTCCAAGCCACGCCAGCGCTGCACTCTGACCGCTCCTCGCCCGAACCTGTGTACGTGGATATGCCTCTTACGCAGGTCTAAGACTGCCATGCTCACGTCCCGCGGCCTGCATCGGCATCGCCTCGGGGCCGCCCAGCCGCCGAACCGTCCGCTGCGCGTCCGGGCCGACGAGCGCCGCCCATTCCTGCGGGGCGTCGGTCAGCCACCCGGTGACCAGGGCCGCGAATCCCGGCACTTCACGGGCGAGTTCGACCAGCAGCCGGTCGAAGCGGTCCGCGCCCTCGGGGGTGCGGAGCAGCAGCATTCCGGTGCGGTGGACCAGGGCGCGGGTGCGGGCCGGCGTGCGTCCTCCGGAACCGGTCGCGGCGGCCCGCAGCAATGCGTCGAGCACGGCCGGATCGCGGTGGGTGTCCTGTTCGAAGTCGAGCAGGACCTCCAGCAGCTCGCCCCGCAGCTGTGCGGAGGCCGGGCTGCCGGGCGCGGCGAACACCCCGGCGAGCGCGCCGCGCACGGGCGGCGGGACGGGGCGCTCCCGCAGCAGCCCGGTCACCAGCGGCAGCAGCAGGGCGCGGGCGGCGGGGCCGCGCTCCAGTCTCCGGTGGATGTACGAGGCGGCGTGCACGGCGTCGTCCGGGTGGCTCTCGACGTAGGCGCGCACCAGCCCGGCGGTGTGCAGGGCCAGCGCGGGAGCGTCGATCGCGGCCAGCGCGCACAGCACCTCGCCCGCCCCCTCGTCCGGCCGGGTCAGCCGCTCCCGGAACGCGGCGAGCACCTGCTCCGGGTGGGACGGCAGGGCGGCGGCGAGCACCTCGGCGGACAGTTGTGGCTCGCCCCTGACGAAGGCCCGCAGGGCCTGCGGGAGGCAGCCGTCCCGGCTCTGCGGATCCCGGACGAGGAGGGCGAGCGCGGCCCCGTGCAGGGCGGCGTCGCCGGGGCGGGCCAGCAGGGCGCGGGCGGCCCCGCGCAGCAGCTCGCGGTCGGCGTCGAGGACGGCGTGGGACGCGGCGACCGCCGCGTACATGGCGGCTGCGGTGCGGCGGGCGGGCCGGTCCCCGTCGTGGGCCCAGCGGTGGACGGCCCGGCACAGGGCGGCGGGCTCGTCCTCGGCCAGCGCGGTGAGCAGTTCCCCGGCCCGGGAGTGGTGGGCGGAGACGAGCGCGTCGGTCAGGTCGTCGACGGCCAGGTCGCGGCGGGCGTAGAGCAGCGCCTGCGCGGCGGTGGCCACGGTCGGCCGCAGCGCGTCCCCTTCCCCGGCGGGGAGCGGCCGTTCGTCGGTGAACCAGTCGCAGAGCAGGGGCTGTACGGTCCGGGGCCGGGCGGCGAGCCGCCGGGCGACGGCGTCCAGGAACCGCTCGCCGTGGCCGTCGGGCGGGCCGTCGGCGGGGACCAGCCGCCGGAACAGGTCGATCCGGTCCGCCTCGGGCAGTGTCAGCCGCCGCCAGAACCAGGGGCCGAACTCGGCGTACGTGCCGGGGCCCGCCGGTCCGCCCGCCCCGCCGCCGCGCACGACCCGGCCGGCCAGGAGCCGCAGCACCCCGAGGTACGGCCGGGCGTCGGGCACCTGGATCAGGGTCTCGGAGAGCAGATGGACGGCCCACCACCGGGCGTCGTGACACGGGGTGTGCCGCTCCCCCTCGGCGTTCGTCCGTGCCGGGGCTGCTTCCGGCCCCGGCACGGACAGCAGCCGGTCCAGGGCCTCGATGAGATCGGCCAGCTGGTGGGAGAGCGCCACGGGGCCCTGCCTGCGGCCCAGACGGAGCAGGGCCTGGATCACCGGGCCGATCCGGTGGCGCGGCACGGGCAGGGTGCGCGGTCCCGCCCCCGCCGAGGAGCCCCTACCCGCCGAGGAATCCGCCCCTGCAGGGGAGCCTGGCCCCACCGGGGAGCCTGGCCCCACCGGGGAGCCTGGCCCCACCGGGGAGCCCGTACCCACCGGAAAGCCCCTTCCCGCTGGGCGGTCCGCCTCTGCCGAAGGGTCCGTTCCCGCGTCCGGTACGGGCGGCTCGCCGGGCCCCCCGCCCGGCCTGGACGCCCCGGTCCCCGCCGCGGTGCTGCTCCGGTCGCGGGGCGGGCCCGGCCGCCTCGGCTGCGGCACCCGGCGGACCGCCGCCGTGCCCGTACCCGACGCCGCGTCCGTACCCGCCGTGTCCGGGCCCGCCGGAGCTGTGTCCGCGTCCGCCGGGCCCGGCGTCCCGTCCTCCGGTCCCTTCCGCGCGTGCCACCGGTGGACGAGCGCGTACAGCGCCGCGTCCACGTCCAGGTGGGCGCCCTGCACCCAGTCCCCCAGCTCCTCGTGCGCGAAGCGGTAACCGGCCCCCGCCGGAACGAGCAGGCCCTCGGTGAGGACGGCCGACGCCCAGCCGGGGCGCCAGGGGAACACCTCCTCGAACGCCGCCCGGTCCAGCTCCCCCTGCCCCGGGCCCAGACAGCGCCGCGCCGCCTCGTGCACCTGCCCCGCCACCCGGGCGGCCAGCCTGCGGACCGCGGCGCCCCCCGGTGCCCGGCCCGAGCCCGCCGCGACACGGACCGCGATGCGCAGGCACATCAGGTCCAGGTGGGCGCCGAAGACCTCCTCCGTGTCGGGCTGTCCGGCGACCTCCCCGGGCATGGCGGCGCGCACCTCCGCGAGAAGGCGCAGGGTGAGCGGATGCCGGTCGTGTCCGGGGGCGAGTGCCCCGGGCGGGACGGCGTACCGCTGCCGGGCCTGTTCGGCCTGGTTCGCGGTGAGGTCGCCCAGCCGGATCGCGGACGGCAGCCGTCCGGCCGGCCGGGCGGGACGGTGCAGTGCGCCGGGCGGGCAGAGCGCACCGGCCGTCTCCCAGTACTCGGGCCGGCAGGCGATCACGAGCCGCGCGCCGTTCGTCCGCAGCCAGTCGACGGTGGCGGTGGTCCACCGGGCCGTTCCGTGGGCCAGCGCGGGAGGCATCTCCTCGGGGCCGTCCAGCAGCACGAGCAGCGGGATTCCGGACTCCCGGGCCAGCCGGGCCACTCGCTCGGGGGTGGCGGTGGCCATGTCGCCCCGGGCCCCGGCGGCGGTGACGATCCGCCCGGCCCGGCCCAGCGCACGGGCGACGGCGTCGGCGACCGAGGTGTCGTCGGCCAGCAGGTCGGCGCCGCGCAGCCAGAGGGTGGGCGCGGGGACCGGGCCGCGCGCCCGGCGGGCGGTGAGCGCCGTCAGTTCGGTGGTGCGCCCGGTGCCCGGCGCGCCGACGAGGCCGAGGACGACGGCGGTGCCGCCCGCCGCGGACGAGGCGCCCGCCGGTCCCGCGAAGGCCATGAACTCCGCGCTGACGTCCGGGCGTTCGACCGGGTCGGGCCCGGTGTCCGGACCGCCGCCCGCCGAGCCGAGCGAGGTCGCCGTGAGGTGCAGGGCGCCCGCGAGGTTCAGGTCGCGTCCGTATCCGGGGACGCTCGTCGCGTTGCGCCGCAGCAGTACGTCGAGCGGGCCGTCGGTGCCCGTGTCCCGCAGCGGCACGGCGAGGCCCGCGGCGGAATGCTCCGCCCGCAGCGCGGTGCCCAGCACGGCGATGACCGCGCCGCTCTCCGGATCGAGGACGGGCCCGCCCACGGCCGCGCCGCGGAGCTGCAGCGCGTCCCGGCCGTTCGTGCCGAGCGCCAGCTCCAGTGCCGCGCCGATCCGGTGGGAGCCGCCGCGCGCGGGGTACGTCACGGGGGTGGTGCCGAGCACCCGCGCCTCGCGCCAGCCGTGGGCGGCGATCGTCACGTACGTCCCGGCGTCGATCCGGTCCCGCAGGGTGATCGGCACCGGCTCCACGCCCAGCGCCTCGGGCCCCGGGGTGTGCAGCAGGGCGAGATCGAGCTCGGGCAGCGCAGTGATGTCGTCGGCCCCGAGGGTGCGGCTGCGGCCGTCCGCCCCGTGCAGGACCGGGCCGTCGAGGCCGTCGATCGCCTCGTGGCTGGTCAGTACCGTGCCCCGGTCGTCCGCGACGAATCCGGTCCCCCGCGGCCGACCGGCCTGATCGCAGATACGTACCAGCGCTGCCCGGTCCCCGCTTCCCATGATCAGAACGTTAGGTCCGATGATCGGCGCGTGTACCACTCGGAGTAAAAGCGCCCCCGAATGCACCCCTGTTTCACTCCGAGCGCCTGCTCGTTGGGGTGAATTGTTGGCGTCCGGTGGACAGGAACCGTTGGGAAACCGTGGAGCGGGCGTGGGGGTTGTCCCGCCCGCTCCACGATGACGTTCCGTCCGGTCCGGGGCGCCGGTCAGGCGAAGACGGCGAGGCTCTTGGCCTTGCCCTTCTGCTCCTCGACGAGGACCAGGAACCGCCCGTCGGGCCCGAAGACCCCGACCGGGCCCGGCGGGAAGGCCGGCATGTCCAGCCGTACGCCGTTCAGCAGCAGCCTGGCGCGCTTGTCGTCCACGTCCCAGCGGGGGAACGCGGCGGCGGCGGCCTCGGCCACCGGCATCACCGTCAGCTCCTCCTGGTGCTGGTCGAGCGTCCGCGCCGCGTCGAGGCCGTACGGTCCGACCCGGGTGCGCCGCAGCGCGGTCAGGTGCCCGCCGACGCCGAGCCCGGCACCGAGGTCCCGGGCGATGGCTCGGATGTACGTGCCCGAGGAGCAGACGACCGAGACGACCAGGTCGACGACCGGTGTCCCGTCCTCGGCGACCTCGTGACGGACGTCGTAGACGTTGAAGGACGAGATCGTCACCGGCCGGGCCGGGATCTCGAACTCCTCGCCGCCCCGCACCCGTGCGTAGGACCGCTTGCCGTCGATCTTGATGGCGCTGACCTTGGACGGCACCTGCATGATCGGGCCGGTCAGGGCCGCGACACCCGCGTCGATGCCCTCCCGGGTCACCCCGGAGGCGTCGGTGGACGAGGTGATCTCGCCCTCCGCGTCGTCCGTGATGGTGTTCTGCCCGAGCCTGATCGTGCCGAGGTATTCCTTCTCGGTCAGCGCGAGGTGGCCGAGGAGCTTGGTGGCCTTCTCGACGCCGAGCACGAGCACACCGGTCGCCATCGGGTCCAGGGTGCCGGCATGGCCGACCCGGCGGGTCCGGGCGATGCCGCGCATCTTGGCGACGACGTCGTGCGAAGTGAAGCCGGACGGCTTGTCGACGATGACAAGGCCGTCCGGCGTGTTCTGCGATGTCATTCGGAGGCGGTGTCCTCGTCGTTCGCGTCCTCCGACTTGCGGTACGGGTCGGCGCCGCCGGCGTACGTGGCGCCCGAGGACGCCTCGCGCACCCGGGCGTCCGAGGCCCGCGCCCGGTCGAGGAGGTCCTCGATCGCCCTGGCGTTCTCCGGAAGCGCGTCGGCCACGAAGGTCAGGGTGGGGGTGAACTTCGTTCCCGCCGCCGCTCCGACCGCCGAACGCAGGATGCCCTTGGCACTCTCCAGGCCCGCCGCGGCGCTCGCCCGCTCCTCGTCGTCGCCGTAGACCGTGTAGAAGACCGTGGCCTCCCGCAGGTCACCGGTGACCCGGGTGTCCGTGATGGTCACGTGCGTACCCAGACGCGGGTCCTTGATACCGCGCTGCAGTTTCTCGGCGACCACCTCCTGGATGAGGTCCGCCAGCTTCTTAGCCCGCGCGTTGTCGGCCACTGGTCCGTCTCCCTCTTGCTCAATCGTCTTCGTCGCTGTGGACCCGCCGTCGTACGGACAGCAGTTCCACTTCCGGCCGGGCGGCCACCAGCCGCTCGCACCGGTCCAGAACATCTGTGAGGTGTCCGGTGTCCCCGGAGACCACGGCAAGGCCGATCTCGGCCCTGCGATGGAGATCCTGACCGCCGGTCTCCGCCGCGCTCACTGCGAATCTGCGTTGGAGTTCGGCGACGATCGGGCGGACGACGGAGCGTTTCTCCTTCAACGACCGTACGTCGCCGAGAAGCAGATCGAAGGACAGTGTCCCCACATACATGAATGTCCGGATGTCCCGCCGGTTCGGGTTCGTGTCCTGCCAGCGCTTGGCGGGAACACGAGAACCGTACACGGAACGGCCGGGGCCGATCGACGGAAATACGCCCCGTCGACCGGCCCCGACTGTGAAAGAGAGGTCCGGGGGTGTTCCCCCGGATTCCCCGCGGATCAGCCTCGCGGCTTCTCGCGCATCTCGTACGTCGCGATGACGTCGTCGATCTTGATGTCGTTGAAGTTTCCGAGGTTGATACCGCCCTCGAAGCCTTCGCGGATCTCGGTGACGTCGTCCTTGAAGCGGCGCAGACCGGAGATGTTGAGGTTCTCCGCGATGACCTTGCCATCGCGCAGCAGGCGCGCCTTGGTGTTGCGCTTGACCTCGCCGGAGCGGACCAGCACACCGGCGATGTTGCCCAGCTTGGACGAGCGGAAGATCTCGCGGATCTCCGCCGTACCGAGCTCGACCTCTTCGTACTCCGGCTTGAGCATGCCCTTGAGGGCCGCCTCGATCTCCTCGATGGCCTGGTAGATCACCGAGTAGTAGCGGACGTCGACGCCCTCGCGCTCCGCCATCTGCTGGGCACGCCCGGCAGCGCGGACGTTGAAGCCGATGACGATGGCGTCGGAGCCGGTCGCCAGGTCGATGTCCGACTCGGTGACCGCACCCACACCGCGGTGCAGGACCCGGATGTCCACCTCGTCGCCGACGTCGAGCTGGAGCAGCGAGGACTCGAGAGCCTCCACCGAACCGGACGCGTCGCCCTTGATGATGAGGTTGAGTTCCTGGACCAGACCGGCCTTGAGCGCCTCGTCCAGGTTCTCCAGGGAGAACCGGACGCCCTTGCGGGCGAAGTTGGCGTTGCGCTCGCGGGCGGCACGCTTCTCGGCGATCTGACGGGCCGTACGGTCCTCGTCGACCACCAGGAAGTTGTCGCCGGCACCCGGGACGTTGGTGAGACCGAGCACGAGGACGGGGGTCGACGGACCCGCTTCCTCGACGTTGTTGCCGTTGTCGTCGAGCATTGCCCGGACCCGGCCGTACGCGTCGCCGACCACCATCGTGTCACCGATGCGCAGCGTGCCTCGCTGGACCAGGACGGTCGAGACGGCACCGCGGCCGCGGTCGAGGTGGGACTCGATCGCAATACCCTGCGCGTCCTGCTCCGGGTTGGCCCGCAGGTCGAGCGAGGCGTCCGCGGTCAGGACCACGGCCTCCAGCAGCTGGTCGATGTGCAGGCCCTGCTTGGCGGAGATGTCGACGAACATCGTGTCGCCGCCGTACTCCTCGGCCACCAGACCGAACTCGGTGAGCTGACCGCGCACCTTGGTCGGGTCGGCACCCTCGACGTCGATCTTGTTGACCGCGACCACGATCGGCACGTCGGCCGCCTTGGCGTGGTTCAGCGCCTCGATCGTCTGGGGCATCACACCGTCGTTCGCCGCCACCACGAGGATCGCGATGTCGGTGGACTTCGCACCGCGGGCACGCATGGCGGTGAACGCCTCGTGACCCGGGGTATCGATGAAGGTGATCTTCCGGTCCTCGCCGTTGACCTCGGCGGAGACCTGGTACGCACCGATGTGCTGCGTGATGCCACCGGCCTCGCCCGCGATGACGTTCGTCTTGCGGATCGCGTCCAGCAGTCGGGTCTTGCCGTGGTCGACGTGACCCATGACGGTCACGACCGGCGGACGCGGGATGAGCGCCTCTTCGCCGCCCTCGTCCTCGCCGAACTCGATGTCGAAGGACTCGAGCAGCTCGCGGTCCTCCTCCTCCGGGCTGACGATCTCGAGGACGTAGTTCATCTCGTCCGCGAGCAGCTTGAGGGTGTCGTCGGAGACGGACTGCGTCGCCGTGACCATCTCGCCGAGGTTCATCATCACGGCGACGAGCGACGCCGGGTTGGCGTTGATCTTCTCCGCGAAGTCGGTGAGGGAGGCACCGCGCGACAGACGGACGGACTGTCCGTTGCCGCGAGGCAGCATGACGCCGCCCACCGACGGGGCCTGCATGGCCTCGTACTCCTGGCGCCTCTGCCGCTTCGACTTGCGGCCACGACGGGCCGGACCGCCGGGACGGCCGAACGCACCCTGCGTGCCACCACGGCCGCCGGGGCCGCCGGGACGACCACCGAAGCCGGGACGGCCGCCGAAGCCACCGCCGCCGCCACCGGGACGACCCGCACCGCCGCCACCGCCACCGGGACGGCCGGCGAAACCGCCGCCACCGCCGCCGGGACCGGCCGGACGACCCGCGAAGCCGCCGCCGGGACGACCCGCGCCGCCCGGACGACCGCCGCCGCCGGGACCGCGGCCGCCGGGGCCACCACCGGGACGCGGGCCGGCAGCGGGACGCTGCGGCATCATGCCCGGGTTGGGACGGTTGCCACCGGGGGCACCGCCCGGACGGGGAGCCTGCGGACGCGGCATGCCGCCGGGGGTCGGACGGGGACCGCCCTGGCCCTGCGGACGCGGCGCGCCACCGGGGCCGCCCTGCGGACGCGGGGCACCCGGACGCTCCTGACCGCCACCGGGACGCGGGGCGCCGCCGGGACGCGGCGCCTGCGGACGGGCCATGCCCGTCGAGCCGCCGGAGGTGAAGGGGTTGTTGCCCGGACGGGGACCGGACGGGCGGCCGCCGGGACGCGGCGCGCCCTGACCCGCGGGACGGGCGGGGCGCTCGCCACCGCGGCCGCCGTCGCGCTGACCGCCGTCGCGCTGACCGCCGGCCGGGGCCGGACGGGCGGGACGCGGACCGGGGGTGGCGCCCGTGGGACGCGGGGCCTGCTGCGGGGCCGGAGCCGGAGCCGAGAACTCGGCGGCGGGGACCGGGGTCACCGGGGCGGGCTTGGGCGCGGGGCGCGGACCCGGACGCGGGCCCGGCGCGGCGGGGGTTGCGGGGGCGCTGCTCGCCGGGGCGGCGGGGGCCGGCTTGGGGGCCGGGGCGCCGGGCTTCGGGGCAGCAGGACGTGCCGCAGCGGCCGGAGAGGGCGCTGCGGGCTTCGCGGGCGTCGCCTTGCGGGGCGCGCCAGGCTTCGCAGCGGGCTTGCCGGCGCTGCCGCCGGGCCCCTGCAGTGCGTCAGTCAACTTGCGTACAACCGGCGCCTCGATCGTCGAGGACGCCGAACGGACGAATTCACCGAGTTCTTGGAGCTTGGCCATGACGACCTTGCTCTCGACGCCGAACTCCTTGGCGAGTTCGTATACCCGGACCTTAGCCACTTCGCTCCTTTTAGGTCCGGGTTACCGCCGGACCGTCGCTACTTCATGGGCGTACTCATCGCGTACTCATCGAGTGCTCATCGCAATCTCGACCTACTTCCAACTCGCGAGGTACCTGACCGCACGGGGTCCCGTGCCGTTCATTTCTTACGGTGTCACCCGCTCGACGAACCGCTGCACTGCGGCGGGGTCGAACGGCCCCTTGGCCTTGAAGGCCCGGGGGAACGCCCGGCGGCGAACCGCCAGGTCCAGACATGCGGGGACGGGGTGTACATAGGCACCCCGGCCGGGCAGCGTACCGCGAGGATCGGGAACGCAGGCGTTCCCTTCCGCAACGATGCGCAGCAGTTCGCTCTTGGCCGCCCGCTCCCGGCATCCCACACAGGTTCGCTCAGGGCAAGCGCGGGCATGCGTCCGGCCAGACACGGCTAAGTCTACCTCCCCGCACCGACCTCACCCCTTTGGGGCAAAAATCGAACGGATGTTGTCGTGATCTCAGCGGCATGCCGCCGAGATATATTCCCGGCCCCCACGCGACCGGTGCCGGGCACCCCCCTTTCGGGAGGGGCGCCCGGCACCCCGCGCGGGTCCGTCCTGTCGGCGAGCGCCGGTCAGCGCCGCTCGGACCGCTCGCGGGCGCGCTCGGCACGCTCCCGGTCGGCGACGTCGCGTTCGGCGTCGGTCTCGGTGTCCGGGCGGATGTCGATGCGCCAGCCGGTGAGGCGGGCGGCGAGGCGGGCGTTCTGCCCCTCCTTGCCGATCGCGAGCGACAGCTGGTAGTCCGGAACGGTGACGCGGGCGGACCGGGCGCCGAGGTCCACGACCTCGACCTGACTCACCCGGGCGGGTGACAGCGCGTTGGCGACCATCTCGGCCGGGTCGTCCGACCAGTCGACGATGTCGATCTTCTCGCCGTGCAGTTCGGCCATCACATTGCGCACCCGGCCGCCCATCGGGCCGATGCAGGCGCCCTTGGCGTTCAGTCCGGAGCGGGTCGAGCGGACCGCGATCTTGGTGCGGTGACCGGCCTCCCGGGCGATCGCGCAGATCTCCACGGAGCCGTCCGCGATCTCCGGGACCTCCAGCGCGAAGAGCTTCTTCACGAGGTTGGGGTGGGTCCGCGACAGCGTCACGGACGGGCCGCGCACCCCCTTGGCGACGCGCACGACGTACGTGCGCAGCCGCAGGCCGTGGGTGTACTCCTCGCCCGGGACCTGCTCCTGCACCGGCAGGATGGCCTCCAGCTTGCCGATGTCGACCAGAACGTTCTTGGGGTCCTTGCCCTGCTGGACGACGCCGGTGACGACATCGCCCTCGTGGCCCGCGTACTCGCCGAACGTCCGGTCGTCCTCGGCGTCGCGCAGCCGCTGCAGGATGACCTGCTTGGCCGTGGTCGCGGCGATCCGGCCGAAACCGGACGGGGTGTCGTCGAACTCCTTGGGCTCCTGGCCCGGTTCCAGGTCGGCCGGGTCCTCCTTCGCCCACACCGTCACGTGGCCGCGCTCGTCGATCTCCACCCGCGCGCGGCGGTGGCTTCCGTCTGTCCGGTGGTAGGCGATGAGGAGGGCCGACTCGATCGCCTCGACGAGCACGTCGAAGGGGATCTCCTTGTCCTGTGCCAAGCCCTTCAAGAGCTTCACGTCGATGTCCACGGCTACGCCTCCTCTTCCTTCTTGTCCTTGCGGCTGAATTCGATCTCCACGCGTGCCTTGGCGATCTCGTCGAAGGCGACCCGGCGGGACGTGGGCCTGCGGCCCTTGACGCCCGGCACCTCGAGGTCGAGCCCTTCCTCGTCCACGGCGAGGATGCGGGCCACCAGCTCGCCGCCCTCGCGCAGGTGCAGCTTGGCCAGGCGGCCCGTGGCACGTACGTAGTGGCGGTGCTCCGTCAGCGGACGGTCGGCACCGGGGGAACTGACTTCGAGGACGTACTCGCCGTCGCCCATCGCGTCGGTCTCGTCGAGCTTCTCGGAGATCGCGCGGCTCAGCTCGGCGCAGGCGTCCAGTTCCACGCCCTCGTCGGAATCCACGACGATCCGCAGCACACGGCGGCGGCCGGCCCGGGAAACCTCGATCTCCTCGAGATCCAGCTGCTCGGCGCTGACGAGCGGTTCGAGCAGTCCGCGCAGCCTCTCGCTCTGGGTGGTGCTCATCCGGGTGACTCCTCGGCCGCGTGTGCTGTTGTGGGATCTCGCGTGTCAGGTCAAAGGGTATCCGGTCCCGAGGGGTGTTGCCGTCCGTCCTCCCCGCCGCCGCGGGTACGCTCGCCTGCGGTGATCACTTCAGGACAGATCCAGTCAAGACAGGTCCAGCCCGAAGGAGAAAAGTGCGGCGCACCGGGACGACGCGCAGGGGTGCGCTCACCGCGGCGGGAGCGATCGCCCTGGGGGCGGTGCTGGCCGGCTGCGGCGACGGCTCCGGGCGCCCGAAGGAATCCGAGCGGGACGGGGCCCGGACCCCGGCCGAACAGATCTCCGCGGCGCGGGCGGAGAAGAAGCTCCGGGCGGACGCCGCGCGCAGCAGCATGGAGCTGCTCGCCCACTACGAGCAGGTGATCAGGGCCCATCCGGCCACCGCCGCCGCTCTCTCGCCGTTGCGGGACGCCGTCCGGGCCCACGCCGGGGCGCTGGCGCCCGGGGGCGGTCAGGAGCTCGCCGCCTCGCGGTCGCGCGCGACCGGGGCGAAGGCCGCGATCGGGGAGCTGGCCGCGGCGGAGCGCCGCACCTCCGACGCGCGGCTGGCGGCCCTCCCGGAGGCCCCGCCGGAGCTGGCCCGGCTGCTGGCGTCGACGGCGGCGGCGGGCGCGGGCCACGCCTATCTGCTGACCGAGCTGGCCAAGGAGACCTCGTCATGAGCGCCGGAGAGCTGAAGGCCGCGCAGGCGGCCCTGGCCGCCGAACACGCGGCGGTGTACGGGTACGGGGTGCTCGGCGCCCGGGTCGCCGAGAAGCGCCGGGCCGAGGCCCGTGCGGCCCACCACGCGCACCGGGCCCGGCGCGACGTGCTGGCCCGGACCGTGCGCGACCTGGACGGCGAGCCGGTGGCGGCGCTGGCCGCGTACGCCCTGCCGTTCCCGGTCGCGGACCCGGCCGCGGCGGTGCGGCTGGCGGCCCTGCTGGAGGACCGGGTCGCGAACGTGTACTCCGACCTCGTGCGGGCCGCCGAGGGGCCGCTCAGGCGGGAGGCCGCGGACGCGCTGCGGGAGGCCGCGGTGCGCGCGGTCCGCTGGCGGGGCAGCGGCGTACCCTTTCCCGGTCTCGCCGAGCGGGCCGCCGGGAGCACCGCCGCGGCGGGGGCCGACGCGAAGGCCGGCGACGGGGACGGGGCCGTCCCGGCGCACCGGGGGAGCCGCGGCGCGGACCGCGGGACACCGAGGGAACTCTGAAAGGGAACACGGCACGTATGGGTTTCGAACCGCCGCAGCGTCTGGTGCGAGCGCTGGGCGAGTCGTGCGGGGAAGCGGCCGCCGCCGACTGGCTCGCGCGGCTTCCCGCGCTGATCGAGGAGGCGCTGTCCTCCACCGGGCGGCGGATGACCGTGGAACGGGTCGCCGCCCCGGGGGGCCGCAGCAGTCTGGTGCTGCTGGTGACGTGCTCCGACGGCACCCCGGCCGCGCTGAAGCTCGCCCCCGCCGGGGCCGCGCCCGAACCGGAGCGGGCGGCGCTGGCCCACTGGAACGGCTGGGGCGCGGTGCGGCTGCTCGGTGACGGGCCCGGCGCGCTCCTGCTGGAACGGCTGCATCCCGAGGTGTCGCTGCGTTCGCTGCCGGAGGCGAAGGCGCTGCTGGAGGCGGCGGGTACGGTGCGCAGGCTGTGGGTCGAGCCGCCGGCCGGGCACGGTTTCGAGACGGTCGCCGAGCGGACCGGGCGCCGGGTCGAGCCGATGCGCGCCGCCGCGGCTGCCGACCCCGCCCTGGAGCCGCTGGTCTCCGCGGCGCTCGCGGCGCGTGCGGAGCTGGTCGTCCACTCCCCCGAACTCCTGCTGCTGCACGGCAACTTCCGCCAGAGCAAGGTGCTCGCCGGGGAGCGGGCGCCCTGGCTGACGGTCGGCCCCGAGCCGCTGGTCGGTGAGCGCGCCTACGATCTGGCGCGTCTGGTGCGCGACCGGGTAGAGGATCTGATCGCCTCCCCCGGCGGCGCGGTGACGGCCCGGCGGCGGGTCCGGAAGCTCGCCGACTCGCTGGACGTGGACCGGGAGCGGCTGCACGGCTGGACGCTGTTCCGCGCGGTGGAGTCGGGGACCCGGGCGCTGGCGGCGGGCCGCCACCAGGAGGGCGAGCTGACGCTGGAGTTCGCGAGCTGGCTGTAGGAGACCGGAGACCCGAGGAGGCCCCCGCGCGGTGCGCGGGGGCCTCCTGGCGTGTTCCGGATCAGCCCTCGGCGGTGAGGCGGGCGATCGCCTCGTCGACCGTGAGCTCCTCGCGCTCGCCGGTGCGGCGGTCCTTGAGCTCCAGGACGCCCTCGGCCGAGCGGCGGCCGGCGACCAGGATCTTCGGGACGCCGATCAGTTCGGCGTCGGTGAACTTCACGCCGGGCGAGACGCCCGCGCGGTCGTCGACCATGACCCGCACGCCTGCGGCGCCGAGCCGCTCGGCGACGTCGAGGGCCAGCTCCGTCTGGAGCGCCTTGCCCGCCGCGACGACGTGGACGTCGGCCGGGGCGATCTCGCGGGGCCAGCACAGGCCCTGCTCGTCGGCGGTCTGCTCGGCGAGCGCGGCGACGGCGCGGGAGACGCCGATGCCGTAGGAGCCCATGGTGACCCGGACCGGCTTGCCGTGCTGGCCGAGCACGTCGAGCTGGAAGGTGTCCGCGTACTTGCGGCCCAGCTGGAAGATGTGGCCGATCTCGATGGCGCGGTCCAGCTTGAGGCCGGTGCCGCACTTGGGGCAGGGGTCGCCCGCCTCGACGACGACCACGTCGAGGTAGTCGTCGACCTCGAAGTCGCGGCCCACGACGACGTTCTTCGTGTGGATGCCGGGCTTGTTCGCGCCGGTGATCCAGGCGGTGCCGGGGGCGACGCGCGGGTCGGCGATGTAGCGGACCTTGTCCAGGCCCTGCGGGCCGACGTAACCGCGCACCAGGTCGGAGCGGCCCTCGAAGTCCTCCGCGGTGACCAGCTCGACTACGGCGGGCGCCAGGTGCTCGCCCAGCTTGCCGAGGTCCACCTCGCGGTCGCCGGGCACGCCCACCGCGACGATCTCGCCGTCGACCTTGACCAGCAGGTTCTTCAGGGTCGCGGAGGCGGGGACGCCCAGGTGCGCGGCGAGCGTCTCGATGGTCGGGGTGTCGGGGGTGTCCAGCTCCTCGGCGGGGCCGTGCGCGGCACCGTCCGCCGGGGCGGCCTCGAAGGTCACCGCCTCGGTGTTGGCGGCGTAGTCGCAGGCGGGGCAGTCGACGAAGGTGTCCTCGCCGGCCGGGGCGGGGGCCAGGAACTCCTCGGAGGCCGACCCGCCCATCGCCCCGGAGACGGCGGAGACGATGCGGTAGTCGAGGCCGAGCCGCTCGAAGATCCGGATGTAGGCGGCGCGGTGCATCCCGTACGCCTCGGCCAGGCCCTCGTCCGTGGTGTCGAAGGAGTACGAGTCCTTCATCTGGAACTCGCGGCCGCGCAGCACCCCGGCACGCGGGCGGGCCTCGTCGCGGTACTTGGTCTGGATCTGGTACAGGATCACGGGCAGGTCCTTGTAGGACGTGATCTGATCCTTGACGACCTGGGTGAAGATCTCCTCGTGGGTGGGGCCGAGGAGGTACTCGGCGCCCTTGCGGTCCCGGAGCCTGAAGAGCAGGTCGCCGTACTCGTCGTAGCGGCCACTGGCCTCGTACGACTCCTTGGGCAGCAGCGCGGGCAGCAGGACCTCCTGGCCGCCGATGGCGTCCATCTCCTCGCGCACGACGCGGGTGATGTTCTCCAGGACCTTCTTGCCCAGCGGCAGCCAGGTCCAGATGCCGGCCGCGGTGCGACGTACGTATCCGGCCCGGACGAGCAGCTTGTGGTTGAGCGTCTCGGCGTCCGCCGGGTCGTCGCGCAGTGTCTTGATCATCAATCGGGACATGCGCTGGACCTGGGCCATGATGAACTCCTGCTAGGAAGGGTGATGTGCAGGAGGTTAGCCGGGCGGCACGGGTGGGCGGAAATCCATTGCTTCCGCGTCAGTGCGCACGGCGCAGCGGAAGCGGGGCTCCCATCACCGCGTACGGCTTGGGAGCACTGGGGAAGAACACCTGCCGGGCCAGGTCCTGGTAGCCGAGACTGCGGTACAGACCGCGGGCCGGGCTCTCCGTGTCGATCGCGGAGAGGATCGAGCGGGGCTGGTCGACGGCGTCCGTGACGGTGGTGATCAGCGTGCGGCCGATGCCGCGGTTCTGGAACTCCGGCAGGACGTGCAGTTCGGTGATGACGAAGGAGTCGTCGAGCCAGTGCGCGGAGCCGGTGGCGCGGAGGTAGGGCTCGACCACGGTGGACCACCACTGGCCGCGCTCGTTGGGCATGCCGTAGACGAAGCCGACGAGCCGGTCGCCGGGGGTGGTGGCGCCGAGGGCGCGGGCCTGGGGGTGGTCGAGGTGTCTGAGGACGATGTGGCGCCGTACCTCGACCTCTTCCGGGCCCAGTCCGAAGGCGACGGCCTGCACGGCGAGCGCCTCGTCCACGCGCGCGGCGAGATCGATCGGACCGATCCGGACGCTGGGAATGCGGGGGGCGCCCCCGGGGACTGCTGCCATGCGCCGACCCTACTGGCCCGGACGGGGTGTGCGGTACGGGGCGGCGGGGCCGGTCGCCGGCCGGTCAGAACAGCACGCTCATGAACGCGCCGGCCTCGCGGAAGCCGACTCTGGTGTACGCCCGGCGCGCGGGGGTGTTGTAGTCGTTCACGTAGAGGCTGACGACGGGGGCGACGTCGGCCAGGGCGTAGCGCAGGACCGCCGCCATGCCTGTTTCGGAGAGGCCCTTGCCGCGGTGTTCGGGGGCGACCCAGACGCCCTGGATCTGGCAGGCCTGCGGGGTCGCCGCGCCGATCTCCGCCTTGAAGACGACCTTGCCGTCCTCGATCCGGGCGAAGGAGCGTCCGGAGCCGATGAGTTCGGCGACGCGGGCCTGGTAGAGGAGTCCGCCGTCGCCCGCGAGCGGGGAGATGCCGACCTCCTCGGTGAACATCGCGACGCAGGCGGGCATCAGGACGTCCATCTCGTCCTTGCGGATGCGGCGGACGAGGGGGTCGGGGGCGACCTCGGTGGAGGGGTTCTCGGTGACCATCAGCGGCTGGTTGGCGCGGACCTCGCGGGCGGGGCCCCAGCCGGGTTCGAGCAGCCGCCACAGGTGGGCGGTGGGTTCCGCGGGGCCGACGATCGAGGAGCAGCGGCGGCCGGCCCGGCGGGCCCGGTCGGCGAAGGCCCGGACGGCTTCGGGTCCGGCGCAGATGGGGACGAGGTTGGCGCCCGAGTAGCAGAGCGAGCGCAGTCGTCCGTCGGCGTACCAGCCCCACATCTCGCCGCCCAGGCGCCAGGGGTCGAGACCCGCGATCTGGACCCGGGACGTCACGAAGGCGTTGGCGACGGGCTCGCTCTCCAGGACGGCGAGAGCGGCACCGAGGTCGCCGGGTTCGAGGACCCGGGTGGTGGTCTGCGTCAACACGAGGGGGCCTCACCATACGGTCTGCTGATTTCCGCACTGTACCCAAAGAGGCTCATCGACGCCGCTCGTGCCCGGGACCGGCCTTCCGGGCGCACCGTGAGGTCGCTCACGACGGCGCCCCGCCGGACGCGGGTCGTCCGGCGGGGCGCCGTGGTGTTGTCGTGCGGTCCGGCCGGAGCCGGAGGCCGGTTCAGCCGACGGAGACCTCGGGCTCGCCCGAGGCGACGCCGTCCTTCTCCATCTGCTCGGCGATCTTCAGGGCCTCTTCGATCAAGGTCTCGACGATCTTCGACTCGGGCACGGTCTTGATGACCTCGCCCTTCACGAAGATCTGCCCCTTGCCGTTGCCC
>NZ_JBSFFY010000045.1:0-52988 GCF_053596315.1 Streptomyces sp. NPDC001732
AACCACAACCCACAACTGCCCTGGTCCTTCCTCGCCCACACAGGCCTGACCATCCACCCACCACACCCACCGAACTTACGAAAAGATCAGTAGGGATTTTCAGATGCGGGGCACTCATCTCACGGACGCCGGGTTCTCGCACCATGCGGCGGTGAGTCCCGCGTGGCAGGTTGGATACACCACCACTCTGAGGAGAGGGCGGCGATCATGCGAGCTCACCTCGGCGACCGACTCGTCATCGAAAGTCCGGCAACCGGCGCTGCCAGGCGCGACGGCGAGATCGTCGGCCTGCACCACGAGGACGGAACACCTCCGTACGACGTGCGCTGGTCGGACACGGGCGAGGTGACGTTCGTCTTTCCCGGGCCCGACGCCCACATCCGCCACCTGGAGCACGGACGACCCAGGGCCGCACGCGAGGCACAGCCGGACACGAGTGAGGCGGCAGTTTCGTCGGCTGTCCCACTGAGCGAGGCGGCCAACCCCGGCGACATCGGCCGACGCGTGGCCGCCGAGCGCCGCAGGCTGGGAGTCAGCCGGGAGGAAACGGCCCGCCGTGCCCGGATATCGCTCAACTACCTGACTTACCTGGAGGAACACCCCGCCGACCCGACCCTCGCTACCCTCCTCGTGCTGGCCGGCGCACTGGGCACCACGGTCGCCGCTCTGCGCGGCGGCGGCATCGACCTTCCACCTGGCCAGGGGCATGCGTTGCTGCACCCTCAGCTACAGGACCTCGGCCCGGAAGAATGCCGCACCCTGCTCTCCACACACGGCGTGGGACGCGTCGCGGTATCGGCGTCCGACGGCCGCCCAGCGGTCATCCCGGTCAACTACGCGGTCATCGACGACGCCATCGTCTTCCGGACAGCGCCCGGTTCCGTCACCGCTGCTGCCGCGCACAAGGAGGTGGCCTTCGAGGTCGACCGTGTGGACGATGCCCTGAGCCAGGGGTGGAGCGTGCTCGCCGTCGGCCCCGCGAGCATCGTGACGGATCGCGAGACCGTGCGCAGACTCACCCAAGAGGCTTACACCAAACCATGGGCGGGCGGGGAACGAGAGATGTGGATGTCGATCCGGCCCACGAGTCTCACGGGCCGGCGGATCACTTCCACCGACGGGTAGCCCCGAGGTCTCTTCGGGCACACGCTGCCGCATCGAATACCGACTCACGCGGCCGTCGCCCTGGCACACCTCGTCCGGCCGTGCCGCGATCCGAGAG
Source organism: Streptomyces sp. NPDC001732 (assembly GCF_053596315.1). NCBI lineage: Bacteria > Bacillati > Actinomycetota > Actinomycetes > Kitasatosporales > Streptomycetaceae > Streptomyces > Streptomyces sp. NPDC001732. The sequence goes on from NZ_JBSFFY010000045.1 coordinate 1,223, forward strand.
CCGGGCGGTGTGGAGCGGCGAGTGGCCGATGGTGCGACGTTCCCGATGACACGCCGTCCGTCGCAGGCATGGGAGGCCGCGTGCGTGCCCCGTCTTGGGACGGGCTCCGGCAAGGCGTTCTCACGGGACGGGCCCGCAGGGTGTGCCGGATGGACCTGTCCGGCCCACCCTGTGGGTCAGTAGGCCCAGGCCCGGGACGGCTCATGCGGTGCAGTATGGAGGTCAGAGCACTTCGAGGAGGCTCGTCGTCGCGTCGGATCCGGGAGCCGGATGTGATTCGCCGTCGTGGTAACCCGGCGGGCCGACAGCGGTCAACGGCGACCGTGTCCCCGGCCGCCTGTGCCATTCAGCGGAAGGAAGTGTTGGCCATGGCCCGGCACACCAGCGCAGAGAAGCTCTGCAGCAAGCAATGGAGCGTACGTCTGGACCTCTTCGAGGAAGGCGACCTCACCAAGGTTCACGCCGTCCTCAACACCGGCGACACCACCCTGCAGAGTCGCACCTACGCCAGGCGTAACCCTCACGACACACCCGTTCCCGAGATCGGTGACGAGTTCGCCGTCGGCCGGGCCCTGGTCGACCTCGGTAACCAGCTGCTCCGCGCCGGAAGAACCGACTCCGCGCCGGGTGACTTGGCCGCGCCCGGTTGAACGAGCGTCAAGAGCAGCCGCCCCGGCTGGCGGGCAGGGAGAGTTCCGCCATTGCCGGGCGATACCTGCCCAAAGAGCTGTTCCTGCAGGACTCAGCCGCAGTCCTGGCACCGTCCGGCATCCGACACGCTCGGGATGCATCTGTATGCGGCCCGACTTGCCGTGCGGCACTCACCTGCGGGCTGCGCACCTCGCGGGCGCGGCTGACCTGCACCTAGTGCTGTGGCCGGAAAGGTTTGCCGGCCACAGCACTAGGTGCAGGGACGGCTGTTGCAGTACAGCTGCAATGAGCGACGTCGGTGCGGCGGCCGACGCGGGATCGGTGACGTGGCTCGTCGATCTGCCCGCCTCCCTTGTCCGACCTTCAGGTTCGCTCGACGCTGAGGTTGAGAAAGTGGGCCGAGCACGAGATGCACGGGTCGTAATTACGGACCGCCCGTTCGCACAGAGCGGTCAGCTCCGCGTCGGTGGGGTCGCCCTCTTCCAGGCGTGCCTGCACGACGCGGCGGAGGTCCTCCTCGACCGCACCCAGGTTCTGCGCGGTCGGCGGGACAAGGTCGGCGTCGGTGACGGTCCCTTCGGAGTCAAGGGTGTAGCGGTGGTACAGGAGACCGCGCGGCGCTTCAGTTGCCCCGTGCCCGGTACCGGCTCGTGAGGGCACGTCGACGTAGGGGCGCGGCGGGGCTTCGTAGGCGTCGATGATCCGCAGTGCCTCGTCGACCGCGTAGAGCACCTCAACCGCTCGGACGATGATGCTGCGGAAGGGATTTCGGCAGACGGTGCCCTGCCGGGGGTCGTCGAGTCCGGCGTCGTGGGCGGCCTGGAGGGCGATCGGGGACAGCCAGCGGCCGTTGATGGCGTACCGGGCGAGTGAGCCGGTGAGATGGCGGCGGTTGTCCAGCAAGGAGTGGAGGGCGGTGGAGTGGGGTACCTGGCTCTCGGCGACATGGGCGCCGAAGTCGTGGACCCCGAAGGTGCGGGTGGGCAGCGCGCGGTCGGATTCGGGGGGAAGGCCGACGGTGTGTGGCGCGGCCATGACGGTCGGGGTGCCGGATTCGATGGCGTAGGTTCCGGGCTCGGACAGGGCGAACAGGTCGTTGTCGCATCCGGCGTCGGGGAACTCGAAGCCGGCCACCCACCGCACGGTTTGGGCCGCGTCGTCGCGGGCCCGGCGCAAACGCTCTGCCAGCGGGCGCAGTTCGTTCGTGGTCGGGGTGCGGTGGAAACCACCGAGGCGGACATTGATCGGGTGGATCGCCCGGCCGCCCAGCAGTTCGAGAATCGCGTTGCCGGCTTGTTTGAGCCGAAGACCGCGTTCGATGTCGGCGCGCCGGGTGCGTGCGAGGTCGATGGCGCTGTCGCAGCCGAAGAAGTCGGGCGCGTGGAGGAGGTAGATGTGCAGCGTCTGGCTCTCGATCCATTCACCGCAGTAGAGCAGCCGGCGCAGCGCCGCCAAGGGCCCGTCGACGACGGCACCGCAGGCGTCCTCGATCGCCCGGCAGGCGCTCATCTGGTACGCGACCGGGCAGATCCCGCACACCCGGGAAGTGATGTCGGGCGGCTCGGTGTAGGAGCGTCCGCGCAGGAATGCCTCAAAGAAGCGTGGAGGTTCGTAGATCGCCAGGCGTGCCTCGGTGACCTTGCTGCCGTCCACGCGCAGGTGCAGTGCGCCTTCGCCCTCGACGCGGGCGAGCGATCCGACTTTCAACAGCCTTGAGCGGCGGTGGGTCACTCTTCCAGTTCCTTCCGGGAGGCCTCGTCGAACTCGGGAGCGGCGGTATTGAAGGTGCGCAGCACCCGCACCACGTCGAGGGTGTCCATGCCATCGCGACGCAGGAGGGGGATGAACGAGGGGAAGTTGGTCGAGTTGGACGGCCCGAAGCAGCCGTAACAGCCGCGTCCGTACACGGGGCAGAGCGCACCGCATCCGGCGTGGGTGACCGGCCCCAGGCAGGGCGCACCGTGGGCTACCGTCACGCATACCGTGCCGCGCTGCTTGCACTCGAAGCAGACGCTGTGCGCGGGTACGTCGGGTTTGCGTTCGGCCAGGTAGGCGGTGATGACCTCCACCAGTTGGCCGCGGTCGATGGGGCAGCCGCGCAGCTCGAAGTCCACCGGGACATGGGCGCTGATGGGTGTGGAGGTGGCGAGCGTCTCGATGTATTCCGGTCTGGCATAGACGACAGTCTGGAAGTCGGCGACGTCCGCGTAGTTGCGCAGCGCCTGGATGCCGCCCGCGGTCGCGCACGCCCCGATGGTCACCAACCGCTTGGAGACGGCCCGGATGTGCTGGATCCGGTCGATGTCCTGTTGGGTGGTCACCGATCCCTCGACCAGCGACAGGTCGTACGGGCCCGGTGCGTCGGCGCTGGAAGCCTCCAGGAAGTGTGAGATCTCCACCCTCTCGGCGATGCCGAGGAGTTCGTCCTCGCAGTCCAACAGTGTGAGCTGGCATCCGTCGCAGGAGGCGAACTTCCAGACGGCGAGGTTCGGGCGATCGCTCGCTGCCATTTCACAACTCCCTGACCATGATAAGGGGTTGGGCCTTGGTCCAGCTGAGGACGGGGCCGTCGCGGCAGAGCAGGAGGGGCCCGAGCTGGCAGTGTCCGCAGTGTCCGGTGGCACAGTGCATATTGCGTTCCAGTGAGACCCGGATCTGCTCCGGATCGACGCCGCGGTGCACCAGTTCGCCGGCGGCGGCCCGAATCATCGGCTCGGGGCCGCAGATGAACGCCGCCGACGCCCCGGGGCTGAAGTCGGCCCGGTCGAGCAGGGTCGTGACGACGCCGACCTCGCCCTGCCACGGCGGGTCCGCGCGGTCCACGGTGGTCAAGACCCGGGCGGCCGACTGCCAGCCACGGACGTCCTCGGTGTAGAGCAGTTCGTGGGGCGTCCGCGCTCCGATGAGAACGTTCAGCCGTCCGTAGCGCTCCGGTGCGGCGAGCGCGTCGCGTACGAGCGGGCGCAGCGGCGCCAGACCGATGCCTCCAGCCACGACGAGCAGGTCGTTTCCCGCTGCGGCAGAGAGTTCCCAGCCGGTGCCGAACGGGCCACGCACCCCGACGGTGTCACCACGCCGCAGCCCGCTCAGCACGCCGGATACCGCTCCGACCGAGCGGACGGTGTGCGTCAGCCGCCGCCCGTCGGTCCCGGAGACCGACAACGGGATGTCGCCGACGCCGAAGGCGTACACCATCGCGAACTGCCCAGGAGCGAAGGGCTGCAGGGCAGAGCGGACCGGTTCCAGGACGATCGTTGCGGTGTCGGGCGTCTCGGCCTCGCGTTCCACCACCCGGTACGGAGTGGGGACAGTTCCCGGCCGGGCAGTCAGTGGTGCGGCAGCCGTCATCACGCCTCACCGGCGGGGGGACCGTACAGGTCGAGCAGGCGGATTCGGGTGGACTTCAGCCGTCGTGCAATCACCTGCGCAACACAGTTGGTCAACGCCAAGCCGAACGACGGATCCTCCTCACACGCGGCTCGGACCCGCTCCGCGTCGAACTCGAACGCCGAAACGGTGCTGCGGGCCTGCGCGCCCAGGTGCCAGCGGTAGGGCTCGAACAACCACGACCAGCCCAGCAGATCGCCTTCCCCAAGGGTCTCCAGGACTGCCTCGCGCCGGCCCGGAACGTGAATGTCGAGGGCAACGAGCCCGGAACGGATGATCCAGAACCGGTCGGCGGCACCGTCCTCGTCGAAAATGCGGGTGCCACCGGGGAAGGAGACGTCGTGGGCGAACGTGGTCAGCCGCTCGCGGTGGCCGGGCGAGAGAGCACCGAGAAACCCATGGCGGACAACGGTCATGACGGGCCCTGCCCCGACTCCGGCCGGGTGGCCTCGCGTTCCAGGTTCAGCGCATGGGCCTCCTCGGTGATGTCGATCCCGACCGGGCACCATACGATGCAGCGCCCGCAGCCGACGCACCCGGAACTGTCGAACTGGTCATACCAGGTCCCGAGTTTGTGGGTGGCCCACTGCCGGTAGCGACTACGCGAGGAGTTGCGGACCGGCCCCGCCTGCAGGTGGGAGAAGTCCAGGTCGAAGCAGGACTCCCAGCGCCGCCACCGCTCGGCGTGGTCTCCGGCGAGGTCCGTGACGTCCTCGGTGGTGGTGCAGAAGCACGTCGGGCAGACCATGGTGCAGTTTCCGCAGGTCAGGCATCGGGCAGCGACGTCATCCCAGCGCTCGGCCGTGAGCGTCTCGCGCATCAGCACCTGCAGGTCGACCAGCGGCATGCTGCGACCCATGCGCTCCGCCGCGCCGGCGACACGCTCGCTCGCCACGGTCCGAGTCGCGGCGTCGGCGGGACGGTGGGGCAGCTCGGCCAGGACCGACTCTCCCTCCTCGGTCCCGGTCCGCACCAGGAAGCGGTGGCCGTCGGAATCGAGCACCTCGGTCAGCGCCAGGTCGTAGCCGGGCCCCACGGCCGGCCCGGTGCCCATGGACACACAGAAGCAGGTCGCACCCGGCTCGGTACACTCCGCCGCCACCAAGAAGGCCCGCTCGCGACGCCCGCGATACGCCGGGTCGCTGTACATCCCGCCGGTCAGCACCCGGTCCTGGATCGCAATGGCCCTCAGGTCGCAGGGGCGCACACCGAGGAACGCGTACGACGGCGGTGGTGTCCGGTCCTCGGCCACCATCAGTTCGCCGTCGGCATCGCGATCGGCCGTCCACTGCCGTTCCCGAGGTGGGTGCAAAAACGTCTTCCAGGACTGAGGGCCCGCGCTGTGCGCGAACACGGCATCGTCCTCGCGGGCACGAAGCCGATAGATACCTGCCTCCAGCTCGACTCCCCAGCCGTAGGGGAGTTCCGCGCCGCTGGAGATCTCGGACAGGACGATCGCCCCATCACGTACGGTCGGTCCCACGACCGTACGACCGCGCCCGGCCAGAACCGTGATCAGCGCCTCCAAACCGTCCTTGCCGATCACCGCGGTCATGCCGCCGTCGTCCGCCATCGCCAACCTTCCGACGCCGCCGATGATGCTTGCCCGGCCAGTATGTGCACGGACCCGCTGCCCGGCATGGGCCGCCCGGCCCCTGCATAGTCCAGGTGGCTGTGTACGTCACCCTGTACGGGCCCCCGCGCGGGCCGGTACCACTGGCGAGCCCGTGCGGCGGGAAGTGGTAGAGACGTGAACCTCACTACGCGGATCGCTGTCATCGGTGTCGGGAACGAGTTCCGCCACGACGACGGTGTGGGTTTGGCCGTCGTGGCCCAACTGGCAGAACGGGCCGAGGAACGGCCACTGCCGAGTGGAACCGCCCTTCTGGTGTGCGATGGCGACCCCGCCCGGCTGATCACACTGTGGGAAGACGCCGACTTCGCCATCCTGGTGGACGCCGCACACGCACACCCCGGGCTCCCCGGTCGGCTGCATCGCCTGAAAGTGGATGACGGGCAGCTGTCACAGACAGGCACTGCGACAAGTTCCCACGGGCTCGGACTCGTCGATGCCGTCGAACTCGCCCGCCAACTGGACCGCCTGCCCGGACAGCTGGTCGTCTACGCCATCGAGGCAGCCAACAGCAGCCTGGGCACCGGCCTGTCAGCACCCGTCGCAGCCATCGTGGAGCCGCTTGCCGAATGGATCGCGACAGAAATCTCGCTGCACGCAGGTCCTGCCAACAGCAGGTAAGTGCGAACTGGCTGCATGCCGCCGAGCCGACTTACATTCCCGGTCTCCCGCTGACAGGGCCATCGCCAAGGGCCGGTCGGCCCATGCGGGCCGACGGACGGCCCCGACAACGGCGCAGGCCGTCGGGATTCGCCACCAGGCGGGGCCAGGTATGCATGGCGCAAGAGGCCCGTCCCACCGCCAGGGCCCGGGTGTCGTAGCGATCACGGCCCCTCGTCCCTCGCCACCACGGCTGATCGGCATTGTTCTTGCGGCCGTACGGCCGGTGCGCTGCCAGAGGTGCGGCCTTCTCGGCTGTCTGCGCGCTCCCGGAAGCCACACCGTCGTGGTGCGGAGCAGGTCCTCGCGGCGGCCGTACTGATCGTCGCCGGTACTCAGCCTCTTTGCCCTACCGATGGGCGGCCCGAATACAAAGCTGCCAAGAGGCCGCAGGCGTAGGTTGTCAGCAACAGCACGGGCACGTGCCCGCTCGGTGCGAAGCCACCGATGGCCAGCCTGGTCAACGCCGGCACGACGGCTCCCAGGGCACACAGCACCAGCACCGGTGACCACCACCCGGCCGCTCCCTGTCCCGCGGGCAGCAGACGCAGCGGCTGCCGGGCCCGCATCACGCCTGCGGTGATCGGCACCAGCAGCGCTGCCAGAAGGGCGATCCAGGCCGGGCGCAGAGCCCACCACCGGGCCGATCCGATGGCCGGCTGAGGCATGACGCCGGTGGGATAGAGCGTGACGGCCACGAAGAACACCGGCATGACCTGTAGCAACAGGGTCAACCAGCAGCCCCAGCCGACGTACTGAAGAGCGTCGAGGCCAGACAGATGCCCACTCCGATACGTGACACTGACCAGCAGCCAGTGGCCCAGCACCACCCCGCCCATCGCACACACACGCAGAAGGTCCGCACAACGGTTCCGTTCCACCCGACTCCTCCCATGAGATCGCCATGCCAGTCGTCGGCGTACGGCTGACTGGTCTCCGTGTGGATGCGATGTCAGCGAGTGATCACCCGTCCGCAGTTCCGCAGCCGCGGGACGGGCGATCGTCGGCGCCTGCGCCGAACCGCGCGATGTCCGCAGGCCAGGCTGAAATGAACAACACCTCAAGCCCCATGGCACCCCCGAATTCAGGCAAACGCACCCGAGAGATCAAGTGGTACACCTCCACCAGCTCGCGCCGCCGGAAGGCAGTGGCCAGGACAGCGGTCACCACGAGGCGCCCACCCCCCAGCCGAACCGAGCCGCGTGACGGTGCCCGGTGCCGCCCTGTCGCTGGTTCCCGCTCGGGCTGATCTTGCTCCAGGGAAGCACTCCGAGGTACAGAGGTACATCCGAGCGGCAGAACCTCTTCCGTTGTCATCCGACGGTGTAGGGACGCATCATTTCGTTGTCTTCGTGTTCGAGCATGTGACAGTGCCAGACATACCGACCTGCCCGGTCGAACGTCGCCTTCAGCCTCGTCACGGCACCCGGGTAGGCAACTGCCGTGTCCTTGAACCCCTTCTCCCACGGCTCCGCAGGCCGGGCAGCACGACCGGCCTGTTGCCGGTCGAGAACTTGGAACTGGACTTCGTGGACATGGATCGGGTGTGCGTCCTTCGTGAAGTTGTGAATCTCCCAGATCTCGGTCGCGCCCAGGGCCGGATTCTCCGTAACGGGGTCGTCCCAGCGCATGGGCACAGGGGCCCCGTTCCGGTCCAGGGTACCGAGCAGCATTTGCCGGGGGCCGACATGTGGCAGCGACGCGGAATTCTGTTCACTGAGGGAAAGGCGTCGGATACGGCTCGCCTTGCCCAACGGTTCGAGCGGCGGAAGAGACAGCTGGGACGGTGGCACGGTCGTGTCCGGTGAGGTGAGTGCTTGGATGACGAACTTCATGACTTGCCCGGTGGTGGCAGGGTCCGCCGGGGAGTAATCCGTACCTGCCTTCCCGCCCTGGAATGCTTTGTCGGGGCCCTCGTTGATCAGATACAGCTTGGTCCCGACCGTTATGGATGCGAAGTCGACGATTACGTCGGCGCGCTCGGCGGGAGCGATGAGCACCTGGTCGCGCCATACGGGCGCGGGAAGGAAGCCCCCCTCGCTGCCGATCTGGCAGAAGTGGAGGGCGGGCGTCGCGGGGCGGTCGGCGAGTGGGCGGGTGACGATCTTGAGGATCAGATACCGCGAGTTGCATCCGTTGAGAAGCCTGAAGCGGTAGCGGCGCGGTTCGACTTGGAGGACCGGCCAGGTGCTCCCGTTGGTCACCATCGTGTTCCCGAAGAACTCAGGGTTCCAGATCGGGGGGATGTCGCTGTCCGGGATGTAGGGGCCCTTGAATCCGTCGAAGGCAGTGCGTCCGGCCGGATAGAACAAGCTGCCGTCGACGTGGAACGAGCGGTCCTGGATGGCGAGAGGGATCTCGTAGTACTTCCGGCCGGGCGGATCACCGGCTCGGGGCGCGGGACCGGGCAATGCCCCGACGGGAAGGTCCGCGGATCCTCCCCGCAGAAGGTAGAACCCTGCCAGTCCGGCATAGACATTCAGCCGCGTGACGCCCAGGGCGTGATCGTGGAACCAGAAGGTCGAGGCCCTCTCCGCGTTAGCGTACTGGAACACGGCGTCCCCCCGGCCCCAGGTATCGCCGAACCGGTCCTCGAACTTCTCCTTGAACTCCTTGTAGAACGAGCCGACTTCAGCGTATCCCGCAGGAAGGTCAAGCGCGCCGGGAAGGTACCAGGCTTCGGTGTAGCCATCGCTCTCCTCCGAGTTCCGCCCGCCATGCAGGTGCGTCACGATCGGCACCGGGCCCGTGTACGGCCCGGGCGTCGAGCGGAATCCGGGACGTGAGTCCCGGGCCGGTGTTCCGCCCGGAGGGTTCGCCCAGTGCAGTGTGGGGTCGACCGGCAGTAGGTGCGGCAGGTAACGGCCTTTGCGGTCAAGCAGCTGGTTCTTCCACCTCACCCGGACAGGCGTTCCGGCACGGGCCTCGACGGTGAAGGCGGGGTAGTGGAAGCTACGCGTATGCAGGGTTGATCCGTACCCCCACACGGTCGTCGCCGGCAGGCCCGGGGGCAGCACTTGCTGCCGGAACTGTCGCACGCCGATCACGTAACGGTCGATGTGATCAGCGATGCCGCCTCCAGCCTGCGGCATGACGGACGGGACAACCAACGGCGTAACGTATTTGTCTACTTCTCCCGGATCCAGAATGTCCTTGCCGCTGGGCTCGAGGAGGCGCGAAGTCGCGTAGGCCGCCGGAAGGAGCGCGAGCGTTCCGCCGATCGCCGCCTGCACGACACGCCGTCTCGTGACCACGTACATCCTCCACCGATTCGCGGACACCATCAGGTGTCGCAGCTTGCAGATCCTCGCGGTCCGGACAGTGCTCCACGGGACGTATCTGACGACCAGCGCGTAACCATTGTCCGAGTACCGGGCTCGGACCCGCGCATGCCGAACCCCCAAACGCTGCCCTTGGCGAGGTTTTTTGATTTCTTCTGTGCGCATTTAAGTCGCTATGGATGCCGGAATCGCGTCAGGAGCGAGGAAGTACGCCTCCTGTCACCCCATTGGTTCGGAGTCGATGACGGGCAATCAGCTGACTGGAACCGGAAGGATCCTCTTCAACTGGTTACGGCCTGATTCGCAAGGCACAGGGATGGCGCTGTCAGTTGGCTGGCCCGTGGGTGATCTCCGGGTTGATCACGTTGGGGAAGCCGTCTGTGGTAGGTGCACCGCCGTCGCACAAGGGGCGAGGAGGCCGCGCTGCCCCAGGTCGGCGGAATCGTCGCTGCCGCACGCCGCGCGGTCGGCAACCCTGCGCCGACCGGTCCCGGCGAGGCGGAACGACAGGGGAAGCGGTGACGGGGGAGCAACAGGGTCACAGGTGTGGGCCAGGGGTCTCGGTTGGCCACTGTCCGGGCGGGCTCCAAGACGCGGTGATGGCTGACACCTCTGAGCCCTCTTCGGCCTGTCCTTCACCTTCGCCCTGGTGCTCCGTGCAGCTGCGACCGGGAGGCGGAAGGGTGAGGTCGGCTTCTGGAATCGAGAGGCTCTGGCGCATCAACAGGTGCGCTGAGTGACGGGGGGTGACAACGAGACGATCCCGCTCCTCGCCGCCCTTGAACGGGGGACCAGGGGACCGTGAGCCATGACCTGCCGAGCCCGGTTGCCGGGGTGCGGACGCGATGATCTACTCGAAGAAGTAGGTGCGTTGGAGCACTCAGCCCGGTAACCCATGGAGCATGGCGCAGAGCGCCGCCTTTTGGCGCGCACCGGGAGGGCCGGGACGCGTCGCCGAGGGTCCTGACTTTTTCAGCTCACGTGGTGGCCACAAGCCGCGCTTTCCAGCCATATGAGAGGAATACGGTAATGGCATCCTCAGCCACCGGCAACCGTCCCATACAACGCCTGCGGCACGATCTCGCCGAGGCGGCGGCCGTCACCGGAAAGGCCACCGCGGCTGCCGTACGTCACCCGAGGGCGACCATTGACCGCGCCAGGAAGATGACTCGGGCCCTGCCTGTGGCATGGCACTCGGTAAAGCCGTCGCTGACCGGCCGGATGGACGACTGGCGGCGCGAGTACGCGTACACACTGGGGGAACAGGCCTTCGTCTACGGCTTCCCCTATATCTACAACGCCGTGCTCCGCCACCGCTGGGTGACCCAGAAGCCCGAGACGGAAACGACGCCCTACGCGCCCGTCAACCACTTCTGGCATGCGAGCAGGCTCTGGGACGCCTCGGACCGGGAGGGCGTGTCCCCCAACAACGACACGCTGTACTCCTGGGCGTGGGTGGACCTGCGCGAGGAGCCCCTCATTCTCTCGCACCCGGACATGGGCGACCGCTACTTCACCTTCGAACTGGTCGCCTTCACCTCCGACAACTACGACTACGTGGGCATGCGGACGACGGGATCGGAGGCCGGCGACTTCGCCCTCATCGGCCCGGACTGGACCGGAGACCTCCCGCAGGGCGTGCGCCGCACGGCGACCGCCCCCACTCCGTGGGTCCTGGTGGTCGGGCGAACCCTCGTGGAGGGCGTGGACGACCTACCGACCGTCCACGCACTGCAGCAGCAGTACCGGTTGACGCCGCTCCACCTGTTCGGTGAGGAGGGCGTCACGCTCCCGGAACGCCGCGACGTACCGGTACCGGTCGACCCCGCCCAGGATCCGCTCGGGCCGTGGAAGACGCTCAACGCGGCGCTGGCCGAGAACCCTCTGCCGAAGCACCACGATGTCCTGCTCCGGCAGTTCGCGGAGATCGGCGTCGGTCCGGGGATGGACGTCGAGGCACAACCGGAGCCGGTGAAGGAGGGCCTGATCCGGGCCGCCGCCACCGCCGTGCCCATGCTTGAACAGCAGCTGCTCAGTGGCCAGTGGGGCGAGCTCATCAACGGCTGGCGGTACCCTCCCCCGCAGATCGGGCACTTCGGGGACGACTTCCTCAGGAGGGCCGCGGAGCAGTCCCTGGTGGGCGTCGCCATCAACGATCCCGAGGAAGCGGTCTACCTGGCAGCCTTCACCGACAGCGCTGACGAAACATTGACCACCGGCCGTTACGAGCTCCGCTACGAGGCGGGGACGCTGCCTCCGGTCGACGCGTTCTGGTCGCTGACCGTATACGACGAGGATCGGAACCTGGTCCCGAATCCGATCGACCGGTACTCCATCGGAGACCGCACCCAAGGGCTGGTCAGCGACGCCGATGGCGGCTTGACCCTCTACCTGCAACCGGACTCACCGGGGCCTGGCCGGGACTCCAACTGGCTGCCCACGCCGCAGCAGGGCATCTGGTACGTGGCACTGCGCATGTACCTCCCAAGGCCCGAGGTCATCGACGCACGGTGGCACTGCCCTCCGATCACCCGTGTCGGTTGACGGGAGGCAGGCCGCCCAGCTGCCTTCGCAGCCTGGGGCGGAGTCGGCCGGGCCGTTGAGGAACTATGCCCGTCCAGATCGCGCGGCCTGGCTCGACGCATGGCGTAAGTGGTCGGAAAGGGAACGCATCGACCGGCCGTACCGGGAACTTCAACAACGGCTCCGCCTTCGCCGGGCTGAGCGCCCACACCGTCTGGTACAACACCGCTCTCGGGCTCGCGATGCTTCTGGGCCGCTTCCTGCAAACACGTCTTGCCGGCCCCCGGTGCCGTGCCCAGGTACAGATGCAACCGGTCGCGCATGACCGTCACCACCAGGAAGCCCGACTGCGAACGCGTTCACTTCGAGCATATGCAACCCCTGCGGCGCGGATCCTGATGACTTGCGCCAAGACCACGCTCTGAGGGCTGTGGCTGTGGAGAGGGACGTACACGGTGATGTTCGTACCGCCCGTCTGCCGGGCCGACGGGCGGCGGCGGTGCCTGCGAGGGCTCAGACGTATGGGAACTCAATCCGCCGCTCGACGCGCCTCTCTTCCGCTCTCGGCCGCCGCAGGCAGGCTCAGCACGGCCGTCAGGCCACCACCGGTCGTAGCTTCCCACCGCAGTTCGCCACCGATCAGCTGCGCGAGGTCCGCGCACAGGCGCGGCACCAGACCAGTGACCGGAACCGGGACACCAACGGCCTCCCTCGCCTCGACATCGAGGGGACCGTGATCGGCCAGACCACCGTGCGCACCGTCGTCGGCCGTTCGCTGCTCGACCAGGTGCTCACCGACACCGAGACGCTCAATACCCGGATCAAGGACATCCTCGACGGCCTCCCCCAGCGATGGGGCATATACGTGTTGCTGGTGGAACTGAAGGACATCGAGCTCCCGGCCCACCATGCAACGGGCCATGGCCCGCCAGGCCGAGGCCGAGCGCGAGAAGCGCGCCAAGATCATCTCCGCCGAAGGGGAAGCCCTGAGCGCCGACCGCCTCGCCGAGGCCGCCGACGTCATCAGTGGCCACCCCCTCGCCCTGCAACTACGCAACCTGCAAATCCCCGCCGAGATTGCCGCGGAGAAGAACTCTACGATCGTCTTCCCCACCCAGTTCCTCGAAAGCACCCGGGCACTGACCCGGTTCGTCGAAGAGGAAGCCGGAAGAGCCGCCGTGCCCCTGCCGGAACTGGCCACGCACAGGGAACCAGCGGGAGGCGGCAGTTCCGCCAACATCTGAGCCGAGCGGGACAGGACGGGTCCAGGCTGGACAGATCGGGTTTCGGACCCGGGACATGGCCGCTCCCGTGCGATGCGCCGTTCGGCCCATGGCTCGGGTGGGCCGGAGTGCCGAGGGTCTTACAAGGCGCTCTACTTGATCTCAACTCTGAGGGGAGTCGTCTCATGACAGGACATCCGCACTCCGCGGAGCGCGGGCTTGCCGCACCCATCGATCTCAACGGAACCGGGCAATATGTGCACTGGGGCGTGGTGCAGGTGTCTGTCGCCAACCTCGTGGTCATCGGACTGATGCTGATCGTCTTCGTGGTGGCCCTGCTTCTTCCCTTCCCCCGAGGGCGGGGCCTGCGGTGAGCGAGACGGGCGGGGCAGGAGGAGGCTGGACGGGAGCGGTCCGGCGGCGAGCCGTCCGTGTGCTGCCGCCCGACAAGCTGCTGCCCGATACCCAGCCTGCGTACATGGCCTCGTGGATCTACGTCTTCGGGGTGCTCACCATGGCCGCGTTGATCGTCGTCCTGGTCACCGGTGGGGTGCTGGCCCTGAAGGGGCCCGCGTGGTGGCACGTCTCGGATACCGGCAAGTACGTGAACAGCCTGCACCTGTGGAGCGTCGAGCTGTTCATGTTCTTCATGGTCATCCACCTGTGGGGCAAGTTCTTCATGGCCGCCTGGCGTGGCAGGCGAGCGCTGACCTGGATCACCGGCACGGTGTGCTTCTTCGCCTCGATCGGCACCGCCTTCACCGGTTACCTGGTTCAGCAGAACTTCGACTCCCAGTGGATCGCCGGGCAGGCCAAGGACGGGCTCAACTCGGTCGGCATCGGCGCGTTCTTCAATGTGCTGGACTTCGGGCAGATGCTGATGTGGCACATCGTCCTGCTGCCGTTCGTCCTGTGCGTGCTGACGGTCTGGCACATTCTCCTGGTCAGGCTGCGCGGGATCGTCCCGCCCATCGATGTCACCACTCCCGCCGTGGACGGCACGGCTCAGGAGGCGGCGCCTTGAGCCGGCGCCCCCGCAGGTCCGCCGTACCGGACCCGGCCGCCTTCCCCACCAGGCCGTACGATCTGGTCAAGGAGTTCGCCGTCGCGCTGGTCGTGATCGCGCTGCTGACCACGGCCCTGGCCGCGGTCTTCTCCTCGCCTGACGTCAAGCCGGTGACTCTGGCTTCCTGGGCACGGGCCGACGGCGCCGACTTCACAGCCACCGCCGCGGCCGAACTCGGCGGCATCAGTGCGACGGCCCAGTACGGGCCGCCGTACAACCACACGCCGGGCGCGGCGCAGACGCTCGGCCCCCTCGGGCTGCAGAGCATGGCGGGGGTCCGTATCCCGGTGGACACCGCGAATGACTTCGTACTACGCCCGCTGCGCGATGCCCCGGAGCCCCCGGCCGTCACCGCGGCGCTTGCGGCCTGGGCCGCCGCCCCGCCCGCCCGGCGCCACGCATGGGCCGCGGCCTACTCCGGCGCCCTGGGCAAGGCGGGCGGCTCAACCCCCGTGAAGGGCGACTACGGCCCGGTGCCCGTGCTCACGACACGCCTTCTCGAATTGGCCCGCAGCGGAGCCCTGGACGGCACACTCCAGGCGGAGGGCAAGTTCTACCAGACCGACTACACCCGTCCGCTGCTGTTCTTGTCCGACGGCTCCTACCTGGAGTCCTTGGCCCGTGCCGAGCATCTCGGCGGCGACCAGTGGGGGATGATGAACGAGACCGGGAACTACCCCGGGCAGGCGTGGCTGTGGCTGTACACCTTCTGGTATCAGATCGAGCCCTTCAAGTCCTCCGGCAACGCCGACGCCCTGGTCTGGGGCGTGATGGCCCTGCTCAGCCTGGGTTTCATGCTGGTGCCCTTCCTCCCCGGCGTGCGATCCGTGCCGCGATGGACGCGGGTGCACCGCTTGATCTGGCGCACGTACTACCGCGAACAGGCTACGGAACGGGACCGGCGGGAGTGATCCCTCCCGCCCATTCTGTGGTGACCGGGTGTGAGACAGGACCGTTCGTTTGACAGTCCCGCCCTGGAGGACTCCCGGCCGAGGGAAGGCTCCGGCGAGGTAGCGCGGAGAGACGTATGCGTCTCGGAACCGCATCCCGCACGACCGTAACCCTCCTGCCAGCGCCGCACAGGAACGACCACGGCGCTGAGTGACCACGGCCGGCGCTGGTGATGTCACGGATGCCCCCTCCCCGCGGCACGGTGACAGCCGGTCAGGTTCCTGGCTCGCGCGGAGGTGGCTGGTTCGGCTGGCGTGTGCCGCAGTCTGTCCTGTGTCCAGGACGCCAGGAGGGTCGATCGGTCCGGAAGGTCACGCCGATCCAGTTCGCCCAGCCGACCGGCTGCAGTGCCCAATAACTGATGGCCCGGTACAGCAGCGCCCCAGCGATCGCTGGTCCGGGAAGCAGGCCATACAGCACCGGCAACGCGGACAGGCTCGCCTCGACCACCCCGATGCTGCCGGGCGCCAGCCGCAGGCTGCTGGGGATCTGTGTGAGCGCGTACGCGACCAGGATCCCGCGCCAGGGCACGCCGATGTCCAGCGCCCACAGACAGGCCGGCACCGAGCCACCACACCGGGCCCGGCCGCACGAGACGGCCTGCCTCCCCGCCTTCGTGACCGGCTGCTGCGGATTCCGGCCGCTCAGACACCGGTTGTCACCGCCGAGCGGTAGCACCGCGTCAGGGCCGGACGGTGTCGAGGCGCCCGGGGAGAGATGCTTTCCACGGCACTCCTCCCACCAGAATTCACTGTCTGCGTCAGCACATCATCAAGGCATACCGACGCTGTGACAGGCGCGCTCCTCCCGGTGGAGGGCCTGCGCCATGTGACGGTACCCCCGGGCTGTGGGCCCCGCCGACGATGACGACCCCGATCGGAACACTGGCCACGAATTCCAGATGGCGCCACCGCTGCTGACCCGAACCAATACGCGCCGCAACGCAGCGATCGACGGCTGCATACGCTTCCGCCACGGGGCGGTGCGGTGACCGGGGTTTTTGTGCGCGGTGGACAGTCACCTCAGGCGTTTCCATGAATACGTTCCGAGGTCGTCGGCCTCGACGATCCCGGGAAGCGATCCGCCCTCACGCAGGAGCGTGACATAGCAGGTCGCTACGACCTCTTCCAACGCTTTTCCAGGCCACCCATCTCTTCAGCCTTATAATCCACGGACGACTTCTCCGGGGTGTAGCGGCAGGAATCGCCAGTCAACGGCGCTGGGGAGGATCTGGGGAGTTTCGACCGGCAAGCCGGTCTCCCCGCTCCCCGAGCAGACCGTCGGTGGTGCCGCGCCCCTTGCTGCCAGCCTCCGGCATGACCAGCGCCCGGAAGCACCCACCCGGACAACAACCCGCAGCGGTCCACCTTCCCGGCACACCGAGGTCGGGGCTCCGAACACCGAATACAGGGTGGGCCGGGCCGGGCCGGCATGCGGGTGACCTCGCGCTGCCTCAGCATGAGCATGGGAAGCAGGTCGTCTCCCTGTGCGCGGAGGTGGGCGCGATGACGCAAGGCCATGTCCAGCAGACGGCCCGCCGAGCCCGGGTACCACGATGAGCGCCCGCGCAACGCCGACCCCCACTCCTGCCAGGAAGACCGGCAGTGAAAGGGGCCCTCGGAGCAAGGCCGCCGGGCCGTCAGTACTCACCCTGACGATCAACCCCACCGTCGATCTCTCCTGGGAGGTCGGGCACCTGATGGGCATCGGCAAGAACCGTGCCCGGGTCAGGTCGGTGGGCGCCGGAGGCGGAGGGATCAACGTGGCCCGTGGTGTGGTGCTGCTCGCCGGACGGGCCACTGCCGTCCACACCGCCGGAGGCGAGGTCGGCCAACGGCTGAACCGGCTGCTGGACGAAGAAGGCGTCGACCACGTCGCCGTCGACATCGAGGAAGAGACCCGCGAAGCACTCGTGCTGTTCGACACCGCATCGCGCCACTGCTACCACATCGTGCCGCCCGGCCCACGCCTGCGGGAACACGAGGGGCTGCGGTGCCTCGACGCACTGGAGCGGGCCGCGGGCGATTGCCCGTACGTCGTGGCCAGCGGCAGTCTGCCCGGCGGCTTGCCCGCCGACTTCTACGCCGTCGTCGCCCGCCGCATCAAGCAGGCCGGAGCCCGGCTGATTCTGGACACCTCCGGGCCGGCCCTCAGCGGAGCACTCGCGGAAGGCGTCTTCCTCCTCAGGTGCAACCGGACAGAGGCCGCGAGCCTGACAGGCCGGGACATCCTCAGCCTCGACGACGCCCGAGCCGTCAACGAGCACCTGCTCTCCACAGGAGCCGCCGAAGTCGCCGTCACCACGGTGGGAGCGCTGGGCGCGGTGTGCTCGACCGGCCACGGCCATACCGAACTGCACGCGCCACCGCTGCCCGGCGAGCCGTTGAGCGATGCAGGGGCGGGAGACGGCATGGTGGCCGCCATCGCCACACGGCTGACCGCCGGCGACGACCCCGTCAGCGCCAGCGCCCTGGGGGTGGCCGTGGCCGCCGCAGCGATGCTCACCCCCAGCACCGAGCCCTTCGACCCGGAAGTGGCCCAATCGCTCCGCCCCGAGGTGAAGAGCAAGTTCCAGGCCCATGCATGAGAACTCGCGTGCTTCGAGTGCCGTGCCGGCCCGCAGTCGTCCCCGGCGCCCCGCGCCTTCCCGCCACGCGCGTACCAGCCGGCCACCGCCTTCGTCAGCGCCGTGACCACCCCGAGTAGCAGGGCAACAGGTGGTATCGGCAGCAGAGTCACCGGACCGACGGACAGGCGGCGCGAAACACGGCACCGAGTCCCCGGTCGATATTCCAGCCGTGGATCTTGATCTTCACCGCCGGGTGGCCGCTTGCTGGCGGTAATGGCGTGCGCGGGCACCGCACGGTACTCACCACTCCGGACCGGTTCAGGTGCGCCCACGGTGGGTCCACAACGGTTCCACGACGGCCCACTCGCTCTCCCAGCCGTCCAGGGTGGCGGCCTCGGTGCGCCGCAGGCGCAGGCCGACCACGCCGGTGGTGGTCAATCGGAATGCCGTGCCGACCGAAATCCGTACGCCACATCGGGAAGCGGGGAAGATCGCCGAACCAGTCCCTGACGTCGGCGAGCTCGGGGAAGAAGCTGCGACGGCGTTCCATGCCGGTCGGCATGAACGTTCGCTCCTTGCGTCGTGGATCGACCTGTCACCCCCACTCTGGCGCCCGTAGGCCTGCTCCCCGAGTGCCGGACGGGCCCGGAAAGGGGCCGAACGGTGCACGGCTTCCAGGGACCTACTGAGCCCTCCGGCGCACAGCCACGACGCCGCAGCGCTCCCGAATCGGATCCCGTCGCTCGCGGCCCGCATGCGCGGCCGGACGATCTGGGGTACTCCTCGAAGGGGAGGAAGGGGCGTGCCTCGGTGCTCAGAGCCGACGCCCGTGTGCCCCTCCCCGCGGCGTCGTTCGATCGGAGGCAGTTGCCATGGAGCCAGTCGTCACGGTCGGCCTGGACGGCTCGCCCCAGAGCATGGCGGCCGCTCATTGGGCGGCCGACGAGGCCGAGCGGCGCAGGGCCACGCTGCGTCTGATGCACGCCTGGCCCATGCTCGCGCCCGAGCCGGTCCGCGCCGCGTCGGAGATCGATCAGAACTTCTGGGCGAAGCGCCTCGTGCACAAGGCTCAGGCGGAGCTCCAGGCCTGCCACCCGGGCCTCCTGATCGTCGGCAACCTGGTCGCCGACGACGCGCAGGACGCGCTGGTGAAGGCGGCGTCGGAGGCCGAACTGACCGTGCTGGGTTCGCGCGGCCTGACCCCCGCCGAGAGCTACTTTCTCGGCTCCGTCAGCATGGCCGTCGTGGCACGGGCCACGCGGCCCGTGGTCCTGATCCGTCCCGAGCCCCGCGAAAAGGGCACGTCGCCTACCCCCGGCGGCGTCGTGGTCGCGCTGAAACTGCACGGCCCCTGCGAGGACCTCCTCGCCTTCACCTTCGAGGCCGCCGCAACCCGCGGCGTGCCTCTCCAGGTCGTCCATGGCCGGAGTCTGCCGCTCCATGCGCACACCCCCTGGGGCGTGGACCACGACGTCGTCAAGGAGATCACGGAGGATGCGCGGAAGCAGCTGGATCAGGTCCTGCGCCCCTGGCGCGAGAAGTTCCCCGGCGTGGAGCCGGTCGGTACCGTCCGGCTCGAAAGCCCGGCCGAGGCCGTCGTGCGCTCCGCCGGAGGGGCCGAGCTGCTGGTCGTCGGCCGGCGCAAGCACCGTCCCCCGCTCGCACCACACCTCGGTCCCGTAGCCCAGGCCGCCCTGCACCACGCGCGCTGTCCTGTCGCCGTCGTCCCTCATGACTGAGCCGACCCCGTTGAACGAGCTGATCGCGACGGGGCGCCAGGAGCACACTGCCCCGCTCCGGCCGGGCGTCGCCCCTGACACCGGCGTGCCTCCGCGGGCGGAGGTGCGCGAGACCCACACCGCGGTCGTGTTCTTCGTCGGCGATCGCGCCTACAAACTCAAGAAGCCGGTCGACCTGACGTTCCTGGACTACAGCACCGTGGAGGCGCGGCGGACCGCGTGCGAGCGGGAGGTCGCTCTCAACCGCCGCTTCGCCCCGGATGTCTACCTGGGTGTGGGCGAGATCCGCGTCCCGGGCGCGGAGGCGCCCGAGCCTCTCGTGGCCATGCGCCGCATGCCGGCCGGGCGCCGCCTCTCCCGGCTTGTCCGGGACGGCGCGGTCGTCGACGATGCCCTGCGGGCCGTCGCCCGGCTGCTCGCGACCCATCATGCGAGCGCACGCCGCACGTCGGACGTGGAGGCACAGGGCACCCGGGACGCCCTGTCGTCGCGCTGGGAGGCAAGCTTCGCGCAGGTGCGTGAGACGGCCGTGGAAGGCCGCGTGCCGGAGGGCGTGGAGGAGGTCGAGCGGCTGGTCCGCCGCTATCTCGCCGGCCGTGAGCGGTTGTTCGAGACGCGCATCGGGCAGGGCCGGATCGTCGACGGGCACGGCGATCTGCTCGCCGAGGACATCTTCTGCCTGGACGACGGCCCCCGCGTCCTGGACTGTCTGGAGTTCGACGACCGCCTGCGCTATGTCGACGGCCTCGACGACGCCGCCTTCCTCGCCATGGACCTGGAACAGCTCGACGCCCCGGGTCTAGCGGCGTTCTTCCTCGCCCGGTACAGCGAGTACTCCGGCGACCCCGCACCACCCTCCCTGCGGCACCACTACGTCGCCTACCGCGCCTTCGTCCGCGCCAAGGTCTCCCTGATCCAGGCCCGCCAAGGCACGCCCGACGCCGACCGCACCGCACGGCGGCTGATCGCCTCGGCTCTGCGGCACCTGCGCACCTCCGCCGTCGGCCTGACCCTCGTAGGAGGACTCCCCGGCAGCGGAAAATCCACCCTCTCCGGAGCACTGGCCGACCGCCTGGGCGTCACACTGCTCAGCAGCGACCGCCTCCGCAAGGAACTCGCCGGCATCCCGGCGGACCGGCCCGCTTCCGCAGCGTACGGCGAGGGCCTGTACACGCCCAAGTGGACCGCCACGACCTACGCCGCCCTGCTGGAACGCGCTGCCACCCTGCTAACCCGCGGCGAGTCCGTCGTCCTCGACGCCACCTGGTCGAACGCCGAACAGCGCGAAGCCGCCCAGCGCGTGGCCGAACGCACCAGCGCCGACCTCGTGGCCCTGCACTGCCAGGTCCCGGACGAGACGACCGCGACCCGCATGGAGGACCGCGCCGCCGGACCCTCCGACGCCGACCTCGACGTGGCCACCGCCATGGCGGCGAGGGAGCCATCGTGGGCGGAAGCCATCACCATCGACACCAGCGGCCCCCTGGAGGCCGCCGTCTCCCAGGCGCTGGCAGCCGTGCGCCCGTACGACACCGGCCCCCTGGTCTTCCGCCGCCCCTATCTGGAGCCGGACTAGCAGCGGAAGACACCACTGCGACCGACCCCGACCGAGCCCCCCAGCACGACTCACCCCATCGGACGGGAGAGCCCCTGTTCCCCCACGCAAGGAGACGTGATGACCGAGAACATCGCCCCCGACGAGCACGAGAGGCTGCGCACCCTGGAGTCCCAGGTGCAGGTCCTGGCCCAGGCCGTCAGAGCACTGGCCGAAGGACTGGAGGAGATCCCCTCGGAGGACACCGAGATGGAGAAGCAGGCGGCTCGCGGCGCCAGACTGGCACACGAACTGCTGCTGTCCCAGGGGCTGTAGGAGCCCGACGATGAAGGTCTCCGAGGCGATGAGCCATCCGGCGGTGCCCGTGCCCCACCGGGACACCGCTGGGGCAAGTCGCTCGCGAGATGGCCGAATACGGGGTCGGATCCGTGATGCTCACCGAAGGCGAGATCCTCCGCTGACGCAAACGAGGTGGCCGATTCGCTGATGACGTTGACGTGCCCTACCGGACCTTCCGCAGGTCCGGGGTCCGTCGCCTGCCCGCCCTCGACGGTCACCGGGTCGTGGGCGTCCTGACCGTGGGCGACGTACTCATCGACGTCTTCCGGCGTCTGGCCGAGCTGCTCGGCCCGGTCGCCCGGAACGTCCTCGAGGAACGTCCTGGGCCGCCCTCGGGGGACACGGGTCCGCGCGGGGCCTGACCCTACCTGTCGGTGCCGCCTGGTGGATCCCCTGTCCGTCATCCCTTGACGACCCCGAGCGGTACCAGGCGGGCGACCAGTGTGGCGAGCCCCGCACCCTCCGTGGCGGCGGCCACGGCGTCGACGTCCTTGTAGGCGTCGGGCGCCTCCTCGGCGAGCGCGCGCCAGGACTTCGGCCGGACCGCGATGCCGTGGGACTCCAGCTCGTCGTGCAGTTCCTCGCCGCGGACCCGGCGCAGCGCCTGGTGGCGGCTCCAGACGCGTCCGGCGCCGTGGGCGGAGGACCAGAAGGCGTCGTTGCCGACAGCGCCGGCCATGACGTACGAGGCCGTGCCCATGGTGCCAGGGACCAGGACCGGCTGCCCGGCCTCCGCGAGGTCGTCCGGTAGGTCCGGGTGTCCGGGCGGCAGAGCCCGGATGGCGCCTTTGCGGTGGACGCACAGCCGGCGCCGTACGCCGTCCACGTCGTGGGTCTCGATCTTCGCCATGTTGTGGGAGACGTCGTAGACGAGGTCCAGACTCACCCCGGCGGCGACGGTGAAGGCATGGCGCGCGGCCTCGGTGAGCACCTGCCGGTTGGTGCGGCCGTAGTTGGCGGCGGCCGCCATCGCCCCGAGGTAGGCGCGGCCAGGGGTGGAGACGGCGGGGGCGCAGGCCAGCTGCCGGTCCGGCAGCCGGATGCCGAAAGAGCCCAACGACTGGTCCATGCCACGGACGTGGTCGCTGCACACCTGGTGCCCCAGGCCGCGCGAGCCGCAGTGGATCATGACGCATACCTGGCCGGCGTGCAGACCGAAGGCGGTCGCGATCGGCTCGTCGTACACCCGGTCCACGGCCTGCACCTCCAGGAAGTGATTGGCCGAGCCCAGGCTGCCCACCTGCCGCAGCCCACGGTCCACCGCCCGCTGGCCGACCTGCGACGGATCGGCTCCCGCCAGCGTTCCGCGGTCCTCGCAGCGTTCCAGGTCTCGGGGCACACCCCGGCCGTGCTCGACGGCGTAGGAGGCGCCGGCGACCATGAGTTCCTCCAGCTGGGGGCGCCCGGACAGCTTCCACAGGCCGCCCGGTCCCAGTCCGCGAGGGACGGTGTCGCCGAGGATGTCCATCAGGCGCCGCGTCGACGGGGCCAGCGCGTCGCGGTCGATGCCGGCGGCGAGCAGCCGGACTCCGCAGGAGATGTCGAACCCCACTCCGCCGGGCGAGATCACCCCGCCGGCGTCGATGTCCGTGGCCGCCACGCCGCCGATCGGAAAGCCGTATCCCCAGTGCACGTCGGGCATGGCGTACGAGGCACGGACGATGCCGGGCAGCGTGGCCACGTTCGCGAGCTGCTCCAGCGCCTTGTCCCCGGCCGCCTGCGGCAGAAGCTCCCGCGTCGCGAAGACGACCCCGGGCACGCGCATCGAATCCCGCCGCTCGATACGGAACCGGTACGGCGTCTCCTCCACCAGGGTGATGTCCATGCCCGTTGCCCCTTCCCGGTCCCCTGACTCCAGTAGACCGTCGGCGTCACGGCTTCGCGCCCCGGGAGCGCGGCGTGCCCCCGCTTCCTGGACTGGAAGTCGTGGTCCGGCCCAACGAGGAGGCCGAAGCGCTCCTTCAGGAGTACGCGGACCTCATCGCCCTCACCGGAGGCGAGGCGTTCAGGGCGCGCCTACGAGAAGGCGGCCCGCACGATCGCCGGCCACGCCGGGCTGAAGCTGTCCGAGTACGGGCTGTTCGACGCGGAGAGCGACGAGCGGCTCGGCCTGTCGTGGATCCCGCCCACCCTGCGCGAGGACCGCGGGGAGATCGAAGCCGGCCTGCGCGGTGAGCTGCCCGAGGTCGTGACGGAGGACGCCATCAGGGGTGACCTGCACCCCCACCGACCTCACCGACGGCCTCGCCCCACTGGAGGACATGGTGACGGCGGCCGCCGCACGGGGGTACGCCCACTACGCGGTCACCGACCACGCACCCGCCCTCGCCATGCAACGCATGACCGACGGCAAGGTCCTGGACCAGCGCGAGCGCGCAGGGGCTCTGGACGGCAGACACCGCCGGATGCACCTCCTGCACGGCACCGAGCTCAACATCGGCCCGGACGGCGAGGTGGACCGGCCCGACGCGTCCCTCACCGGCTTCGACCTCTGCGTGGCCTCCGTACACTCCCACTTCGGCCTCGACCGGGAGGCGATGACCCGCCGGATCGTGCGCGCCTGCGAGAACCCCCACGTCAACGTCGTCGGCCACCCCACCACCCGGCTGCTGGGCAAGCGGCCGGGCATCGACGCGGACTTCGACGAGGTGTTCGCCGCCTGCGCCCGCACCGGCACGGCCCTGGAGATCAACGCCCAGCCCGACCGTCTCGACCTCGGCCACGAGGACCTCCTCCGCGCCAGAAGTCACGGGGTGAAGTTCGCCATCGACACCGACGCCCACTCCATCCCGCAGCTCACGCACCTTCGCTACGGCGTCGGCACGGCGCAGCGCGGATGGCTCACCCCCGACGAAGTGATCAACACCTGGCCGCTGCGACGGCTGCGCCGGTTCCTGCGGAAGGGCCGATCCGGCTGAGGCGAGACCGCACCACCGTCCCCTGCGGGAGTCACACGTCGAGCGTCACCGAGCACGTCCAGCCGTCCGGCCCGCTGGTCATGGCCAGCCCGTGCAACGTGACGGCCTTCGGAGCGGCACCCGTCACGGGCAGCGACCTCGCGTCGGCCATCCACAGAACACCCCGTATCCCGCCGTCGACCGGGGCCAGTTCCACATCGACCGGGACCTCTCCTTCGGTGTCGAGCCGGTAGACGACCTCGTCCAGCAGCGCGACGAGCACGTCCTCATCCCGCTCCGCCCGCACCACGGCGTCCCGTCGGCGGACACCGACCGCCCCCGTCACATCCAGGAAGGACGCGCAGACTCCCCGCACCGCCTGCGCCAGGCACTCCTCGCGCGTGGGGGCCCACGCCTCCACCCGCAGGTCCGCCGTATGCGGAACACCGCGATACCCACCGCGTGCGGCAGCACCGTCCACGCCTCGCCTCCCTCGCGCGTCGCCTCCGGCGGTCAGGGAACAGCCGTGCCGCGGTAGCCCCGCCGAGGCGGCAGCCCGGGCAACACCGTGCCGGCCTGTGGCCGACGGTCCGCTGGCTCCTTCCGTACCGGGTGGCCAGCGAGGGCCGAGACGATGTCGGCAGCCGTCAGCACCCCGGCGAGACGCCCGTCCTCGTCCAGCACCGGAAGGGCGTCGGATTCGGTGTACGTCATGAGGTCGACCGCGTGGCGTACGGTCTGCTCCACGTGGACGAGCGCCTGCTTGTGGCCCCGAAGGAGTTCGTCCACCCGCACGTCGGACAGCGAAACGGCGGGGGTCCCGCACGCGACCGCCACATCAGCCCTCTCCAGCAAGCCGGCACATCGACCGTCCGGCCGCACCACCGGAAGATGACGGGAACCCGACCGCTGCAACAGCTCCCACGCCACGAGCACTGTTTCGCCGACGTCGACCGTGACCACTGCGGGACGCATCACCGCGCCGACCGGCCGCGCCAGGACCTCCTGCTGCTCTTCCACGATCGCCTCCTCGGCGCATGGCCCGGGCCTCGGTTGCCTGCCTGTACGACCGGACGGCTTCCTCGGCATCGAGGGCGAACCTCTGGCGAGCTGTGACGCGCTCGGTGCGAGGAGGCCGAGGTCTGGGCCGTCCTGCTGGGCGACGCCGTGGGCTGCGCATTCTGGCGACGTCCGTCGAGTCGCATGCTGCACGCCCAGCGCGGGAGGAACTCGGTGGCTTCCCACTCCCTGCCCCATGGGCTCCATGCTAGGGCGGGCGGAACCGGTCGGCAGTCGCAGCACCGCACGGCGTCGCAGGCACCCGGGTGGATCGCCGGGGTCCCCTGGGCGAGGTGCGCTGCTGGGGGCGCCGCCCGAGCATGATCTTGTACCTGTCCATACGGGCAGGCGACCACCTGATGATCCGTGCCCGGTGGCCCGTGCCGCACGCGGCGGGGTCACCCATGGCGTAGGGAGGGAGAGCCGTGGGCCGCTATGCGGGTGTCGTGGTCAAGCTCAGCGGCGGGGCGTTCGCCGGGGCGGCCAGTGCAGAGACTGATCCGGCCTGCCTGGCGCACTTGGCGGACGGGGTCACCTTGGTGCACGACCGCGGGGTGCAGACCGCGGTGGTCGTCGGAGGGGGAAACCTCTTCCGAGGGCGGCTGGCCGGGAGCCGGGGTATCGGGAGGCAGAAACGGACGACATCGGCATGCTCGGCACGGCGATGAACGCCCCGATGCTGCGAGGTGCGCCGACCGCACGCGGCGAACCGGACGTACGGGTGATGACGTCCGTCCCGACGCAGATCTTCGCCGAGCCGTTCATCCGGTTGCGTGCGGACCGGCACCTGCGGCGCAACCGAATCGTGCTGCTGACCGGAGGCACCGGACAGCCGACCGGAGCACGCGTTCAGCCTCAGAGCCTCAGGCCGCTGCATGAGAGGTCGGGGCCATGTGGTCGGTGAACCAGTCACGCGCCAGATCCGTGACCTTCTCCAGGGCACCGGGCTCCTCGAAGAGGTGCGTCGCGCCGGGCACGACCGCGAGCCTGCTTTCACAACGCAGCCGGGCTTGTGCTTCCTGATTGAGGTCGAGCACCAGCTGGTCGTGACCCCCGACGATCAGCAGCGTCGGCGCCGTCACCGCCGGCAGCCGTGGCCCGGCCAGGTCGGGCCTGCCGCCCCGCGACACGACTGCCGCGATCCGCGTGCCCGGCTCGGCAGCCGCCCACAGCGCCGCAGCCGCGCCGGTGCTGGCGCCGAAGTACCCGACAGCGTGCCCGTCGGCCTCGGGCTGTCCGCGCAGCCACACAGTGGCGTCAGCCAGGCGCTGCGCGAGCAAACCGGTGTCGAAGACGTTGGCCCGGTTGGCCTCTTCGTCCTCGGTGAGCAAGTCGAACAGCAGCGTGCCCAGCCCGGCGCGGTTGAGTCCGGCCGCCACGAACCGGTTGCGCGGGCTGTGCCGGCTGCTGCCGCTGCCGTGCGCGAACACGACGATGCCCCTCGCGCCCGCGGGCACCGTCAACTGTCCGCGCAGCACCATGGCTCCGGCCCGCACATCCACCTCCCGGTCCTCGGGCACGGGAGGACGCGGCCCGG
Source organism: Streptomyces sp. NPDC001732 (assembly GCF_053596315.1). Lineage (NCBI taxonomy): Bacteria > Bacillati > Actinomycetota > Actinomycetes > Kitasatosporales > Streptomycetaceae > Streptomyces > Streptomyces sp. NPDC001732. Next base: position 28,293 of record NZ_JBSFFY010000045.1, read on the forward strand.
TGCGGCGGGTGTTCAGGGGGCGGGCGATCGCCTCGTCCAGACAGGCAACGACCTCGTCGTCGTCGGTCTGGGAGAAGTCGACGTAGAACTGTCCGATCGCATAGAAGTTCCGCGGGGTGTGCACGCATACGAACTCGTCGGCGTCCCTGCCCAGCCGTGCCGTCCAGTCATGCGGTGCCACGGGGACCGCCAGCACGACCCGAGCGGCCCCACGTGCACGGGCGATCTGGCAGGCCGCGCGCGCCGTCGACCCCGTGGCCACCCCGTCATCGACCACCAGCGCTGTGCGCCCCTCAAGCCCGATCGATGCCCGCCCGCCCCGGTAACGCCGGGCCCGGCTCTCCAGCACCGCCCGCTCACGTGCCTCGACCTCGCCCAGTTCGACGGCGGTGACCTGCGCTGCGCGCACCACGTCATCGTTGATCACGCGTACGCCGCCCTCGCCGATCGCGCCCATGCCCAGCTCCGGCTGGAAGGGCACACCCAGTTTCCGCACCAGACAGACATCCAATGGCGCGCCCAGCATGTCGGCGACCTCAGCGGCGACCGGGACCCCGCCACGAGGCAGACCCAGCACGACCACCTCGGCTCCCTTGAGATGTCCCAGCCGGTCGGCCAGCTGCCGGCCGGCCTCACGACGATCCATGAAGAACACGATCCGACCTCCTCGTCCCCGAGGACACGGTGAGCAACGCGACGCCCCGTACTTCCATGCTCGCCCCAGCAGGCCACGGTCGCGCACCGCCGCGGAACCCGCGGTCACCGTGGTGAGCCGCCACCCTCGCCGCCGGGTTCCACCCCGCCGTCTTGGCTGGTCCTTGTCCTTGGCGAGGCACTTCACCACAATGTCGCGGTCAGTGATCAATCCGTGGAGCCGGTTGTCCGGCCCGCAGACAGGCAGGGCCCCGATGCCGCGTCCGCTCATGCGCTGCGCGGCGTCCACTCCGATCGAGATCACGGCGGAGGTCCTCTCCCACACCGACGCGGCCACCGGGAAGCCCTTCGTCGACATCGTGCAGGACCGGGCCGAGCAGAGGGGCACGGGCCGCTGGACGATGCAGATCGCCCTGGACCTGGAGGTGTCCGTCTCCGGAATCGCGGAGGCCGTCTTCGGCCGGTCCCTGTCCGGACACACGGATCTGCGCGAGGCGGCCCGGGACCTGGCCGGCCCGTCGGCGTCCGCGCTCGGCGAGGACGAGGCCGCTGCCTTCGCCGACCGGGTGGAGCAGGCACTGTACGCGTCCAAGATCGTCTCGTACACACAGGGGTTCCATCGGATCCGGGCGGGCAGCGAGGCGTACGACTGGAACATCGACCTCGGTGCGGTGGCGGCGATCTGGCGGGCCGGTTGCATCATCAGGGCCGCGTTCCTCGACCGGATCCGGGCCGCCTACGATGCGGGCCCCGACCTGCCGAGTCTGCTGTCCGACAAACGGTTCGCCGAGGAGATCGGTGCGGCGCAGGACGACTGGCGCGCGGTGGTCTCCGAGGCGGTGCGGCAGGGCGTGCCGACGCCGGGGTTCGCTGCCTCGCTCTTGTACTACGACGGCCTGCGCGCCGACCGGCTGCCCGCGGCGCTCACCCAGGGGCAGCGCGACTTCTTCGGCACGCACACCTACCGCCGTACGGATCGCGAGGGCTCCTTCCACACGCTCTGGGGCGGCGACCGGTCGGAGGTCGCCGCGGGGTGACCCGGGGCGGCCGGTACGGTCCGCGGACCGCCCGTCTCCGGGTCGCCCGGCCGGGCGACCCCGGAATGCGGTGGCGTCCCGCCCGTGCGTAAGTAGCAGCGAACCCCTTCTCTCCTGCCCACCCCCACCGCCCGCCCGTCGCCACGGCCCGCCATCACCATCGCCACCGTCGTTGCCATCTCCGCCCCCGTCTCGTCTCCGCCGTCGTCTCGTCTCCGCCGTCGCCGCCGTCCCAGGGAGCCCCCGCATGCCCGACGCCACCCCGGAACCCGCCGCGGAGCCGCCTGCGGCCCAACCCGTCGTCTCGCCGCTGACCAGCGCCGCCCTGATCCTGGTCGCCACGATCGAGCCCGGCGGGGAGACCGCGGTGCGCGAGGTGCTGCCGGACCTGGCGACTTTCGGCCGCTCCGTCGGATTCCGGTTCCCCGACACCGGCCTGGCCTGTGTGACCGGCTTCGGCTCCGACGCCTGGGACCGGCTGTTCTCGGGGCCCCGGCCGGTCCTGCTGCATCCGTTCCAGGAACTGCGCGGCGCCCGGCACCACGCGCCCGCCACCCCTGGGGACCTGCTGTTCCACATCCGGGGCGAGCGGATGGACGTGTGCTACGAGTGGGCGGCCCAGCTGTTCAACCGGCTCGGCGGGGCGGTGAAGGTCGTCGACGAGACACAGGGGTTCCGCTACTTCGACCACCGGGACCTGCTCGGATTCGTCGACGGGACGGAGAACCCGGTGGGCGCGGATGCACGGTCGGCGGCGCTGGTCGGCTCCGAGGACCCTGCGTTCGCCGGCGGCAGCTACGTCGTCGTGCAGAAATACCTCCACGACCTCACGGCCTGGAACTCGCTGAGCACCGAGGCACAGGAGCGGGTCATCGGCCGCACGAAGGCCGACGACATCGAGCTCCCCGACGACGTCAAGCCCGCCGACTCGCACATCGCCCTCAACACGATCACCGACCCGGACGGCACGGAACGCGACATCCTGCGGGCCAACATGCCGTTCGGCAGCTTCGAGGAGGGCGAGTTCGGCACGTACTTCATCGGGTACGCCGCCGATCCGGGCGTGACCGAGCAGATGCTCCGCAACATGTTCCTCGGCGATCCGCCCGGTACGCACGACCGCATCCTGGACTTCTCGACCGCGGTCACCGGAACCCTCTTCCACGCCCCCCGCGCCGACTTCCTCGCCGTCCTGCCCCCACCGCCCGCGACGGCCGGGACCGAGGCCCTGCCTGTACCCGTGCCGGTGGCGGCGAAGGCCCCCGCTCCGGCCCGTCCGTCCGACGGTTCGCTGCGCATCGGCAGCCTGCAAGAAAGTGACCGGTGATGAACAACCTCCATCGCGAACTCGCCCCCGTCACGGAAGCCGCCTGGGCACAGATCGAGGAAGAGGCCCGGCGCACCTTCAGCCGTCATCTGGCGGGCCGCCGCGTCGTCGACGTCACCGGCCCGGAAGGCCCCGAGCTGGCCGCCATCGGCGACGGTCATCTGCGCGACATCGATCCGCCCGCACCGGACGTGACCGCGCGGGCCCGCACCTCGGTGCCGGTCATCGAATGGCGGGTGCCGTTCACGGTGACCCGGTCGGCCGTGGACGACGTCGAGCGCGGTTCGGACGACAGCGACTGGCAGCCCGTCAAGGACGCCGCCCGCACCTGTGCGTTCGCCGAGGACATGGCGATCATCGACGGGTACGCCTCGGGCGGCATCACCGGGCTGCGGGACGGCTCCTCGCACACACCGCTCGCGCTGCCCGCCGACGCCCGCGACTACCCGACCACCGTCAGCCAGGCGCTCACCCAGCTGCGGCTGGCCGGGGTCGACGGCCCGTACCGGCTGCTGCTCGGCGCCGACGCCTTCACCGAGGCCACCGAGACCTCCGACCACGGGTACCCGGTGGCCACCCATCTGGCCCGGCTGCTCGACGACCAGATCCTGTGGGCCCCCGCCGTCAGGGGCGGGGCACTGCTGTCCACCCGTGGCGGCGACTTCGAGCTGTGCCTGGGCCAGGACCTCTCCATCGGCTACCAGGACCACGACGCGACCGGCATCAGGCTCTACTTCCACCAGGCGTTCACCTTCCGGATGCTGACGCCCGAGGCCGTGGTGCCGATCATCGCCTGAGCGGACGCGCCGCGGGTACCGGGCCGTGCACAGGACGGCGAGATCACCGGCGGCCGAGTGCGCGAGCACGGCGACGTGCTCGCGCACGGACGGGACCGGGCCCGAGCGGACCGGATCAACCGGCCTGTTGGGGCGAGGGCTGCGGCTCGGGCTGTGGTTCGGGCTGTGGTGTGGGTGGGATCGGATCCGGCGCCGGGCCCGGCGGTACGGGGCCGGGGGGCGGAGGCGGTGGCTCCGGCAGCGGAGCCGGCGGTCCGGGCATCGGTCCCGGGGTGGGCGCCGGAGGCACCGGGTCGGGGTACGGATTGGTCATCGGAAGCCTCCGAACGGTTCGGAACGGATCTCCTTCCACCGTCCCCCGGCCCCGCCGCCCGCGCCCGGTGGGGCCGTACGTACGGGTTCCGGATACCCCGCCGCCGCCCGGGGCGCGGCGAGACGGACACGCCCCGGCAGTGCGGATCGCCGCGGCCCGGGAAGACGGCCCGGGTGGTCCCTCACAGCCGGCGCCGGGCCCGGCGGGGTCGCCCTCCGCCACGAAGGACGCGACGACCCCGACGGCCTCGCCGTTCTCGTACGCGAGCAGATTGCCGCTCGCACGGTCGTCCCGGATGTCGAGTCCGGCCGGGCCGGTCCGTTCTGCCCCGGCGGGGCGCTCCCCGGGTGGACCGAACCGGATCAGCGTGCGGCGGGAACGGCGTGCGGGCTCCGTCCGGTGGCGGTGCCGGGAACGGGGGCCGACGCGTCGGTGCCGAGCTCGACGATCCGGTTGTCGGCGTCGACATGCACGACACGCGGAACCAGTCCGCGGGCCTCGGCGTCGTCGACCTGGGCGTAACTGATCAGGATGACCAGGTCGCCGGGGTGGACGAGGTGGGCGGCGGCCCCGTTGATGCCGATGACCCCGGAGCCGCGTTCGCCCTCGATGACGTATGTCTCCAGGCGGGCCCCGTTGTCGATGTCGACGATGTGCACCAACTCGCCGGGCAGCAGATCCGCAGCCTCCATCAGCTCGGCGTCGACGGTGACCGAACCGACGTAGTGCAGGTCGGCCTGGGTCACAGTGGCCCGGTGGATCTTGGACTTGAACAGAGTACGCAGCATCTTGGACTCCTGGAAGACGGCTCCCTGCCTGCTTTCTGCAGGTCAAGGGCGGCTTTCACTCTACATGGGCACACCTCTGACTCGATGGTCGCGAGGAACATCGCTTCGCTCTGGCGAGGAGGCTTCCTGCCTGCGCTTCTGTGCGAATCAGGCTGTTGTGATGCCATCGCCCCTTGCACCTGTTCGGACAGCCGTCGCAGGATGTGCGAGGACTGATACTGATCAGATACTGACTTACCTGACGACACATCAGGAACATAAGAGGCATAGAAGGAGTCGCTTCCCGGGAGCGCCGACGGGCGAAGTCGGCCGAGGTGGCAGTCGCGCAGAACCTTCCAGCTCTTCATGCGGACGAAGGCATGCTCGACACGGGGGCGATCCTTACAACGGGATGTGTTGTGGTCCACTTTCCAGTCTGGGAGTTCGGTCTGACCGCGTCAGCGGTGGTGGGGGAGGACCAGGCCTGCGTGCCGTCCGCGATTACCGTGGCCTCGCCGACAGCGCCCTTGGTACCGAAGAGTTCACACAGCCGGGACCTGGGTTCTTCTGAAGCCTGGTTCGCATCGGCACCGTCTTCGACGGCATCTCCTGTCGCAGCAGGAGCTTACGTACCTCCACCGCCGCCAGGCGAAGACCCGCGGGTCAATCAGCCAGCAGGCACACGTGACTGTGCAAGCAGCAGGCGTGATGGGACAGGCCCCGGGCCTCTGAGAAGGTCCGGGTCCCTGCGAGGCAGTGTTATGCGGTGGCACTGTGCGCCAGCGCACGGGCCTTGGCCGCCCACTCCCCCATCCTCGTGATAGCAGAGGTCAGTTGCTTCACCGCGGCGGAGATGTCCTTCACCGGCTTGCGAAGGTGCCGGCTCAGCCGGACCATGGCGCCCGCCGAGGTACCGAAGGAGCCGCTCATGACGGCCAGTAGGACCGGCAGCACCCGGACGCAGAACTCCTCCGGGGCGCCGACAGCGACGGCGGTCACCGCCTTGAGCGCCGCGCAGTCCCGGTTCAGCAGTACCGCTACCCCGCCTTGGTCGTCGGGCGAGAGGGCGTCCGGGCGTTCCATCAACAGTGTGCCCAGCAACTCGACCGCCCAAGTGGGTTCTTCGGCAGCAAGGTCGCCCACCGGGTCCCTGGGCAAGAACCCCACCAGGCCCAAGGCCAGGATCCTCGCCACCGGCGACGACGCTGTCCGGCTCCTGGAACACCCCTACCAGCACGGGACAGGCCGGGCGTCCGGCCCCCGCGTCCAGGCCTTGCGCCAGATCATGGTGCAGAACTACTACTACCGCGACGCCGCGAGCCGCCTGCTCTGGCGCACCGACGAGGACGGCGGACCGGGGCTGCCGCCCTCGTCCCGGGCGATCGTCTCGCCCTACGACACCCCGGCCCGCTATGCACGGCACGGACACATCATCAGCTGGAGGGGATTCTCCGCTCATCTGACCGAGACCCGTGCCCCGGACGCCCCCAACGTGATCACGGACGTGGCGACCACCGCGGCCACCACTCACGACAGCCGGGTCCTGATCATCTTCGACAAGATGCTGCAACTGCTGCGCTTCGGCTGTTCTTACGAGGCGATCGCCGACACAACCTGCTCGGCCACCACGATCCGCAGCCGCCGCGACGAATGGATACGACTCGGCGTGTTCGCCCGGCTCAAGCAGATCGCACTGGCGTGCTACGACCGCATCGTCGGCCCCGTCCTCGACCAGATCGCCGTCGACGGCTCCATCACCAAGGCCCCCGGAGGCGGCGAGGCCGCCGGACGCTCACCCGTCGACCGCGGCAAACCCTGAAGCGCTCCGGCATGACCGACGGTTACGGCATCCCCCCTGGGCCGCGTCCTGGCCGGTGCCGATCGCCACGACTCCCCGCTGCTCGCCCCGACCCTGGACCGTCTGGAGGGCCTCGGCCCGTTGCCCGACACCATCACCGTGCACCTGGACGCCGGCTACGACTCGGACACCACCCGCGCTCTGCTCAGCGAACGCGGCCTGCACGGCCGCATCGCGCACAAGGGTAAGAAGGCGCCCAACCAGGCCGGTCGGCACCGGCACGTCGAACGCACCCACGCCTGGCAGAACGCCTTCCACCGTCTCGCCCGCTGCTACGAGCGCCGCGCCACCGTCATCGACGCCTTCTTCGACCTCGCCGACGCAATCATCACCGTGCGGAGCCTGATCCGACGGGCATGGACAACCCACCGCTGGGACGAACACCCGAACCGCCGGCCATGACCTCACGCCCATCCGCGCGACCTGTTCGTTGGAAAGCGGCCGGAAACAGGAACCGCACGTCGGTGAGTTGTTCCGACAGTTCCCACAGACGGCGGCCGGTCCGGGGATCGGCCGCCGCGGTGGACAACTGCACCTGCGTCGGGCCGCCTCGCAGCTCGGCGAAGCCGTCCGGCCCGATGAACTCACCGCCCTTCACGTCCGGGGCGGTGGCCGCGTACAGCTGGGGCAGTGTGCCCTGTTCCGGGGGCTGGGCGAGCGGGGCGAGGACGCGGCCGAACAGCACCTTCACCATGCCGACCGGCGCGCTTGTCTGAAGGTTGGTGGAGGTGTAGCCGGGGTGGGCGAGCAAGCTGCGCACCGGGCTGGCGGCCGCGGTCAGCCTCCGGTGGAGTTCCCGTCCGAAGACGGCGTTGGCGAGCTTCGACTGGTTGCAGAACCCCATGGGCGAGTACTTGCGCTCGCCGGAAAGGTCGTCGAAGTAGAGGTGCCCCTGCCGGTGGTTGGTCGAACTTGCCGTGACTACGCGGGGGTCGTTGCCATCGGTCAGCAGGTCGAGCAGTAGACCAGTGAGCGCGAAATGGCCGAGGTGGTTGCAGGCGAACTGCAACTCGTGGCCCTGGGCGCTCAGTGAGCGGGGCGGCGCCATCACTCCGGCGTTGTTGACGAGCACGTCCAGCCGCGGATGAGAGGCATGCCCGGCGGGTGGGGGTCCCTACGCTCGCCCCTGCTGCAAGCTCCCGACCCTGAATACCCGAGTCGAGTGGGAGATCTGCCACGAATGCGGATGGGAGGACGACGGTCAGGACGACCTGAACGCCGATGAAATATGGGGCGGCCCGAACGGATCGGAAAGCCTCACCGACGCACGCCTCCACTACGCGCAGTATGTCGAGACTGCCAGGGCAACAGACTCAAGATCGGCGGCAAACAGCGGCCAGGGCAGACGGCTTGAAGCCTGCCTCAGCCACCGCGCCACTCGGCACCTGCCAGAGCGCTTCGTAACCTCTCCCGCTCCCGAGACCATGCCGAACACCGCCGAGCAGACCGACTGCTCAGCGAGCGGCGATCTCGCGCCCTGTAATAGCCCTCGGCATAGCCGTGGGCGCGGCATAGATCGATCTATGCGGATATCGGCATAGCTGGACGACATCGGTCTGCTGCCCGTCAGCCCCGGCGCCGCCGAGGGCTTCTACCGCCTGGTCGATGCCGCCTACGAACGACGCGCGCTCGCGGTCAGCAGCAACCTCCACCCCTCCGGATTCGACGAGATCATGCCGAAGACGCTGGTCACCGCGACCGCCGACCGGCTCATGCACCACGCTCACACCGTGGTCACCCAGGGTGACAGTTTCCGGCTCACCCAGGCCACCTCCGGACAGGGAGTCAAGCCGTTCAGCTGATCACAGCACTCACCACGGCGGGGAATTATCTGGCCGCCAGCGGGGAGAACTTCAAGGCCATTGACAGATCTGCTGAGCGTTCTCACATCGCGGGGCCCCGCCGCCTCCTGCGGTAGCTCCGCTCCAGCACCAACCGCATCACCGCGATCGGCCTCACGCCGTCCTCGTCCTTCATCATGCGCCAGCGTGAGGTTGGAAAAGCTCGCCGCCGGATCACCGGATCACGGGCCAAGAGGGGGATGGCTGCACCCCACGCCAGACCACCCTGCGCGCGAGCAGGGGAAATGATCTCCACAGCATTGGGAACGATCACCCTGACGACCGGGCGTGTCCGCAGGTCAACGAATTGCGTCGGTTGACCACAACACTGGGACGCTCACGAGATCGTCCCTCGTCGGTTCACGAGATGTGGCCCCAGTGCTCTTGAGTTCTAGCGGTCCTCGCAACACTCACGATGATGGGAGTTGCGAGGACCGCTAGAACTCAAGGCTTGCGCTGGGGCCACATCTCGTTATGTAGAGGGCCCGCCGGTCCCGTAACCACGAGGGCATGGCCGACCCGTCCCCCAGGCGTCAGAACACTCCGTCCATGCGACCTGAATCCCGGGCGGCGCTCTGCCTCACCTGGCCATGTGCCTCACCTGTCGGTGATCTCGGAGAGCCAGGCAGCGTCCTCCGGGCCCGGCGCTTCGGGGCCGGGCCCGGGCAGCCAGCGGACCTCGCCCGTGCGCAGGGCGACCGTGGCCCGTGGCCGCATCGGCCCGTCGCCCCTGCGTGAGAGCAGGACGAGTTCCCAGACTGTCGCCGTCATGGCGTCGATCCGGGTGACGCAGTCGGCGGTGACTCGCCGCGGATCCCGGGTCCGGCCCAGGGACAGATGTGGGGTGAAGTTCTTGGCGGGCCCACGACAGCGCGGGAACCGCTGCTGCAGTACGCGGTACAGGTCCGCCCACGGCGCCGTGCCGGCCTCCGTCGGGTCGAGCCACACGGTGAAGTACGCCCTGTGCCGGAAGGTGCGCACTCCGTCCAGCCCGGCGGTGAAGACCGGCGTCTCGGCCGTCGCCTCGGCGAGCAGGGGGGCCGCCCGCTCGAAGTCGGACTCCGGCACGAAGCCGAAGAGCACATTGACGTGTGGCGGCCAGCGGTGGATCTGCGGATCGTAATCCCGGCGGATGTCCTGGATCGGCGGCCACAGCTCCGCAGGGGGGATCCAGGCCACCGCCGTGCGGGCCGTCGGGGACACCTCGAGGACGCCGGCGGGCTCGCGCCTGCCGGAGTTCGTGTCGAAGCTCAGGTCCGCTTGCCGGTCCCGCACCCGGCCGGCGCCCGACGCGTCGATACGGTCCACACCCGTGGCCCGGTCCCAGACCACCTCGCCGTCCGCCTCGATGAACACCACCCGGTGCCACGGGATGTCGCCCCCGGGCACGAAGGAAGGCAGTGGGATGCGTTTGAGGGCATCCCCGCGCTGGCTGATCCCCAGCACGAACCGGGCCGGGTCGAACCGCGGGTCCCAGCGGACCCGGTGATAGATCTCGTCGCTGGTCCGCATCACGCCTCCTCTCCCGCCTTCACACCTTCGCTTCCTCCAGGGTGCCGCCCGCCATGTCCTCGACGGTTGTCACCGCGACGCATCAGGTGCGGTGTGCCTGACGGGGGACGGCAGGGAGAACCGGTGCGCCAGTGTGGTGAGCACCCGCGGCAGAACTGCCGCACCTCTTCTGGACGCCGCTCATGCCCAGTGCACCGGGCGCCTTGAGCGGGAACGCGCGGCGCGGGAAGCGGACGAGCGCCGTCGCGTCGAGGCCGCCGAGGCGGCCCGCGTCGGCCAACTGGACCATCTCGCCTACAACGCGGAGCAGAGGGCCTCATCGCGCAGAAGAAGCCCACAGCCTACGACCGCGCCTCCGCGCTCTTGGACGACCTGCGCGCCGCCCACGCCCGCACCGGTGACATCACCGCTTTCGAGGAGCGGGTCAGACGCCTGCGCGAGGCCCATCGGGGCAAGCCGGCGCTCTGCGTCGCTTCGACGAGATCGGCATTCTCCTTCCACGCGAACGGCCCGCGCGGAATCAACCCGCGCGGGCCGTCGCCGTTGCCTGGAAACGTCAGGCGTCCTGGCGCGCCCGCGCAAGGTCATTCACCCGTCCACGGACGACGAACCAGCCGCCGACCAGCGCCGCCGCGATCAGCGGCAGGCACAGCACGGTCGTGCGGCCCACTCCGCCCTCCCACCACATCAGGAACACGACACCGGCCAGGAACACCAGCGTGACGATCTGCGTGTACGGGGCCCAGGGCAGCCGGTACGAAGGGCGGGTGACCCTGCCGTCCTGCGAGCGGTACCAGAACAGCAGCGAGCAGAGCATGATCATGCCCCAGGTGCCGAGGATGCCGATCGATGCGAAGTTCAGGACGATCTCGAACGCCTGGCCCGGCATGACGTAGTTGAGCACGACGCCGAGTACACCGAAACCGGCGGTCAGCAGGATGCCGCCGTAGGGTACCTGGCCTCTGTTCATCCGGCCGGTGAACCGGGGCGCGGAGCCCGCCAGCGCCATGGAGCGCAGAATGCGCCCGGTGGAGTACAGACCGGAGTTCAGGCTGGAGAGCGCCGCGGTCAGCACGACCAGGTTCATCACACCGGCCGCGCCCGGAATACCGAGCTTGTCCATGACGGTGACGAAGGGACTCTGGTCTGCCGAGTACGAGGTGTACGGCAGCAGGAGGGCCAGCAGCACCACCGAGCCGACGTAGAAGAGGCCGACGCGCCACATGATCGAGTTGATCGCCCTGGGCATGATCTTCTCGGGGTTCTCCGTCTCACCCGCGGCGACGCCGCACAGCTCGACGGAGGCGTACGCGAACACGACGCCCTGGATCACCATCAGCATCGGGAGCATGCCGGTGGGGAAGATGCCGCCGCTGTCGGTGATGGTGGAGATACCCGGAGTGTGGCCGTCCACCGGGTGCTGGGTGACCACCAGGAAGATGCCGATGAGCATGAAGGCCATTAGGGCGGAGACCTTGATGATCGCGAACCAGAACTCCATCTCGCCGAAGTACTTCACCGAGATGAGGTTGGCGGTGAGGACGACGGCCAGGGCGATCAGCGCGAGAATCCACTGTGGGATGTCGCTGAACATCGCCCAGAAGTGGGCGTAGGTGGCGGCCGCGGTGATGTCGGCGACGGCGGTGGTCGACCAGTTCAGGAAGTACAGCCAGCCGGCCGCGAAGGCGCCCTTCTCGCCCATGAACTCGCGGGCGTACGAGACGAAGGCACCGGAGGAGGGCCGGTAGAGGACCAGCTCGCCGAGCGCGCGGACGACGAAGAAGGCGAAGACACCGCAGACCGCGTAGGCGAGGGCGAGCGAGGGGCCCGCTCCGGCCAGTCTCCCGCCCGCGCCCAGGAACAGGCCGGTGCCGATCGCGCCGCCGATGGCGATCATGTTGATGTGGCGGGACTTGAGGTCCTTGCTGTAACCGGCATCGCCGGCGTCCCGGTGGGGGGAGCCCGCCGACGGTGGGGAAACGGCGAGCGTATCGGCCGCAGTGGTGCGGTCACTCATGGAGGAGGTTCGCCTTTGTGAGGGGAAGGTGGGCGGTCCCGGCCATGGCCGGCCAGGGAGTCGTCCCCGTGGCACGGCTCGACGACACATCATTCGGGATTCCTGGGATTCTGTCAGTGTTCCACATCACTGACGAGTGAATCTGAGGTTCTTCAGAGGTTACGCTCCGATAATTAAGGGGTGGCGTGTCCCGGTGCGGCCGGGCAGTGGGGGCGCTGCCGACCGGGCCGACCGCCTCCTCGACCTCGCCCTGGCCCGCCTCAAGGAAGCCGGCCTCGTGGGCGAATGCACCACGCAGCGCACCGACTTCACCCACGTCCTGGCCGCGGTCCGCGACCTGACCCGCCTGGAACTGATCACTGAAGCGGTACGTGCCGCACTGGAAGAGGTCGCCGGCACCGTCGGGCACCTGCTGGACGGCCTGATAGACGAGGAGTGGGGGCACCGCTACGGACGGCCCGTCCGCCTGGGCAAGAACCCCACCAGGCCCAAGGCCAGGATCCTCGCCACCGGCGACGACGCTGTCCGGCTCCTGGAACACCTCTACCAGCACGGGACAGGCCGGGCGTCCGGCCCCCGCGTCCAGGCCTTGCGCCAGATCATGGTGCAGAACTACTACTACCGCGACGCCGCGAGCCGCCTGCTCTGGCGCACCGACGAGGACGGCGGACCGGGGCTGCCGCCCTCGTCCCGGGCGATCGTCTCGCCCTACGACACCCCGGCCCGCTATGCACGGCACGGACACATCATCAGCTGGAGGGGATTCTCCGCTCATCTGACCGAGACCCGTGCCCCGGACGCCCCCAACGTGATCACGGACGTGGCGACCACCGCGGCCACCACTCACGACAGCCGGGGCCGGCACGGCCCGTACCCGACGTCCTCACCCACCGCGGCCCCGCTGGTCGTGGCGAAATTCACCAAGGGCCAGTGTCAGCCCTGCCCCGCCCGCACCCAGTGCACCACCTCACGGGAAAGCGTCCGCACCGTGGGCTTTCCCCCACGCGAACTCCGAGACCTGGAGCTTCGCGCCCGCGCCGAGCAGCAGACCCCCGAGTGGAAGATCCGATACGCCGTGCGCTCGGGGTGGAAGGCACGGTCAATGAACTCGCCCACGGCCGATGAGGTCGCGGACGGTGCCGCGGTCGGCGAGGGCACGGACCTTGGTGCCGATCACGTCGTCGAGGGAAAGAACGGGACCGTAGGGGGTCTGGGCGGGCGGAGCCCAGAACGCCTCCTTGAGGACGTCGACCTCGCACTCCTCGCCGGTGGCCGGACCGGTGACGAGGAACCGGCCGCTGAGCGGATCGGTCTGGACGTGCGTGGTCCGCCATCCGCGCGCGCTGAGGCCTGCTGTGAGTGAGGCGACGATCTCCTGCATCGGAGCGGGGTTCTCGGTGGCGACGTCGAGGTCACGGCTGAAGCGTTCGACCAGGCCGTGGGCCTGCACGGCGTATCCGCCGGTGAGGACCAGAGGGTAGGGGAACCGAGGTCGAGGATGTCGGCGAGGAGACGCTCGTGGAGCGGAGTGAGCTTCACGCGGCGGTCGGGTCGGCCGGAGCGGTGCGGAGCAGCTCGGGGAAGGCGTCCTCCCAGACCTCGCGGATGTAGGGACTGATCAAGCGCCGCAGCACGGGCCACTGCTCGGTGAGCAGCCGGTGGTGCAGGAGGGCCACCAGGTCCTCACTCAGTCCTTCGGCGAGGACGGTCCGGTAGAACGTCATGCGGGACTTCGGACGGTCCAGACCGTAGCTCGTCCGCCCGGACCGGACGATGTGGAGCGGCAGGTCCACGTTGCCCTCGACGGGGCCGGCCAGCTCCTGCAAGCGCTCGGGCAGTCGGCTGCGGTAGCGGTCCCGCAGCACCTCGGCGCGGGGGGCGGTGATCGTCGTGTCCATGCATCCAATATCGCTGCTGGGAGGCGGCTGCACGGTGGATACGGGGCTCCCCTGGCGTACGTACGGGTCGGGCGCCGCCCGCCACTCCCTCGGACATCTCACCCAGTGGGCGCTCAGCGCATCATGGCCTACCCGCGCAGCCCCCAGGCAGCGCGCGGCAACCGGCCGCCCTGCCGACCCAGGACCAGCCCCGCCCGCGGGCACGGGTGATCATGATGCAGCAGGACACGCGGAGGGCCGCCGCGGTGGAGTCGGCTGCGGCTTCGGTCTCGGTGTCGGGAATGACGACGGTGCCGAAGCCGAGGCCCATGGCGCCGGCGCAGTGGACGAGAAGGACACCAGGGCGGGCGAGGTCGCGGCCGGAGGGGACAGGCGGCATCCATATGGCACGCAGCTTCGGCCCCGAACGCAGCCCGCTCTCTCAGGACCCATGCCGCGGACGAGCTGTCGAGTCACGCAGCGAACCTCCCGAGCGGGAGCCGGGCACCTGTGTTGCAGGTCCCCCGTCATGGCGGCCACCAGGTCAGCAAGCCGGGACGCTCCCGCGCCCGATGCTGACCGTTTGCTGACCCGAGCGGGGCCATCACACCTCTGACCTGCAAAAACACCCAACCGCTAGATCTTGGACTTGAACAGAGTACGCAGCATCTTGGACTCCTGGAAGACAGCTCCCTGCCTGCTTTCTGCAGGTCAAGGGCGGCTTTCACTCTACCTGGGCACACCTCTGACTCGATGGTCGCGAGGAACATCGCTTCGCTCCGACGAGAGGGTTCCCTGCCCGCGTTTCCGTGCCGACCAGGCTGTTGTGACGTCACCGACCACGCATCCGCTCGGACACCCGCCTCGGAATGTGCGGGGACCGATGCCGATCAGATGCCGACTCGACTGACGCCACGTCAGGTGCATGAGGGGAGCAGGACCAGGCGTACGAGGACATGACGTTGGTGAGGCTGTCGCGGAGTTGAGCTGCTGGTGGAAGATTTCCGGCAGCGGCGTGCGGGTGGTGGCAGTTGCAGTGGACTTTCCGGAAGGCGAGCGCATCGGCACGTTCTTGTTCTGACGTCCAGGTCCGGGCACAGAGGAACTCTTCGGGCAGGATGCGGTTGCACCCCTCTGCCTTGCCGTTGTGCCGCGGGGTGCGCGGGTTGACCTTCTGGTGCCGGGCCCCGAGGAGCTTCCCGCTCACCGGGAAAGGACACTGCCGCCGAGGGCCCGGTACGGGCAGGCTTGACGGACGCCCCGTGCCGGCGGGACACGAGGCCTCTTCCGAGCATCCGCAACCAGGAGAACCGCTGATGTCCGTCGGTCTGACAGGAAAGGTCGCGCTGGTCACGGGTGCGGCACGCAGCATGGGCGAGCCACACGGCACGGGCGAGGCCGAGACCCGGCCGTTCGCCGCCCTCGGGGCGAAGGCCCGCCGCTTCGTCGCGTTCCTCGCCTTCGAGGACTCGTCGTACCTGCCCGGCACCGAACTCCCGGTGGACGGCCGGGCGTCGGCCGGACGGATGCCGGCCTTCCCCCGGAAGGGGGCGGACGCGTGAGCCGGCCCCGTCCCGAGGTCCAGGCGATCATCGACCTGGCCACCGCCGACTTCCCCCCGCTGGGGACGGAGATGACGGACATCGCCGAGGTTCGCGAACTGCCGGGCGACCGTGAACGGGTCGTTGTAGGTGGTCGAACTGGTGCCGATGAGGCCGATGTGCGAGGTGACGGCCGCCAGGGCGGACAGGACGGACACCGGGTCCGGACGTTCGCTCGCGTCGGAGCCGATGGACTTGGCCAGGGTGAGGGCGTCGGCGATGAAGATCGCGTCCAGCTTGCCCTCCTCGGCGGTCCGCGCCACCTCTGCCCAGTGTGCGAGGGTGTGGACCGCCTCCGGTGACGTGCGTGGGGACTTCCACACGGAGTGTGCTGCGCCCAGTCCCTGGGCGAACACGGCGAAGTGCATCTCGCGCTGCTGGTTGTGAGGTTCCACGGGTGCTCCTTCGGTGCCGACTGACGCAGCACTGAAAGCGCTAAAGCAAGCAATTGGTTGGGCACGAAGAAGACCGGACCGGCCCTTGCCCTTCGTCTGCGCGTGCCGGTTCGCGAGTGCCGGTACCCCGTCGCAGGCCGGAGGGGGCTCGGCCGTCGCTCCGGCTGCGGCCGGGGCGACGACCGAGCGCTTCGCGCCGGGATGCCGGGTGGAACATCGGATGATGACAAACCTAGCGTTTGGTTGGTTCGTTGGCTAGGGTGTGCTCCCGTGCGCATGGCGGACGGGTTGGTGCCACGTCCCCCGGGCGAACAACTCACAATGACCGCCGCGGCTTTCGGTGAAGGCACGGACGGTGTCCCCGGGGCGGGAGCGATTGCCCTCCGGGAGCTGTAGCGCGGCGGCCTCTCGCACGTATGACGAAAGGAGTCGGCGTGTCGCTCCAGGTGGACATGTCCGGAAAGGTCGTCCTGGTTACGGGTGGCGCCAAGGGGGTCGGCGACGGCATCGTCGAGATGTTCTTGCGGGCCGGCGCGCACATCGAGATCTGCGGGCGGAGCATCCCGGATTCCACACGGTCGGTCGACGGCGAGTCGGCGCACTTCAGCCAGGTGGACGTCCGCGACGAGGAACAGGTCGCACGGTGGGTCGATGACATCACCGCACGGCGGGGCCGGATCGACGTCGCGGTGAACAACGCGGGCGGCGCGCCCTTCGCGCACTTCGCGACCGCTTCCCCGCGCTTTCACCGCAGGATCACAGAGCTCAACTTCCTGTCGGCGGCCTTTGTTTCCCAGGCCGTCTTCCCCGTCATGAACGCGCAGAGCGACGGCGGCGTGGTCCTCAACATCACCTCCATCAGCGCCCGGCGGCCCAGCCCCGGCACCGCCGTCTACGGCGCGGCCAAAGCCGCCCTGGAGAGCCTCACCACCAGCCTGGCCGTGGAATGGGCACCCCGGGTTCGCGTCAACGCGATCAGCTCCGGGCTGGTGGAGACGCCCGGGTCGACGGACCACTACGGCGACCCGGAGCAGGCCGCCAGGGTCGCGGCGACCATCCCACGGGGAGTCTTCGCCCGGCCCGGCGACGTCGGAGCGGCCTGCGTCATGCTCGCCTCCCCGCTCGCGAGTCACATCACCGGTGCCGTCCTGAACGTCGACGGTGGCGGCGAGTGGCCGGCCTTCTTGCAGCACGCTCCGAACAAGGGGCTGCTGAGTACCAGCAAGCTCGAACCGTGAAAGGGAACCCTGTCATGCCTGAGGCAGTCATCGTCTCCGCCGTACGCTCACCCATCGGGCGGGCCCACAAGGGATCGCTCAAGGACCTGCGCCCCGACGACCTGGGCGCGGAGATGGTCCGGGCCGCGCTTGCGCAGGTGCCCGAGCTCGATCCGAAGGAGATAGCGGATCTGATGGTGGGCTGTGCCCAGCCGGCCGGCGAACAGGGCTACAACCTGGGCCGGATGATCGCGTTGCGGCTCGGCCTGGACAAGGTCCCCGGGACCACGGTCCAGCGGTACTGCTCCTCGTCGCTGCAGACCACCCGGATGGCGTTCCATGCCATCAAGGCCGGTGAGGGCCGGGCGTTCGTGTCGGCCGGGGTGGAGATGGTCTCCCGGTTCGGCAGGGGCAAGGCCGACGGCATGCCCGACACCCGTAACCCGGCGTACTCCGAGGCGGCCCGGCGCACCCTGCGCCGAGCCGGCGACCAGGACGCCGAGTGGACCGACCCGCGCCCGGCGGGCGAGCTGCCCGACGTCTACATCGGGATGGGCGACACCGCCGAGAACGTGGCCCGGATCTGCGGGGTCTCCCGGCGCGAGCAGGACGAGTTCGCGGTCCGCAGCCAGCACCTCGCGGAAGCGGCCGACGCACGCGGATTCTGGAAGCGGGACATCACACCGGTCACCCTGCCGGACGGCACCGTGGTGACGTCCGACGACGGACCGCGCAAGGGCGTGACCCTGGAGAAGGTCTCGGCCATGCAGCCGGTGTTCCGGGAGGGCGGTACGGTCACCGCCGCGAACTGCTGCCCGCTGAACGACGGGGCGGCCGCGCTGGTCGTCATGAGCGACCGCCGGGCGGCCGAACTGGGACTCACGCCGCTGGCGCGGATCGTCTCCACCGGCCTGTCGGCGCTGAGCCCGGAGATCATGGGCCTGGGCCCGGTCGAGGCCGGCCTCCAGGCGCTGGACCGGGCCGGTCTCGCAGTGGACGACATCGACCTGTTCGAGATCAACGAGGCCTTCGCCGCGCAGGCGATCCCGTCGGTCCGGCAGCTGGGGGCCGACCCGGAGAAGGTCAACGTGAACGGCGGCGCGATCGCCCTCGGTCACCCCTTCGGGATGACCGGGGCCCGGATCGCCACCACGCTGATCCACGCGCTGCAGGAGCGGGACGAGCAGTTCGGGCTGGAGACCATGTGTGTCGCCGGCGGCCAGGGCATGGCCCTGGTCCTGGAACGACTGAGCTGAATCGGGCAGGACACCGAGCCGTGGCGCTCGACCCGACCGGGGTCGAGCCGCCACGGCTCAGTCGGCCGGTGCCCCGCCTCGCAGATCCCTCTTCAGGATCTTGCCACTGGCGTTTCTGGGGAACTCTCCGATGAGCACGACCTTGCGGGGCACCTTGAAGTTCGCCAGCCTGGTCCGGCAGAAGGCGATGATGTCCTCCGCCGAGGGCTGGGCGCCACGACGGGGCACGACGTAGGCGCACGGCACTGTGCCCAGCCGCTCGTCGGGAATGCCCACGACCGCCGACTCGGAGATGTCGGGGTGGGCACCCAGGGTGTTTTCCACTTCGGCGGGGTGGACGTTGAAGCCGCCGACGATGAACACGTCCTTGATGCGGTCGGTGATCTTCAGACAGCCGTGCTCGTCGAGCCGGCCCACGTCTCCGGTGTGGAACCAGCCCTCGGCGTCGATCGCGGCACGGGTCTCGTCCTCGTCCTCGAAGTAGCCGAGCATGACGTTGTCGCCTCGGAGCAGGATCTCGCCGTCCTGGCCCACGGGCACGTCCTTCCGGTCCGCGTCGACGGCACGGATCTCGATGCCCGGGACGGCCGGGCCGGTCGTCTCCGCGACGTGTGCCGGGTCCTCGTTCGGACGGGACTGGGTGGCCACGACGCACTCGGTCAGACCGTAGGCCTGCGCCACGGCCTCGAATCCCAGCTCGTCGAGCATCCTCCGGAAAAGGGACTCGGGAACCGTTGCCGCCCCGGCGATCGCGAAGCGCAGCGAGCCGAGGTCGAACTCCCGCAGCCGCGGATGGTCGAGGAGGGAGGTGAAGATCGTGGGCGCACCGGGGAGCACGGAGATCCGGGCGGAGCCGATCAGTTCGAGGATCTGGTCCGCGTCGAACGTGGGCAGGGGGTAGATCGTGGAGCCGGCGGCGAGCGCGGCGATCATGCCCGCCTTGTAACCGAAGCCGTGGAAGAACGGGTTCACTATCCCGTAGTTGTCGGCCGGGCTCAGTGCTGCGCCCTTGGCCCAGACCCGGGCCACGCCGATGGTCTGGCGGTGGGCGCTCATCACGCCCTTGGGCACGCCCGTGGTGCCCGAGGTGAACAGATGTCGCAGACGTCCTCGGGAGTCACGGCGTCGGCGATCTCCACCCCCCGCCCGGACGGGACCGCATCGGCGCGACGGAGGAAGTCCGGCCAGGCCGGCGTGTCGGCCGAGGACCGCGTGGCGGTGATGTCGACCACGGTCTTCAGCTCGGGAAGGCCCGGTACGGGCCCGGCCTCGCCCGGGTCCGCTTCCCCGGCCACGGCGGCACGCAGCATCGCCCCGAAGTCGTTGCCGAGGAATCCTCCTGCGGGCACGAGCACCGAAGCCCTCGACCGCCTGAGGATGACGGCGGCTTCGTGACCGCGGTAGCGCGTGTTCATCGGGACCACCGACGCGCCCGCCGACTGGGCCCCCAGCATGGCGAGCATGAACTCGATCCGGTTCGGCGCCCAGATCGCGACGCGGTCCCCCGGGCGGATGCCGGTTGCGACGTAGGCTCGGGCGGCCCGGAAGGCCAGGTCGGCCAGTTCTTGGTAGCTGACGCGGATGTCACCGTCGACGACGGCCAGGTGCCTTCGGTACTTCGCCGCCGCGTCCGCGAGGAGGCG
Organism: Streptomyces sp. NPDC001732; assembly: GCF_053596315.1. NCBI lineage: Bacteria > Bacillati > Actinomycetota > Actinomycetes > Kitasatosporales > Streptomycetaceae > Streptomyces > Streptomyces sp. NPDC001732. The sequence goes on from NZ_JBSFFY010000045.1 coordinate 48,405, forward strand.
GGGGATGGTCAGTGGGGTTGCGGCACTGCTCACGTGGCTCCTCCGAATTGACCAAATGCTTGGTTGGTATACTAATTGACGACTGACTACCGTGCCACTGACCGCGCGGCGCGGCCGGCGCATCGGGCGGGGCGCCGACGGTGCATCACGGTGCACCGAACCGCATCCCGTACAGGCCCTGTGGCAGACTTAAACAAGTGCTTGTTGGGGGGACGCACAGTCTCCCGCTAGGAGGGACGAACAACATGGCGGCAAGGCGGCCCGTGCAGACAGCGGCCAGGAAGGCCGGCTCCAGGGCCGGTGGGAACAGCGGCTCGGACCGCCGTGGCGAGCTGCTGGGCATAGCTGCCGAGTTGTTCGCCACTCGAGGTTACGCCGAGACGACCGTCCGGGACATCGCCGACGAGGCGGGCATCCTGTCGGGCAGCCTTTACCACCACTTCAGCTCCAAGGAGGAAATGCTCGACGAGATCCTCCGTGACTTCCTCGGCCGGCTCCTCGAGCGCTTCACCGCGATCGAGAAGGAGGGGGAGAACCCGGAGCAGATCCTCGACGAGCTGATCAGGCATTCCTTCGACGCCATCCACACCACACCGTTTGCCGTGGCGCTCTACCAGAACGAATCGACCATGCTCAGTCGCCAGCCCGGCTTCGAGTACGTCGACGAGATCGGCAAGAAGATCGAGAAGATCTGGCTGCGGGTGCTCAGGGCGGGGCAGAAGTCCGGGGTGTTCCGGGCCGACGTCGACGTCAGCCTGACCTACCGGTTCATCCGGGACACCGTCTGGTCCGCCGTGCGGTGGTACCGCCCGGGCGGCAAGTACAAGCCCGGAACCGTCGCGGCGCAGTACCTCACCGTGCTGCACGGCGGCCTCCGCGCGGAGTAGCCGCCCACCGAACGCCGCTCACCGAAATGGCCGCGACCCTGCACACGGGTCGAGGCCATTTCGGTTTGCCGGGCCTGGCCAAGGGCTGTCCCGCAACCCTCAGCGACGAGCCACCTCGATGAACAGTCCGTCGGCCTCGACCCTCCTCACTCCGGCGCATTCGATCCATCCCGCCGCGGTGACCTTGCGCCCCGAGTGGGCCACGAGCCTGGCCCCGAGTTCGAGCGGCCGGTCGAGCGGGGTGAGCGCCAGGTAGCGCACGTTCGGCGTCCCGGTCACGCACAGGAGCTTCTTGGACCGCACGAGGATTCCGAGGAGGTCGTCCATCAGGAGTGCGCCCACTCCCCCGTGCACCGAGTCCGTGGGGCCCCGGTGCAGGGCGTTCATGGTGATGGTGGCTGCGGCGGTGCCGTCATCGAGGAAGTGCACCTCAAGTGGGATCAGTCCCGGGTTGTACCTGTCGAGCACGACCTGCCGGCTCTCGGCGGTACTGGCGAAGGGTTCCACGACGCAGCGCTTCCGGGTCTGCTTCTCCAGCGCCCGGCTCACGGCCCTGACCGCCTCGGTGGCCGCGGCGAGGTCCTCGCCGGGAACCTCCGCCACCCCGACGGCATGGGCCAGCGCGCGGGTGGCCTCGACCATGCGTTCACGCTCCGCCGTGCTCACTTGGCCGCCCTGTGCATCTCGTGCAGCGGGATCGACACCTCGCGGCCGGTGCTGACGCGCCTGCGGGCCGGCTCGACCGCCTCCAACGGCATCGCCTCGCGCAGTGTGGCGAGGGAGCGCCTCGCGAGTTCCCGGTAGACCCGGACTCCGTTGGCCTTCCACGCCCGCATGCCGCCGCTCACCTGCCGACCACCGTCCACCCGCCGTCCACGGGCATGCACACTCCCGTGGAGAAGGACGCGTCGAGCAGCAGGAACTCGATCGCGGCGGCCGTCTCGTCCGGGGAGCACAGCCGCCCCAGCGGTGTCCGGGTCTCGGTGGCGCTCACGTCGTAGCCCTGGCCGATCATCTCCTGGACCATCGGGGTCAGTGTGTGCCCGGGGGCGACACTGTTCACGCGGACGCCGCGCGGCGCCCACTCGATGGCGAGATTCTCGGTGAGCTGACGGACAGCGGCCTTCGCCACCCCGTAGTCGGCCTGGTTGGCCCAGCCGCCGTACGCCGTCGTGGAGGAGACCGGCACGATCGACCCCGGCAAGGGGTCACCGTCGGCGGCTTGGTCCATGGCCTTCACCATCGAGCGGGCCATCACCAGCGTGCCCACCACATGGACGTCCAGCACGCGCCGGCAGGTCTGGAGGCCGAACTCCAGGGCGGGCACGTAGGCACCGCGGATCCCGTGGCTGGTGACCAGCCGGGTGGGCACTCCCGCCCGCTTCGCGGCCTGGGCAAGGACGGCCTGGACCGCTTCCTCGTCCGTCACGTCGACAGGGAACTCCTGGAGGATCCCGCCTCCGGCCGACTCGGGCCGGGAGAGCAGGGGTTGCAGATCCAGAACGGTGACATTGAGCCCCCTGGCGAGGAGCCGTTGCACCACCGCGAGACCGATCCCACTGCTGCCGCCCGTGACGACGGCGTGTTCGGCAACACCGACCATTTCTTCGCCTTCCTTGCCCGGATTCGCCTGCACAGGCCAACCTAACCTATCAAGCGCTTGCTTGATAGAGCGGCCGGCGAGGCTTTCGCCCACAGCCGGTGGACGGGGCCCGTGCTACGCTTCAAGCAAGCAAGCGCTAGGTTAGGATCGCGCCGGCCGGTGCGATCCCCGAGGCGTGAAAGGAACGATTCATGGGCAACAAGTCGATGCCCCTCGAGGACTTCGCCTCGACGATCGAGTCGGGCATGACCATCGGAATCGGCGGATGGGGATCCCGGCGGAAGCCGATGGCCCTGGTGCGCGAGCTCCTCCGCAGCGAGGTGAAGGACCTGACCGTCGTCTCGCTCGGCGGCCCGGATGTGGGACTGCTCTGCGCGGCCGGCAAGGTGCGCAAGCTCGTCTACGGCTTCGTCTCGCTGGACAGCATCGCGCTCGATCCGCATTTCCGGGCGGCGCGGGAGCGCGGCGCCGTCGAGACCGCGGAGTACGACGAGGGCATGTTCGTCACCGGCCTGCGCGCGGCCGCCAATCGGCTCTCCTTCCTGCCCATCCGGGCCGGACTCGGCTCGGACGTGCTGGCGATGAACCCGGACCTCACGACGATCGCCTCCCCGTACGCAGACGAGGAGTACGTCGCGATGAAGGCCCTCAACCTCGATGTCGCGCTCGTGCATGTGAACCGCGCGGATCCGGCGGGCAACGCCCAGTACTTCGGTCCGGACCCGTACTTCGACGACCTCTATGCGATGGCCGCGGACCGCTGTTACGTCAGCGCCGAGAAGATCGTGGCCACCGACGAGCTGCTCACCGACGCACCTGCGCAGTCGTTGCTGATCAGTCGCATGTTCGTCACCGGGGTGGTCGAGGCGCCCCGGGGCGCGCACTTCACCTCCTGCGAACCCGACTACGGGCGGGACGAGACATTCCAGTCGCACTACGCGTCCGCCGCCAAGGACCCCGATTCCTGGCAGCTGTTCCGCAAGAGGTTCCTTCAGGGCAATGAGCGGGAGTACCACGCGGCCGTCGCGGAGTTCCACGCGTCCCGGGACCGTGGCGGAGAGGAGGGCTGACCATGGAAATCACCCGAGCAGAAGTCTGCGCCGCAGCCTGTGCCGACGCCTGGCGCGGCGCCGGCGAGGTACTGGCCCACGCGGTCGGCACGCTCCCCTCCATCGGGGCCCGGCTCGCGCGCCTGACGACCTCCCCCGACCTGGTCCTCTCCGACGGAGAGGCCTTCTTCATGAGCGAACCGCCGCCACTCGGCCGGACCGCTGCCGCCGGCGGCGTCATCGAAAGCTGGGTGCCTTTCCGGCTCGTCCTGGACATCGTCGCCACCGGTCGTCGGCAGAGCATGATGGGCGCCAGCCAGATCGACCAGTACGGCAACCAGAACATCTCCCTCATCGGCGACTGGCAACGCCCCACCCGACAGCTCATCGGAGTCCGCGGGGCGCCGGGGAACACCGTGAACCACCGCACCGACTACTGGGTTCCGCAGCACACTGCGAGGACCTTCGTCGAGAAGGTCGACGTCGTGTCCGGCGTGGGGAACGACCGGGCCCGTGCGCACGCCGGTCAGGCGCTGAGGTTCCACGACCTGGGCGTGGTGATCACGAATCTGGCGGTGCTGGACTACGGAGACGACGGCCGGCTCCGCATCCGCTCGGTGCATCCCGGCGTCACGGTCGACGAGGTCCGGGAGAACACGGGTTTCGACATCGACGCGGACTCCGCCACCCGGACCCGGGTACCGAACGACGAGGAACTCCGGCTCATCCGCGAGGTCATCGACCCTCGCGGGCTCCGGAATCGCGAGGTCCGTTCCTAGCCGACTGTGCTCTTGCCGCCGTGGCGTTCCGGGTCCGGTCGGCCCTTGAGGGTCTGGTCGATCGACCCGGTGATCTGCTGCGGCGGCTTGAGCGGGTGCGCGCCGGTCCGCCGGGCCTCGCGCTCGCCGTCCTTCGCACCGGTGAGCGCGAACAGGACGGCAGCCCGCTGGTCGCCGCCGCCCGCCCATCGGGCTGCCGGGTCGCCTACCTGCCCGGCCTGTCGATGCGCCGGGCCGCCGACCTCTACCCCGGCGAGGCCAAGACC
>NZ_JBSFFY010000046.1:0-51447 GCF_053596315.1 Streptomyces sp. NPDC001732
GCCGGCGCCGTCGCCAAGGTCCTCTCCGTCGCCGGCAAGACCGGCAAGTTCATCGACCCGATGACCTACATCGCCAAGGGCGCCGGCACCGGCCTGTCCAAGATCGGCGACATCACCAAGGGCCTCAAGGGCATCGGCACCATCGACATCCCCAAACTCCCCGACGACGTCGTCACCCTGCCCGACGGCGCGACCATGCTGCCCGACGGCACCTTCCACCTCCCCGACGGCGCCAAGATCCCCGAGGGCGGGATCAAGCTCCCCGACGGCAACGTCAAGTTCCCCGACGACACCCCCGTCCTGCCCGAGGGCACCACCAAGCTCCCCACCTCCCCCGACAACCCCATCCAGTACGTCGACCGCGACGGCAACCTCCTCGACAAGAACGGCGACGTCGTCCAGCACGGCAAGGACGCCCCCAAGGAGGGGTCGCCCAGCCCCACCACCCCGCACACCGACACCGACCCGCACACCAACAACCCCGCCCCGCAGACCAACAGCCCCGTCAGGGAACCCGTCCTGGCCGGCGTCGGCGGCCGCAACCCCGAGGACATCATCCGCCTGGGCAGCGACCCCACCGGCCTCGGCGACCTCGGCCGCATCGGGGACGACCTCCCCAACGGCAACATCGGGGACAACTTCCCCGGCGGTCGCCCCGGGGACAACATGCCCGGCGGACGCGCCGACGACCTCGGCCACGGCCCCTCCAACAGCCACGAACCCCCCACCGGCGGCCCCCGCAACGACGGCCCCGGCCCCAACACCCACACCGGCGACGGCAGTCACAACAACGGCGGAGGCGGACACCAGGACCCGCCCCCCACCGGCGGCGACGGACCCGGCGGACACAACGACGGCCCCGGCGGAGGCGGCCACAACGACGGCCCCGGCGACGGGCCCGGCAACGGCGGCGACCACACCCCGGACAACACCGGCGGCCACGGCGACGGCCCCGACGTGCCCGATGAGCACGTCAGCAGCCTCGACCGTCCGCCGTCGGAGCCCTTGACCGAGCCCAGGGCGGACGGCGCGCGCTACGTCGACGAGCCCTCCCCGCACGCGGGGCGGGTCTACGACGAGATCCGGGCCACCCCCGACTCGGTGGACATTCCGGCGATCTCCGGGAACACCGGCATCGACCCGGCCGTGCTCCAGCGGGTCAAGACGCACCTGTTCCGCACCGAGCACGTGGTCGTCGTGGAGAAGGGCATGGCCAGGGAAGGGCTCTTCACCCCGCGCGACGACATCGGCGATCTCTGGCAGGCGGCCGGGCAGCGTAGCCTGGACGCGGACGAGGCGCTCAAACTCCAGCGCCTCATCGCTCATGAGTACATGGAAAGCCACCTCATGGAGGCAGGGCTCCCCTACGTGTTCGACAACGCGAATTCGTGGGAGGTCGACATGGTGAACGGTGTCGCCGACGGCCACTACCGCGCCTGGCCCGAAAGCTGGGCGGACGCGGGGGCCCACGAGCTCACGGTGAGTGAGCGCAGGGGCGGGTTCGCCCAGTGGGAGGGGCTGGGGCTCGATGCGCCGAAGATCGAGCTGGCCACCGACCTCTCGAACATCGACGAGGTGATGGAGGCTGCCTTCCAGGAGCTCCGTTCGAAGGGACTGGACCTTTAAATGACCGATGGATCGACGCTCGCCCTGCTGGAGAGGTTGCGCGCGGCCGACTGGTCCGGCGACTGGGACCACGCCTTCGAGCACGCGCAGTCCCGCCGTCTGCTGATGCACGAGTACCTTCGGCGGGCCGCGCTGTGGGCCCAGGCGTACGGCGCCGAGGCCGAATGGCCCTTCTTCGACGTCACGCGGTACGCCGACAAGGACTTCCAGCTCCCGCCGGAGCTCGCCGCGGCGCTCGACGAGGGCCTCAAGAAGGTCGCGTACGACGCCCGGAAGACCTGTGGGGCCGCGGTGCGGTTCGCGGCGCTCCGCGAGCGGGGCGATGTCGCGCTGCCGGACCTGCCCGATCTCTACGAGCCCCTGGTCCTCTTCTACGAGCGGGGTGGCGAGTTCCTCCAGGACGGGGCCGGGCTCCTCGACCTGACCGGTGTGTCCGTCAGGCCCCGCGGCCCGGGGAACCACCTCGCGGACCGGCCCTTCCTCACGTTCGACGGGCGCGTGCTGGATGCCCTGGACGCCAAGGGCCGGATCTCCTACCACGTGGCGGCCGACCGTTCGGGGCCCGTGCTGCGGCGGCGTCTGCTCAAGTCGGAGCAGCACGACGAGGCGTTCACGGCGGAGCTGCGCTGGGAGCCGACGGATCTCCTCCGGCTCGCCGACGAGAAGCTGACCGACACCGGCTACGCGCAGATCGGTGACATCGAGGCGGCGGAGCTCCTCCAGGCGGCTTTCCGGGGTGCCTCGGGCTCCTGACGGGGGTCATGTCGTGGCCGGGGGCTCCCTCGTGGGAGCGGAGCCCCCGGGAACACGAAACGGGGTCCGGTCGAACGACCGGACCCCCCTCGCTTTCCCCCTCCGTCAGGGCTTCCCGATCCCCCCAGATCCCTCCCCGGAAGCACCCGACGCCAGATATGACTCGGCGGGGTGCCGAACGGTTGCACGCCTTGACGATCTCTTTACCCGGTGCCGGGGGGCGTCGGCAAAGCGGCTCGTCAGCAGGCGTGTTCGGCGTATCGGGCCGCCACTTCCGCGAGGACCTCGGCGCCGTCGCGGGCCCAGAGGCCCTCGTTGAAGATCTCCACCTCGATCGGGCCGTCGAAGCCGGTGGCCTCGACGAGCGAGCGGAAGGACCGGAAGTCCACCGCGCCGTCGCCGAGTTGGCCCCGGCCGAGCAGGACGCCGGCCGGGAGCGGGGTGATCCAGTCGGCCAGCTGGAAGGAGTGGATGCGGCCGCCCGCACCCGCGCGGGCGATCTGCGCGGGCGCCTGGTCGTCCCACCAGATGTGGTACGTGTCGACGACCACGCCGACCTGCTCGGCCGGGAAGCGTTCCGCGACGTCCAGGGCCTGGGACAGGGTGGAGACGACGCAGCGGTCCGAGGCGAACATCGGGTGCAGCGGTTCGATCGCGAGGCGCACGCCGCGCTCGGCCGCGTACGGGGTCAGCTCCCCCAGGGCGTCCGCGACGCGTTCACGGGCGCCGTGCAGGTCCTTGCTGCCCGCCGGGAGGCCGCCGGAGACCAGGACCAGGGTGTCCGTGGACAGGGCCGCGGCCTCGTCGATCGCGGCGCGGTTGTCGTCCAGGGCGCGGGCCCGTTCCGCCGGGTCGAGTGCGGTGAAGAAGCCGCCCCGGCAGAGGCTGGTGACGGACAGGCCGTGATCGGCGAGGAGGGCGGCGGTGCGCTCGACGCCGTGCTCCTGGACGGGACCCCGCCACAGGCCGACCTTGTCGATGCCCGCCTCGGCACAGCCCTCGGCCAGTTCGGGCAGCGACCACTGCTTGATGGTCTCCTGGTTGATGGAGAGGCGGCCGTCGCTCATCGGGTGCCTCCGTTGACCGCGAGCAGGGCGCGCATCCGGGATTCGGCCAGTTCCGGGTCGGGGAACAGGCCCAGCCGGTCCGCGAGTTCGTACGCCTTCGCCAGGTGCGGCAGCGAGCGGGCGGACTGCAGGCCGCCGACCATGGTGAAGTGGTCCTGGTGGCCCGCCAGCCAGGCGAGGAACACCACGCCCGTCTTGTAGAAGCGGGTGGGTGCCTGGAAGAGGTGGCGGGACAGCTCGACCGTGGGGTCGAGGAGGTCCCGGAACCCCTGGACGTCACCGGTGTCCAGCACCCGCACCGCGTGGGCGGCCAGGGGGCCCAGCGGGTCGAAGATGCCGAGCAGGGCGTGGCTGAAGCCCTGGTCGTCGCCCGCGATCAGTTCGGGGTAGTTGAAGTCGTCGCCGGTGTAGCAGCGCACCCCGCCCGGGAGCCGGCGGCGGACGTCGATCTCGCGCTCCGCGTCGAGGAGGGAGATCTTGATGCCGTCGACCTTGTCCGGGTGTTCCGCGATGACCTTCAGGAAGGTGTCGGTGGCGGCGTCGAGGTCCGAGGAGCCCCAGTAGCCGTCCAGCGCGGGGTCGAACATCGGGCCCAGCCAGTGCAGGACGACCGGCTCGGACGCCTGGCGCAGCAGGTGCGCGTAGGTCTCCAGGTAGTCCTCGGGCCCCTGCGCCGCCGCGGCGAGCGCGCGGGAGGCCATCAGGATGGCCTGGGCGCCGCTCTCCTCGACGAGGGCGAGCTGCTCCTCGTACGCGGAGCGCACCTCGGCGAGGGTGGCGGGGCCGGTGAGCTGGTCGGTGCCGACGCCGCAGGCGATGCGGCCGCCGACCGCCTTCGCCTCGGCGGCGGAGCGGCGGATCAGCTCGGCCGCTCCGGCCCAGTCCAGGCCCATGCCGCGCTGGGCGGTGTCCATCGCCTCCGCGACGCCGAGGCCGTGCGACCAGAGGTGGCGGCGGAAGGCGAGCGTGGCGTCCCAGTCGACGGCCGCCGGGGAGTCGGGGCTGATGTCGGCGTACGGGTCGGCGACGACATGGGCCGCCGAGAAGACCGTGCGCGAGGCGAGCGGACTGCCGCCGGGGGCGAGGTCGAGCGGGGTGGCGCGGGGCTCGTACGGGCCCTGCGGGAGGTGGATGGTCACAGCGAGAGCTCCGGGACGTCGAGGCGGCGGCCCTCCGCGTGGGACTTCAGGCCCAGCTCGGCGAGCTGCACGCCGCGGGCGCCGGCCATCAGGTCCCAGGTGTACGGCTCGTCGAGCACGATGTGGCGCAGGAAGAGCTCCCACTGGGCCTTGAAGCCGTTGTCGAAGACGGCGTTGTCGGGGACTTCCTGCCACTGGTCGCGGAAGGACTCGGTGACCGGGAGGTCGGGGTTCCAGACCGGCTTGGGGGTGGCCGAGCGGTGCTGGACGCGGCAGTTGCGCAGGCCGGCAACGGCGGAGCCGTGCGTTCCGTCCACCTGGAACTCGACGAGCTCGTCGCGGTTGACGCGGACCGTCCAGGAGGAGTTGATCTGCGCGACCGCGCCGCTCTCCAGCTGGAAGATGCCGTACGCGGCGTCGTCGGCGGTGGCGGCGTACGGCTTGCCCTGCTCGTCCCAGCGCTGCGGCACGTGCGTCTGGACGTGCGCCTGGACGGTGGAGACCCGGCCGAACAGCTCGTGGAGCACGTACTCCCAGTGCGGGAACATGTCGACGACGATGCCGCCGCCGTCCTCCGCCCGGTAGTTCCAGGACGGGCGCTGGGCCTCCTGCCAGTCGCCCTCGAAGACCCAGTAGCCGAACTCGCCGCGCACGGAGAGGATCTCGCCGAAGAAGCCGCCGTCGATGAGGCGCTTCAGCTTCAGCAGGCCCGGCAGGAAGATCTTGTCCTGGACGACGCCGTGCTTGATGCCCGCGTCACGGGCGATGCGGGCCAGCTCCAGGGCGCCCTCGACGTCCGTGGCGGTGGGCTTCTCGGTGTAGATGTGCTTGCCCGCGGCGATCGCCTTCTTGATCGCCTCGACGCGGGCCGAGGTGACCTGGGCGTCGAAGTAGATGTCGATGCTGTCGTCGGCGAGCACCGCGTCGAGGTCGGTGGACCACTCGGTCAGGCCGTGGCGCTCGGCCAGCTCCTCCAGCGCGTGGGCGCGGCGGCCGACCAGCACGGGCTCGGGCCACAGCACGTCGCCGTTGCCGATGTCGAGGCCGCCCTGCTCGCGGATCGCGAGGATCGAGCGCACCAGGTGCTGCCGGTACCCCATGCGACCCGTGACGCCGTTCATGGCGATGCGCACTGTCCTGCGTGTCACGAAACTTCCTCCATGCAACCGTAGCAAGCGCTTTCTATCGGGGATGACGCTAGCCTGCCGACAGCAATCCGGACAAGAGGGGGCGCCACGACATCTCCTCTCACTCCTCGTCACCCCTCGTCACTCCTCGGAGGAAAGCGATGACAGTCACCCTGGCGGATGTGGCGGCTCGCGCCCGGGTGTCCCCGGCGACCGTCTCCCGTGTGCTGAACGGCAACTACCCCGTGGCCGCGGCCACCCGGGAGCGGGTGCTGCGTGCGGTGGACGACCTGGACTACGTGCTCAACGGCCCGGCGAGTTCGCTCGCGGCGGCCACGTCCGACCTGGTCGGCATCCTGGTCAACGACATCGCCGACCCGTTCTTCGGGATCATGGCGGGGGCGGCGCAGACCGAGATCGGCGGGCCGGGGGACGGTTCGGGCCGGGCGGGCGGCGAGAAGCTCGCCGTCGTCTGCAACACCGGCGGCTCGCCCGAGCGCGAGCTGACCTATCTCACCCTGCTCCAGCGCCAGCGCGCCACGGCCGTGGTGCTGACCGGGGGTGCCGTGGAGGACCCGGCGCACCGGGCCGCGACGTCCGCCAAGCTGGCCCGGCTCGCGGACGCGGGCACCCGGGTGGTGCTGTGCGGGCGGCCCCCGCTGCCGGACAGCGGGGCGGTCGTGGCCACGCTGGCCTTCGACAACCGGGGCGGGGGACGTCGGCTCACCGAGCACCTGCTCGCGCTGGGCCACCGGCGGATCGGCTACGTCGCGGGCCCCTCGGAGCGCACGACGACCCGCCACCGCTTGGAGGGGCACCTCGACGCGCTGCGCGCGGCGGGGCTCGTCGGCGACGGCACGGACGCGGCGAAGCTCCTCGGCGGCGGTACGGGCGCGGCGGCACGCACCGCCGAGGCGTACGACGAGGGGCGGCTCGTCGTGCACGGCCCCTACGACCGGCAGTCGGGCTACGACGCCACGGTCGAACTCCTGCGCCGCGAACCGGAGGTGACGGCCGTCGTCGCCGCGAACGACACGGTGGCCCTGGGGGCGAGCGCGGCGATCCGGGACCGCGGGCTGCGCATCCCCGAGGACGTCTCGGTGGCGGGCTTCGACGATCTGCCGTTCTCGGTGGACGCGGTGCCGGCGCTGACGACCGTACGGCTGCCGCTCTTCGAGGCGGGGGCGCGGGCGGGGCGGCTGGCCATGGGCAAGGAGGCCCCGCCGCCCGGCGGCATCGCCACGATCGCGGCCGAACTGATGGTCCGGGGCTCGACGGCGCCGCCGCGGGGGCGGTGAGCGCGGGGGGCGAGCACACGGGGCAGTGGGCGCGGGGCAGTGGGCGCGGGGGTTCCGCCGCCGGCTCCGCCCGGCCCCAATGACGGCCCTGCCAGGTCGCGGTGACGGCCCGTCGGCGGTCCCGCGACCGCTCCGGGAGCAGCCTCGACCGGGTCCCAGCCAGGGCTGGATCGGGGCCCGTTCCGGTCTCCGGTCGGGTTCCGGTCGGGTTCCGGTCGGGTTCCGGCAGAAAGATGGGGGCGTTGCCCCCATGCCCGACGGAGCCTCCACCGGAAGTATGGGGTCCGGCGGACCGGTGGTGCCGGTGCCGGACCGAGGAGGTGCGATGACGGAGATCGATACGGGCGGCGGCGAACGGCTGCGCGTCTCTTCCGCGTCACGCCCGTCCGCGACAGCGGGAGCTCCCGCCGATGCGGTCGGCCTGCTGGAGGCCGAACGGCCCGCGATGTCCGGGGCTTCCGGCAACTCCTGGGCGGACGGCCCGTGGTGGCGGCCGGCGCTGACCGCCGGGCAGTCGCCCGCCCGCGCCCCGGACTGGGCGCTGTTCGTCCGGGACGCGGTCTTCGCCGCTCCCGAGAAGGCGGCGATCGCCGACCGGGCGGACCGGCCGGGGCTGCGCGGATTCGAATGCGTCCTCGCCCCGTTCACCGCCTGCGCGGCACGGCGGATGCTGGACGGTCTGCCGCGGCGACTGGACCTGTGCGCCGACCTGGACGCCGTGCGCGACGACTTCGAGCGCCACCTGGCCCGGCGGCTCGCGCGGCTCGCCGCCCGGACGCTGGTCCTGGAGCTGCACACGGCGCGGCGGGCCGGCCGGCTCGCCGGGGACGCCTCCGAGGACCGGTTCACGGACTTCCTGCGGCTGACCGGTTCCCGGTCCGGGCTGATCGCGCTCTGCACCACGTACCCCGTACTGGCCCGGATCCTGGCGCGTACCGCGCTCGACGCCGCCGCCGCGCTGGCCGAGATGCTCGTACGGTTCGCCGCGGACCGTCCGGTGCTGCCGGGCAGCCGCACCACCCCCGAAGGAGCCCCCTCCGAGGGGGCCCGGTCCGAGGGGGCCGCGGGCGGGGGGCGGCTGGTGGGGGTCGTGCCCGGGGCCGGGGACGGTCACCGGGGCGGGCGGACCGTGATGCTGCTCCGGTTCGAGGACGGTGGCCGGCTGGTCTACAAGCCGCGCCCGCTCGCCGCGCACCGGCACTTCAACGAGCTGGTCCAGTGGTTCAACGCGCTGCCCGGCACGCCCGGTCTGCGGACGCTCGCCCTGCTGGACCGGGGTCCGTACGGCTGGGTGGAGTTCGTCGCGGAACGGCCCTGCCGCTCGGCCCGCCAGGTCGAGATCTTCTACCGGCGCCAGGGGGCGCTGCTGGCCCTGCTGCACGCGCTGGACGGCACCGACCTGCACCACGAGAACCTGATCGCGGACGGGGAGCACCCGGTGCTCGTCGACGTCGAGACGTTGTTCCACCCGCCGCTGCCCGCCGCGGCCTCGGACGATCCGGCGGCCCGCGCCCTGCACGACTCGGTGCACCGGGTGGGGCTGCTGCCACAGCTGCTCGTCGGGGACGAGACTGCGCTCGACATGTCCGGGATCGGCGGTGGGCAGGCGGCCGATTCCCCGGTGCGCAGCGCCGACTGGGCCGACGCGGGGACCGACCGGATGCGGCTGGTGCGCCGGACGGCCCGGTTCGGCGAGTCGGCGAACCGGCCCCGGCTGACCGGAACGCCCGCCGACCCGTCCTCCTTCACCCGCGCGCTGTGCGCCGGATTCCGCGCCGGATACACCGCGATCAGGGGAGCCCGTGCCGAACTCCTGTGCCCGGGAGGGCTGTTGGAGCGGTTCGCGCACGACGAGGTGCGGGTGGTGGCCCGGCCCACCTGGGTCTACTCGTCGCTCCTGGACGAGTCCACACACCCGGACCTGATGAAGGACGCCGCCGAACGGCACGAGGTGTTCGCGCTGCTGGGCACCGACGTCCTGGGCTCCTCCGCGCTGCCCGGCCTGCTGGACGAGGAGCTCGCCCAGCTCTGGTCGGGGGACGTGCCGCTGTTCACCGCCCTGCCCGAGCGCACCGACCTGTGGAGCGGGAACGGCCGGCTGCTGCCCGGGGCGCTCGCCCGGACGGGGCTGTCCCTGGTCCGCGAGAAGCTGGCGGCCATGGACCCGGTGGACCGCCAGGACCAGGAGCGGATCATCCGCGCCGCGATGGTGACCACCTCCCGCGAGCCCGTCCACGCGCCCGGTCCCGGCCCGCGCCGGGCCCGTACGGCCGCGACCGCGCCGGAGCCGGAGCAACTGCTCGCGGCGGCCCGCTCGGTCGGCGACCAGCTGGTCTCCCAGGCCTACTCCGGGCCCACCCGGCTGAACTGGATCGGCCTGGAACTGCTCGGCGAGCGCTACTGGCGGCTGGGGCCGATGGCCGCCGACGTGGCGGGCGGCTACACCGGTACGGCATGCTTCCTCTCCCAGTTGGCCGCGCTCACCGGGGCGGACCGGTACGCCACGGCTGCCCGGGACGCGCTGGTGCCCCTCGCCGGGCTGCTGGACGCGCTGCACGCGCGCCCGGACGATCTGGGCCCGGTGGGCTCGGGCGCCTTCGCCGGGCTCGGCGGGATCGCCTACGTACTGGCCCAGGTCGCGGGCACGCTGGACGACCCGCGCCTCGGCGAACTGGTGCTGCCCGCACTGCGGTTGACCGGTGCGGCTGCCGCCGCCGAGAGCGAGTACGGGGTACGCGGGGGCATGGCCGGCGGGCTGGTCGGCCTGCTCTGCGGGTACCGGGCCACCGGACGGGCCGACGTGTGGCGCGGGGCGGAACGCTGCGCCGGGCTGCTGCGCGGGGCACCGCTGCCGGACTCCCCCGGGTTCGCCGACGGGGCCGCCGGGGTCGGCTGGGCGCTGTTGCGCTTCGCCGAGGCGGGCGGCGGCGAGCCGTACCGCGCCTCGGGGCTCGCCGCGCTGCGGGCCGCGGTCGGCGCGGTGGACTCGGACGTCTCCTGGTGCCGGGGCCGCACGGGCGTGGCGCTGGCCGTGCTGGACAGCCCGGCGGGGCGGGCCGACCCGGTGCTGTCCGCCTGGGCGCGCGAGGCGGCGGCGGACATCGCACGGTCCGAACCGCCGCCGGACGACAGCCTGTGCCACGGCGAGCTCGGCGTCCTCGAACTCCTGCGCCTCGGCGAGCCGTCCAGCGCCCGCACCCGCTGGGTGGAGCGGGCCGGGGCGCTGCTGGCGGCGGCCGACCTGGCGAAGCCGCGCTGCGGAACCCCCGGCCAGGTGCCGCACCCGGGGCTGCTGACCGGGCTGGCGGGCATCGGACACGGGCTGCTGCGGGCGGGCTTTCCCGACCGGGTGCCGTCGCTGCTGCTGCTCGCCGGACCCACCGTGCCGGTCCCGCCCGGCTGACCGGCCCCGTCCCGTACACCTGCGCCATCGCCCCACCCACGTACCACCCGCACCACCCCGTACCACCCACGCACCGCCTGCACCGCCCACGCACCACCGCACTGCTGACACCCCCCGCACCTCTGACGGGACGACAACTTCCTACAGAAGAGGCAGAGATCATGCAGAACAACGACGCTTCCGCCTTCCGCGCCAACGAGTTCATGGACGACTTCGCCGACGAGCACCCCGCCGGAAGAATCACCCTGGGCGCGGGCGGCAGACTCGGTCTGCGCAGCAGCATCCTCAGCGCCGCGGACGGCAACACCGGCTGCACCACGGACCTGCCGTGGACCACCATGACCTGGAACTGAGTGAATTCCTTTTCAGACCAAGGGATTTGTCGCACTGACCGGCGGGCATTGACTCAAGTAGCCTGCGTGCATGCGTGCCACTTCGTCGGTGATTGTCGGGCGTGTCGCTGAGACCGGCCTGCTGAGCAACGCCCTGGACACCGCATCGCGGCGTTCGGGGCGTGCGGTCTTCTTCGTCGGGGACGCGGGCATCGGCAAGTCCCGACTGGCCGGTGAGTGCGCCTACCGGGCGTACGAGCGGGGCATGCCGGTGCTGCGCGGCAGGGCCACCTCGACCGGGCTCGTGGTGCCGTTCCGCCCACTGATCGAGGCGTTGTCCTCGCGGTTCCGGGCGGCCGGCACGCCCACCGACCCGGAGCTGGACCCGTACCGTCCGGCCCTGGCCCGACTGGTGCCGGAGTGGCGCCAGGACTCCTCCCCCGGCTATCCGGAGACGGTGGTCGAGCTGGCGGAGGCGCTGCTGCGGCTGCTGTCGGTGCTCGGCCAGGAGCACGGCTGCGTGATCCTGCTGGAGGATCTGCACGACTCCGACACCGAGACGATCGCGGTGGTGGAGTACGTCATCGACAACGTGGCGGACCTGCCGGTGCTGCTGCTGGGAACCCTGCGTCCGGAGCCCGGGGTCGCCCTCGACCTGGTGCGCTCGGCGGAGCGGCGGCAGGTCGCCACCGTGCGCGAGCTGGCACCGCTCAGCGACGCGGACGTACGGGAGATGACCGCCTCGTGCCTGGAGGCCGACCCGGACGAGGTGCCGCGGACCACCCACGAACGGCTGGCCGGCCGAGCAGGCGGCAATCCGTACCTGGTCGAGGTGCTGCTCGCCGACCTGCTCGACTCCGGCCGGCTGCGCCGCGCCGGCGACCGGTGGGAGGAGCAGGTCGACCCGGACGCGTCGGTGCCGACCGGGGTGGTGCGCAGCTGGTCGCGGCGGCTGGACCGGTTCGACGAACCGGTGCGCGAGCTGCTCCTGTGCGCGGCCACGCTGGGCAGCCGGTTCTCGGTCACCGTGCTCCAGACCGTCACCGGCTTCGACGACCGCACGCTCTTCAGCCATCTGCGCTCCGCCGTCGAGGCGAACATCATCGCCCCCGACGGGGCGGACCCCGACCGCTACACCTTCCGGCACGCGCTGACCGCCGAGGCGCTGGTGGCCTCGCTGGCCCCGGCCGAACGGGCCGCCACGGCCCGTCGCGCGGCCCTGTCACTGGCCGCCGTGGTGGACGAACTCGACGATGAACAGCGTCAGTTGATGGCAACCTTGCAACTGGCCGGAGGTGACAGACACGGCGCCGCCCGGCAGTTCGCCGCCGTCGGCCGCCGGATGCTCACGGCGGGCGCGTCCGGTTCCGCCGTCATCCTGCTGGAACGGGCCCGCTCGCTCGCCCACGAGGGCGATCTGAGGAGCATCACGGAATCGCTCGCCGTCGCCCATGCCGAGGCCGGTGAGCTCGACACGGCCCTGGCGCTGACCGCGGAGCTTCCCCCGGTGCCCCCGCGCTCCGACGCCTCCGATCAGCGCGGGGACACCCATGTCCGGATCGCCTGGGCGGCCGTGATGGCGGAACGCGTGGCCGAGGCGGCCGGACAGATCCGGGCCGCGCGAAGCGTTCTCGGCACCACCGTCCGCCCCGAGCAGCAGGCGGCGCTCGACGTGGTGGACGGCCATCTGGCCCTGCTGCCCGGCCATGCCGACCGGAGGCGGCAGGGGTGCGCGCAGGACGCGGCGCGCCGGGCCGCCGCCGTCGCGGAGGAGCGCGGCCTTCCCGTGGTGGCCTGCCAGGCGTGGCAGTTACTGGCGCTGCTGTCCCGGGAGCGCGGCTTCGACGAGGCGGACGCGTGTCTGGAGCGGATGCTCGCGGTGTCCGAGCAGCACTCCCTGCCGGTGTGGCGGGTGGAGGCGCTGGTCCGGCTCGGCGCCAACACGTTCATGCGCACCGGTGATCCGGCCCGGCTGGAGACGGCCCGCACCGCCGCCCAGGCGCTGGGTGCGCTGGTGCCGACCCAGACCGTGGACGGGCTGCTCGCCATGAACGCGGTGATGCGCGGCGAGTGGGACGGGGCGCACGAGATCATCGAGCGTTCGGTGGCCGCCAGCGCGCGGGTCCGCAACCTGGGGGCGCACCGCTACCTGCTGCTGGCCTCGGCGGCGCTCGCCGCACACCGGGGGCGAAGACGGGACCTGGACCGGGCCATGGTCCGGTTCCGCCGGGCGGGCGGTGAGGAGTCCTTGCTCGTCCCGCTGCAGCTGGGGCTCTGCCGTGCCTTCGCGGCGCTGCTGGAGGAGGACCGCGAGCGCGCGCTGGCCGACCTGGACGCCTCGCTGGCCTGGGAGCGCGAGAACCCCAGTTTCTTCTATCTGAGCGGGCGTTACGGTCTGCGTCCGCTGCTGCGGATCCTCGACGGGCAGGGCGGCCGGGCGGAACTCGACGCGACCCTGGAGAGCCCCGGCGCCGACCTGGCGTGGAACCAGCTGTTCCTGCGGCTGGCCGACGGTGTCCTGCACGGCCGGGAGGGCGACACGGAGCGTGCCGCCCGGACGGTCCGGTCCGCCGTCGCCGACGCCGCCGCCTTCCCCCTCGCCCGGCATCTGGGGCTACGGCTGGTCGCCGGCGCGGCGCTCGCCGAGAAGTGGGGCGAGCCGGTGGGCTGGCTGCGGGCGTCGGAGGAGTACTTCTACGGGGCGGGCATCCAGCCGGTCGCCGCCGCGTGCCGGGCGGCGCTGCGGCAGGCGGGGGCCAGCGTCGGGCAGCACCGGGGCGGCTGGGACCGCATCCCGGCCTCCCTGCGGACGAGCGGGGTGACGCCGCGCGAGTACGAGGTCTTCGTCCTGCTGGCGGAGCGGCCGGGCAACCAGCAGATCGCCCGACGGCTGTCCATATCGCCGCGCACGGTGGAGAAGCACATGGCGAGCCTGCTGAACAAGACGGGGCGCGCGGACCGGGCGGCCCTGTGCGAGTTCTCCGCCGAGTGCGCGGCGGAACGCGACTGAACCGGGGCGCGCGGACCGGCCGGTGAGGGGCGCGTGACGGGACCGGGCCGATGGGGACGGTCGTACCGGGCGGCGAGGCGCGTGTACCGGGCAGGGGCGGTCGGGGCGCGCGTACCTGCTTGACGGGACGGTCGTACCTGCTGATGGGACGGTATTTCGGGGCCCGTGGTGTCGCGCCCGGGTACGGAATACGGGTGTGCGGGCCCAACATGGGGGTGCGGAGCGGTTTTGGTCGGGTCCCGGCGCGGAACATGCGGGTCCGGCACCGATGTGGGGGGTGCCGTCCCCGACGGACCATCCAGGGGTGCGGCCGGCAGGCCGCCGCCCCAGTCCCCCGGTTCTTCGGAGGCCCGTCCATGACCCGACCCCCCACCCGCACCCCGTCGTCCGGTGCGCTGAGTCTCTCGGTCCTCGGCCCGCTCTCCGGGCATCTGGACGGACGACCGCTGCTTCTCGGGCCGCGCAAGCAGCGGCTGGTCCTGGCCATGCTGCTCAGCCGGCCCAACACGCCGGTACCGGTGGACGTGCTCACCGACGCGGTGTGGCCGGACGCACCGCCCCGTACGGCGCGCAAGAACCTCCAGGTGTACATCAGTTCCACGCGGGCGCTGCTCGGCGCACGGTGCCCCGAGGGGCCGGGCGGTGGCGGGGAGCGTCTGGTGCACTCCTGCGGCGGCTACCTGCTGCGGGTCGGCGAGGACGAGCTGGACACCCTGCGGTTCCGTTCGCTGGCCGCGGCCGGCCGGCGGGCCGCGGACGACGGCGATCCGCTGGCCGCCGCCGGTCTGCTGCGCAGGGCGCTGGACCTGTGGCAGGGGCCGCCGATGCACGATCTGCGGGACTCGCCGGAGGTGGCCGCGGAGGCGGAGCGGCTGGAGGCGCGGTGCCTGACCGTGCACGAGGACTGGGCCGAGACGGAGATCTCGCTGGGGCGGGCGCCCGCCGTCGTGGACGGGCTGCGGGACCTCGCCGAGCGGCACCCCCTGCGCGAACGCATCCGGGCCGCGTGGATGGACGCCCTGCACCGGACCGGCCGCCGGGCCGAGGCGCTCGCCGTCTACGACGACTACCGCCAGCTGCTGGCACGGGAGTTGGGGCTGGAGCCGGGAGCGGCCATCGCCGCCCGGCACCGGGCGATGCTGACCGGCCGGGACGGGGCGGACCGGCCGCGGGCGGCGGGGCAGGCTCACCGGTCCCCCGCGCTGCGGGCCGTACTGCCCGCCGAGACGCCCGACTTCACCGGCCGGGGCGAGCAACTGCGGGAACTGCTGGACGTCCTGGGCGGGGAGAACGGCCGGGTGGTGGCGGTCACCGGAGCCGCGGGAACCGGGAAGACGGCTCTCGCGGTGCAGGCGGCGCATCTGCTGGCGGACCGGTTCCCGGACGGCCGGATCCACATCCGGGTCCGTGACGAGCAGGGGGCGGTGCGTCCGCTGTCGGCGCTCGTCGGCGAACTGGCCCGGCTGACCGGCGGCCCGCACCCGGCGGAGCCGATGACGGACGCGGAGCACTGGCGGCACTGGCTGGCCACGCACCGTTCGCTGGTGGTGCTGGACGACGTACCGGACGAGGCGGCGGTGCGGGCCCTGTTGCCGGGCACCGCCGGCAGTTCGTTCGTCCTGACGGCGCGCGGTCAGCTGGCCGGGCTCGCCCCGGTGCACCGGATCGCGCTGCCGCCGCTGGCCCCCGCCGAGGCGCTGGCGCTGCTGGGCCGGCTGATCGGGACGGGGCGGGTGGGCCTGGACCGGGCCGCCGCCCTGCGCATAGCCGACGCCTGCGGGCTGCTTCCGCTGGCGGTGCGGGTGAGCGGGATGCGGCTGGCGGTGCTGCGCCATCTGCCCCTGGCCGAGTACGCGGAACGGCTCGCCGATCCGGCCGGTGCGCTGGACGAGTTGGTGGCCGGCGACATCTCGGTACGGGCCCGACTGGCCTCCGGCTGGCAGGACCTGTCGCCCGGCAGTGGGCTGGCGCTGACCCGGCTGGCCTCCACCGTCCGCGAAGGGCCGTTCACCCTGCCGGAGGCGATGACGGCACTCGGCTGCGGCGAACGGCAGGCACTGCGGGCGGTGGAGTCGCTGATCGACGCCGGGGCGGTGACCTCCCCCAGCGGCGAAGTCACCGCACACTCCGTGCTGTACGAACTGCCGCGCCTGACGGGCCTGTACGCCCGCGAACTCACCACCGTCCCGGAGCCGGTCCCGGTCTCCGGCGCCCCCTCGGAACCGGTGGCCCGCACGGCGATACCGGTGGGGTGACTGCACCCGGCACACGCCGATCGCCCCCACCGCGCGGTGGGGGCGATCGGCTTCTGCGCTTCGGTACGGCGGTACGGCGGTACGGCGGTACGGCGGTACGGGGCAGTACAGCGGGTGATGCACGTGGTGCTTCGGTACGGCGACGGGCCGCGCGATCCAGCCGTGTGCCCGGCCCGGGTGCCCCCGGACCGGGCGATGGCCGTTCGTCATCCCAGCGTCAGCACGTCCAGCAGGTCGGGCCGTTCGTCCGGGGCGGCGAACACCGTGTGCAGGGCGAGCAGCACGCCCGCCGCGCCGGTCGCGAGGTCGGCGGAGAAGCGGCGCAGCCGCGCCCCCGGTACCAGCAGCCGGTCCTGTTCGGCGACCAGGTGCCAGGAGAGGTTCCGCACCGAGTCCAGCACCTCGGGCTCCGGCCGGGCTGCCCTGTCCGCGGACGAACGGTTGCCGGACAGCTGGTGGGCGGTGGCCACCAGTCCGCTGCGGCCCCGGAAGAGTCCCGGTTCGCGGACGAACTCCAGGACGCACCCCTGCGCGATGCCGGGCAGCAGCGCGGCGAGTGCCGGGGCCTCGCGGTGGGCCAGGTAGCGCTGCGCGACCAGGGCCACGCCGCTGCTGCCCTGGTCCAGGTAGAGCAAATGGCGCTTCCCGTCCTTCACCTGCACGCTGCCGCCCGGCATGGGCACGCAGTGCCCGGCCTCCCGGGTGAGTGCCGCGCCCGCGGCGTCCAGCAGCCAGTCCTCGCCGGTGCGCCCGTACAGTTCGAGCTGGAGGAGCGCGGCTCCGCAGAGACCGCTCAGCAGTCCGGCGGAGTGCGGGGCGGTCAGGCCGTCGACGTCCTCGCCGCGGACCAGCGAGTCGAGTTCCCAGGCGGTGCGCAGGGCCCGGTCGAGCAGTTCCTGATCGGGCGTGCCGTCGCCGTCGCTGCCGTCGGAGGCCGGAGCGGAGGCGAGCCGCAGGGCCGCCAGTGCCGTTCCCGCCCTGCCGGTGAGCAGGTCGGCCGAGGCCGAGGCGGGGGCCCGCAGCGCCCGGTCGAGCAGTTCGCGTCCTTCCTCGCGGCGGCCGAGCCGGGCCAGCACCAGTGCGATGCCGGGCAGCCCGTCGTACAGTCCGCCGGGGGCGTCCGGGCTGCGGCGCAGTGCCGTACGCGCCAGCCAGTCGACGTGCTCGTCGGGAACGGGGGCGCCGAGGCGGTCCAGGGCGTACAGCACTCCGGCGGCACCGTGCGCGGCGCAGATGCCGCCGGTGGTGAAGCCCGTCAGGTCGCCGGGGTAGAGCCGGTCGGTGCGGTCCGGGGTGGCTCCGGCGCGGATGCCGGCGACGAGCCGTTCGCGGATGCCGGACCAGTCGGGTGCCGGGCCGCGCAGCAGCGCGTCCACCGTCGGTTCGCCGCTGTCGTCCGGGAGGCCCTGGGCGATCATGGCCGGTCGCGGCGGCCCGGCGTCGGGGCCCAGCCGGTACCGGGCGCGGGCCCAGCGTTCCAGGGTGAGGGCCTTGCCCCGGTCGTGCTCGGCCACTTCCATCAGCGGCATCAGGGTGTGCAGCCAGATCGCCCAGAGCCCGTAGGCGTCCGCCTCGGCCCCGCTCCGGTTGAAGTCGGGCGGCGCCTGGAGTCCGGGGGCGCCTGCCAGCGGGGTGTCCTGGTCGTCGAGGTCGGTGGCGTACTCGAAGTCGATCAGGGCCACCCGGCCGTCGGGGCGGATGACGACGTTGGCGGGGTGCACGTCCGCGAACCGCAGTCCGCGGGCGTGGATCCGGTCGAGGGCCCGGCCGAGCCCGTCCGCGACGGACTGCGCCCAGCGGGAGTAGGCGTCGAGTTCGGCGGGGGTGCGTTCGCCGCGCGCCAGCGCGAAACGCTCGACGATCTCGTTGAACAGGGTGGCGCCCTCGACGTACTCCTCGATCAGGAAGTGGTGCTCCCAGACCGTGCGGACGCCGTACACCTCGGGCACGCAGTCGAGTCCGGCGAGCCGGGTCAGGGCCCGGTGCTCACGGTGCAGCCGGGTGACGGCGTCGTGCCCGGCGGGGTCGAGTCCGCAGTGCGGCCGGGCCTCGCGCAGCACCACCTGCTGCTTGGTGGTGCGGTGCTCGGCCAGGTAGATGCCGCCCGCGCTGGAGAACTGGAGTGCCTTGGTGACCACGTACGGGAAGTCGTCGTCGCGGGCGGCGGCGCGGGCGGCGAGGTGGGGGCGCAGCGGCTCGGGGACGGTGACCCACTCCGGTATCCGGAAGGCCACGCCCCGGGTGTCGGGGACGAGTTCGCCGGACGGGTGGCGCATCGCGCGGACCCGTTCCCCCTCCTCGTCCCGGCACCAGAGTTCGACGAACGCGCCGTAGCGGACGTACACGGGAGAGTTCCCGATCCGCAGGTCGCTGAGGATGTACGGTCCGCTGCGCCCCTCCAGGGCCTCGCTCAGGGCGTCGAGCAGCTTCAGGAGCGCCGGCTCGTCCTCGGGGTAGACGGTGATGAACTTCCCCGCGCTGGACCGGCTCATGTACTTCGCCGACATCAGCCGCAGGGCACGGCTGCTGCGCAGGAACTTGAACGTCACGCCCTGTTCCAGGCAGATGCGGGCGGTGTCGGCGAGGGTGCGCTCGGCCTCCTCCGGCACGGTGGAGATGTGGATCTTCCAGCCCTGCTCGGGCAGTTCGGTGGAGGCGGGGTGCAGTACGGTCCACAGGCCGGTGGTGCCGCGCCGCCAGCCGGCGGGCGGTTCGGCGCGGTCGAGCGAGTAGCGGGTCTCCTCGTCGGGCAGCCGGGCCGGGGTCTCGTAGTAGCGGCGGTCGGCGAGGCAGTACAGCTGGGTCTCCTGGATGCCGGGCACGGCATACCTCCTGTGGTTCGTGGTCAGGGGCGGGGGCCGCCGGCCCCGGTACGGTCCTCGGGGGGCCCGGTGCGGCCCTCGGGGGTTCCGTGCGCGAGGACCTCGTCCGCGGAGGAGTCGGAGAAGTCGCGGGAGTCGCGGGAGCCTGACGGCTCGGAGGAACCTGACGGCTCGGGCGGTCCTGACGGCTCGGACGGCTCGGACGGTCCTGACGGCTCGGAAGAGCCGGAGCGCCTGGTTGCCTCCGCCGCCGCGACCACCTCCGGGCCCGGCCGGGCGGATGGGGCGAGCGTGACGACGGCGGCGGACACGGCGAGAACCCCGGCGATCGCCCCGAACGTCGTCCGGCTGCCGAAGGCGGTGAGGAGCGCACCCCCGGCCAGCGGCCCGAACGGCTGGACCAGTGAGGAGAGGAAGCCGGCCGCACTCTGCACCCTGCCCACCCGGTTGCCGGGGGTGACGACCAGCAGGGTGGAGAGGAAGCCGATGCTGGCCACGGTGGACAGGCACATGCAGGCGGCGCAGAGCAGCCCGGCGAACAACGGGACCCGGATCCAGGCCAGGGCGAGGGCGCTCGCCACACAGAGCCAGCAGGTTGCGGTGATCAGCGCCCAGGTGTGCCGTTCGGGGCGCAGCCGGGGCGCGAGGAGCGCGCCGACGAGGGCCCCGGCCGAGACGAAGGTGACCACGGTGCCGCCGCCGAGCCCGGACTTCCCGCCGCCCGAGAAGACGGTCAGCGCGGTGAACGTCAGGGCACCGAAGGCGAAGTTCATGCCGAGTCCGAAGACGAGGAGCACGGTCCGCAGATAGGGCAGCCGCCACAGGAACGAGAGCCCGGCGGTCAACTCGGCCTTGCTGAAGGCCGACCCGGCCCTGGTCTCGGCCCTGGACCGGGTGCGCACCAGGGCCACGCAGATGGTGGACAGCAGGAGCCCGACGGCCTCGGCGAGGAACGGCAGGACCGGGTGCAGCCCGAACAGGGCGCCCCCGACCATCGGCCCCACCAGCCGCGCGGTGGCGGTACGGGCCTGGAGCCGGGCGGTCGCGGTCCCCATGTCCTCGGGGGGCACGACGGTCCGCATCAGCCCGAACGCGGCGGGCCCGTAGAGGCTGCCGATGACGGCGCCGGCGACCGCGACCAGCAGGACCAGGGGCAGCGGTACGTGTCCGGTCCACACGGCCACGACGAGGGCGCCGACGGCGCAGAAACTGCCCAGGTCGCACAGGCGCATCAGCCTGCGTCGCTCCACCCGGTCGGCCATCACCCCGCCGGGCAGCATGGTGATCAGGAGCGCGGTGATGGACACCGTGCCGATCGCACCGGCCTGTACGGCCGATCCGGTCTCGCGGAGCACGAGGAGCGGCAGGGCCAGCGCGGTCATCTGGGTGCCGAGAACGGCGAACAGACCGCTCATCCACAGCAGTCGGAAGTCCCGGTTGGTTCGTAACGAGGCGGCCATCGTCGGCTCCCGGTCGGTGATTCGGGGACAGGGCCCGGCCGGTGGCCCGGCCAAGGCGACGGTCCGGCAGGGGGCGGGGCCCGGTGAACGCGGGGCCCGGCCCGGAAAATCGAGGCGGGGCGGCCTCCTGGTCACGGAGCCGCCCCGTTTCGGCCGGCCGGGCGCCACCGGGGAAGCTTCCTTCCCCGGGTGGCGCCACGATCCGGTCGTCAGCCCTTACTGGTCCGACATGACGACGCTGACGACGCTGACGCAGCTGCCGGTGCCGGTGCCGGGCTCGATGGTGGCGGCGGTCTCCTGGAGGTCCAGCACGGAGTGCGCCTCGACCTCGGGGGTCTCGTTCTCCTCGCCGGCCGGCTTGGTGTTCTCAGCCATGGTGGTCTCCGTCCACTCGTACGACTCTGCGGTCTCCGGTCGTTCCGGGGCGGACCCCGGTTCTTCCGGTTGCGGCCGGCGGGTGCCTGCCGCTGACCAGAAAGTTAGGAGCCCCGGCCTGGCAAACGGCTCGACGCCGGTATGGCAGCGGTATCGCGGCAGTTCACCGGGGGTGGACCGGGTCGTACGGGCGGACCGCGGGCCCGGTGGCGGGCCGCCGGACCCGGTCCGGCCTGCGGCCATACCGGTTCCGAACCGGTTCCGGACCGGTGCCGAACCGCCCGGCGGGACGCTGTACCCGCGCACGGCGTACGCGCTGTCCGCCATGCCGGACCCGTACGCCAGTACGCCCGTACGCCTGCATGCCTGTACGTCTGCATGTCCGTACGCCCGGAACGAACGCCGTACCCGCGCACGGCGGCCGCGCGCCGCACCCCTACGCCCGGAGGAGGCGGCCGGATGGAACTCGCCGAACTCGTCGGACTGCGGCCGGTCCCGGCCGGTGGAGTGCTGGTCACCCTCACCCGCCGCTGTCCGCTGCGCTGTTCCCACTGCTCCACCGGCTCCGGGCCGCAGGTGCGGGAGGAACCGGAGGCGGACGCGCTGGAGCGCTTCGTCTCCTCGTTCACCGCCGCCGACCGGCCCGAGGTGATGATGCTGACCGGGGGCGAACCGCTGCTCCGGCCGGAGCTGGTGGCCTCGCTCACCCGTTCCGCGCGGGCCGCCGGAACCCGGACCGCGCTGCTCAGCGGCATGTTCTTCGCCCGGTCCCACGGCCTTTCGGAACCGATGCGGCGGGCGGTGCGCACGCTCGACCACTTCTCCGCCAGCCTCGACCTGCCGCACGAGCGGGAGGTGCCCCGGGCCGCGGTGTTCCGCGCGGTGCGCGAGATCCGCGAACTGGGCGTCCCGGTCAGCTTCCACCTCACCGGGACCGGGGAGGACGACGCGTACCTCGCGGACGTCACCGCGGACATCGACCGGACCTTCGACGGCACGGTGCCGTCCCTGGTCAACGAGGTGCGGCCGTTCGGCCGGGCGGCGTCCTGGGCCCGCCCTGCCAGGACCGTGCCGGACGGCGGGGGCGCGCTGCCGTGCGCGATGGCCGCCTGGCCGGTGGTCGCCTTCGACGGCACGGTGCTGGCCTGCTGCAACCAGGACACCGTGGACCGCCGCCCCGTACCGCCCCATCTGCGGCTCGGCCACATCGCCCGGGACGACTGGTCCGCCGTGCGGGCGCGGACGCTCGGGTCGCCGCTGCTGCGTCTCGTCCGTACGGTGGGCCCGGCCCATCTGCGGCAGCGCTGGTCGCCCGGCACCCCGGCCGGTTCCTACTGCGGGGACTGCCGACGGCTGGGCGAGCTGCCGGAGGTGGTCGCCGCGGCCGAGGCGCTGGCCTCGGGCGCCGCGGGCGCGCTGCTCGACCTGACCGCCGCCCGCCGACAGCACGACCAGGGGCCGGTGACGCTGGTGCGCCGCCACGGCTGCGCCGCGTATGCCGAGCTGGTGACGGCCCCGGGCAGCGACGGGCGGCCCCCGCACCCGGCCACAGCACCGGCCACGGCTACGGCTACGGCCACGGCTACGGCCACGGAAGGCGCCGGGACATGAACCCCGCCGCCCGGCCGCCGGGACGCGCCGCGGAACCCGCCCCGCGCCCGGACACGGCACCGCATCCGGCCCGGACCGTGGCCCCGCACCCGTCCCCGAACCAGACCATGGCACCGCACCCGGGACGCGCCGCGGAAGCGATCGCGGCGCCGTGCCCGGCACCGGCTCCCGGGCGGGCTCCTCACCCCGTCCGGGATACCGCCCCGTCCGCCGCCGCCCGGGTACCGGGGGCGTGCGGCGGCGGGCGCGGGCTTTCGGCCTCCGAACGGCTGCGGGTCAAACTCGCCTTCGCCGAACCGGCGTTGCGCGCCTCGACGGCCGGGCTGTGGCGGGCCGAGGGGCTGCTGGCCCGCTACCGGGCGTACCTGTGCGCGATGCACACGGTCATCCGGGCCTCCGTGCCGCTGATGGAGCGCGCCTCCGACCGGGCCGGGCTGCTGGCCCGGCGCGGCGATCCGCTGGGCGCACCGCTGGCCGCCTACCTGGACGAGCACATCCGGGAGGAGGCGGAGCACGACGTCTGGCTGCTGGAGGACCTGACGGCGGCGGGCGGCGGCCCCCGGGCCGCGCTGGACCCGGTTCCGCCGCCGCTCGTCGCCTCCCTGGTGGGGGCCCAGTACTACTGGATCGAGCACCACCACCCGGTGGCGCTGCTCGGCTACATCGCCGTGCTGGAGGGGCACGCCCCGGCCACGGGGCTCGCGCCCCGGCTGGCCAGGCTGACCGGGCTGCCCGCCCTGGCCTTCCGCACCGTGCACGAGCACGCGCGGCTCGACGACGGCCATGCCGACGAACTGTACGCACTGCTCGACCGGTTGCCGCTGTCGCGGGGCCAGGAGGCGGCCGTGGCCGTCAGCGCCCTGCACACCACGGACGCGCTCACCCAGTTGTTCGTCCGGCTCGGGCGCCCCGGACCGGCACCGCCGGTGCGGGGAGCCGGGCGGTCCGTCTCGATGGAAGGCCAGACATGACCGAACCACCGGACCGGCTCGCCGTGCTGTACGGCGCCGGGTTCGCCGTCGATCTGCTCACCGACGAACAACGGCAGGTGCTGAACGACCTCGCACCGGAGGAACTCACCGTGCTGCTCGACATCAAGAGCCGGCTCGACGCCGTGGGGCCCGAGGTGCAGGCGCACGGCGAGATCGCGGGCGGCGCCCTGTTCTGAGGTCGCCCGACAGACTCCGGGGCCGGTCGGCGACCGTCGGCCGACCCGGGGGTGGCCGGGTCCTGCCCCGTCAGGACCCGCCGCGCGGCGGGCCGGTTCCCGTGACCCGGCCCGCCGCCGCACCGGCCGGGCCAAGCAGAAAGGAAGCGCTGATGAACTGCCCCTCGTGCCGGCACGAGTTGCCCGCCGCCGCACGGTTCTGCCCGTCCTGCGGCACCCCGTGCCCGTCGCCCGTCGCCGCGCCGCCGGAGGACGAACGCAAGCTGGTCACCGCGGTCTTCTGCGACCTGGTGGGCTCCACGGCGCTGTCCGGACTGCTGGACCCGGAGACCCTGCGCACCGTGACGCTGCGCTACTTCGCGGTGATGAGCGAGCAGATCGAGGCGCACGGCGGCACCCCGGAGAAGTTCATCGGCGACGCCGTGATGGCGGTGTTCGGGGTTCCGGTGATGCGGGAGGACGACGCGCGGCGGGCGCTCGCCGCGGCGCTCGGCATGCGGGAGGCGCTGGCGGAGCTGAACACCGAGCTCGAAGCCACCCTGGGCATCCGGCTCGACATCCGGATCGGCATCAACACCGGCCAGGTGGTGGCGAGTTCAGATGCCAGCACCCGGCAGGCGCTGATCTCGGGCGAGACGGTGAACGTGGCGGCCCGGCTGGAGCAGAACGCGGCGGCCGGCGAGATCCTGATCGGCCCGCAGACCCTGGAGGCCGCCGGCCCGACCGTGGTCGTGCAGGAGACGGGTCCGCTGCGGCTCAAGGGCAAGACCGACAGTGTGCACGCGTACCGGCTGATCGCGCTCGGCGCCGACGACCCGGAGCTGCTGCGCCGTTTCGACGTGCCGTTCATCGGCCGCGCCGCGGAACGGGCGGTGCTGGACGAGGCCCTGGAGCGCACGGCGCGCGGGGAGGGCCCGGGGCTGGTCCGCCTCGTCGGTGACGCCGGGATCGGCAAGACCCGCCTGGCGCGCGAGTGGCTGGCCGGGCTCGACGGCCCCGGGCGGCCGGTCGTCGGCACCGGGCGCTGCCGCAGCTACGGGGACCACGGCACCCTGGCGCCGCTGGCCGACGCGGTACGGGAGGTGCTCGGCTCGCCCGTCGCCCGGGAGGCGCTGGGCGGGGCGTCCGGGCGGTCCGGGGCCGCGGTGGCGGACGCGTGGGCACTGCTGCGCGGCGGTCTGCTGCACGACGGCACGCCCAACGCCCCCTTCGAGGACATGTGCGCCGCGCTGATCACCGTGCTGTCCCGGACGGCGGGGCGGCGGCCGGTGCTGCTGGTCGTCGACGACTGGCACTGGGCCGAACCCCTGCTGGTGCGAGCGGTGAACCGGCTGGCCGGACCGCTCGGCCGGGCGGGCGGGCTCATCGTGTGTCCGGGCCGCCCGGACGGGCCACCGGCCACCGCCGCCCCGGGCGCGCGCCCGGCGCAGCTGCTGCCGCTCACCGGCCTGCCGCGCGCCGAGGCCGCGCTGCTGATCCGCGAACTGACCGACCCGTCCGACGCCCCGGCGTCCGCCGCGGGTGCGTACGGCCACGGCACCCGCATCCCTCGCCCCCGCGCCCCGCACGGCCCTGACGACCGGCGCACCTCCGACGCGTACGACCACGCCCCGCACGGCCATGACCCGTACGGCCGCGACCCGTACAACTGTGATCCGTACGACCGTGACCTGTACGACCGGGCCGAGGGCAACCCGCTCTACCTGGAGCAGCTCCTCGTCCCGGCAGGCCCGCCAGGTTCAGCAGGCCCGACGGGTTCAACAGACCCCACGGGCTCAACAAGCCCGACGGGTTCAACAGGCTCAGCCGATTCGGCGGGCCCGGCGAGGGAAGGGGCGCGGAACGTACGGGACGCGGCGCTGCCGCCGACCCTCCAGGCGCTGCTCGGCGCCCGGATCGGCGCGCTGGAGCGGGCCGAACGCGCCACCCTGGACCTGGCCGCGGTCGTCGGCCGGGACTTCACCGCGCCGGAGCTCGTCCGGCTGACCCGGGCGGCCCGGGAGGCGGAGAGCGCGGCCCGGTCCGCCCCGGCCGCGCACGCCGACGCGTCCGCGCCGGAGGACGACCGCGGCCGGGTGGCCCGCGCGTTGGCCCGACTGCGCGTACGCCGGCTGATCGAGACCGCGCCGGGCGGCGAACCGGGCGCGGGACGGCACCGGTTCAGCAGCGGCCTGGTCCAGGAGGTGGCGTACGCCTCGCTGTCGAAGCGGGCCAAGGCCGAACGGCACGCCTGGGCGTCCGAGCTGCCGAGCGTGACGGCGGCGGGCGAGGCGGCGGTCGGCGGGCACCTGGAGCGGGCGTACCGGTACCGCACCGAGCTGGGCCTGGCCGACGACCGGGCCGCCGCCCTGCGGGTACGGGCCGCCGCCGCGCTGGCCTCGGCCGGGGCGCAGGCCCTGGCCCGTTCCGATCTGCACTGGGCGCAGGGCCTGTTGGAGCGTGCCGCGGAGCTGCACCCGGCCGGTGACCCGGCCGCGGCACCGGCGCTGCGACGGCTCGGCGAGGTGCGTCTGGCGCTCGGCCGTGCCGAGGACGGGGAGCGTCTGCTGCGGCAGGTGCTGGCCATCGGGACCGCGCCGGTGGAGGCCGCGCACGCCCGGCTCGCGCTGGCGGTGCTGGACCCGGGCTCGGTGAGCGTGTCGGCCGCGGCCCGGTCGGTGCTGCCGCTCTTCGAGTCCGCCGGGGACTGGGTCGGACAGGCGCGGGCCCGGCTGCGGCTCGCGCAGCAGTTGCAGCTGGCGGGCCGGCACGAGGAGGCCGACCGCGATCTGACCCTGGCCCTGGACCACGCGGTGCGGGCCGAGGCGGAGCCGGAGCGGGCGGCGGCGCTCGGTGCCATCGGGATCTCGCTGTGGCGCGGCCCGGAGCCGGTACCGGTCGCGGTGACCCGCTGCCGCGACCTGCTCGCCGCGCACGGCGCGGGCCGTCCGGCCGTACGGACCACGCTGAACTGTCCGCTGGCCGTGCTCTACGCGCTGCACGGCCGGGCGGACCGGGCCGGTGCGTGCCTGGCCGAGGCGGAACAACTGGCCGACGAGCTGGGGTACGCGGAGGCGGAGGTCTTCCTTCCGGTGTTCCGGGCGACGGTCGAGGCGCTGCTCGGGCGCACCGGCCCGGCCCTGGACCTGCTCGTCCGGGCGGACCGGGCGGCGGAGCGCGGCGGGGCCCGGTCCATGCGGCCGGCCATCGCGCTGGAGGCGGCCCGGCTGCTGCTCGACGAGGGGCGGCCGGACGATGCGGGTCCGTGGCTCGAAGGGGTCGGGGAACCGCAGTCGCTGCCGCACGCGGACCGGGTGGACCTGGCGGGGCTGCGGGCCCGGCTGGCGGCGGGGAGCGGGGACGCGGAGGCGGCCCTGCGCCACGCGGACCGTGCCGTGCGGGACTCCCTGCTGACCGACTCCCCGCTGGTGCGGGCCACCGCGTCGCTGGACCGGGCGCGGACGCTGGCGCTGCTGGGCGACGCGGCGGGGGCGGCAGCGGCGGCGCGGGAGGCCCGGGAGGGGTTCGCGGAGAAGGGACATCTGCCGGGCGAACGGTGGGCCGTACGGCTCATCACCGGACCGGCGCCGGCCACGACGGAGAAGAGCTGAGGATGACGACCACGGACACGGCCCCGGGGCCAGGACTGACCTGGAGTCTGCGGGGACGCGGACCCGACGACGTGGCGGTCCTCGCGGACCCGGGCCCCGGGCACGGGGGCGGGGCCGTACCGGGCACCGGGCGGGGCGTGCGGGTCTGCGTGGTGGACTCGGGCGTCGAACGCGACCACCCGGGCGTCGGCCCGGTCGCGGGCTCATGGGTGGTGGTCAAGGACCCGGAGACGGGCGGCACCGAGGTGCGGCCGACCGACACCGGGGACTCCTGCGGGCACGGCACCGCCTGCGCGGGCATCATCCGGCGGACCGCCCCGGAGTGCGAACTGCACAGCGTGCGGGTGCTGGGCGAACGGTTCTCCGGCACCGGGGACGTGCTGCTGGCCGGGCTGCGCTGGGCGGTCGAGCAGGGCTTCGACGTGGTGAACCTGTCGTTGTCCACCACCCGGGCCCGGTTCGCCGAGGAGCTGCACTCGCTGGCCGACCGCGCCTACTTCAACCGCACGGTCGTCGTCGCCTCGGCGCACAACTCCCCGGTGGAGAGCTACCCGTGGCGGTTCGCCTCGGTGATCTCCGTGGGCAGCCACCAGGAGGAGGACCCGGACCTGCACCTCTACAACCCCGAACCGCCGGTGGAGTTCTTCGCCCCCGGCCAGAACGTGACGGTGCCGTGGCTGGGCGGCACCTCGATCCGTACCACCGGGAACAGCTTCGCGACCCCGTACATCAGCGGACTGTGCGCGCGTCTCCTCTCGGCCCATCCGAGGATGACGGCTTTCCAGCTCAAGAACGCCCTTTATCTCTCCGCGGCCAACGTGCGGTTCGGTCCGCGGCTTTCCACCCCGGCAGGAGAGGTCTGCGATGACTCCGAGAACTGAATCAGCGTCCGCGTCGGCGTCCGCCGCGGGAACGGTCCCGCCGGTCGATCCGCACCGGCGCGAGCTCCTCCAGTCCATCGTCGACGTGGCCCGCGCGATCTTCGGCGCGGCGGCCAGTTCGGTCTTCCTGCTGGACGAGGAGGCGGACGAGCTGGTCTTCCAGGCGGTGTCCGGCCAGGGCGAGGAGTTCCTGGTGGGCCGCAGGTTCCCGGCGGGCCGCGGGATCGCGGGCTGGGTGGCGACGTCCGGCGAGCCGATGGTGGTGGACGACCTCACCACGGACTCCTCGTTCGACCGTTCGCTCGCCGAGTCCACCGAGTTCGTGCCCAACGCCCTGATGGCGGCCCCGCTGATCAGCGACGGCCGGGTGCTCGGCGTGCTGGAGGTGCTCGACCCGTCCCCGCGCGCCCGTACGGACATGCGGGAGCTGGACCTGCTCGCCATGTTCGCCCGACAGGCCGCGGCGGCGTTGCGGATGGCGGCGTACGCCTCGGCCGGGGCAGGTGCGCAGGGGCTCGGTGAGCGGCTGGGGCCGCGTCAGCGGGCGGACGCGCTGAGGCTGCTGGGTAGTCTGGAGCAGCTGCTCCGGGAGCCCTGCTGAGCCCCGGCGGCAGGACGCCGACGACGGAAGGACCATGCAGGTGAAGTTCGCCTTCTCGACCCTCGGAGTACCGGGGCTGCCCATCGCCGATGTCGTCCGGCTCGCCGTCGACCACGGCTATCAGGGAGTGGAGCTGCGGGCGCATCCGGAGGAGCCGGTGCACCCGGGCCTGTCCGCGTCCGAACGGGCCGCCGTGGTCGAGGAGTTCGAGAAGGGCGGCGTGGAGGTCCTGACCGTCGCCGGGTACGTCAGGGCCGCCGCCGAGGGCGACGACGCGCCCGTGCTGGACGAGCTGGCCGGACTGGTGGAGCTGGCGCACGACCTGGGTGCGGAGAACGTCCGGGTCTTCCCGGGCGGCGGCGGCCTGCCGCCCGCCGAGGCCGACGCGAACGCCGCCCGGCGCCTGGCCGCCGCCGCCCCGCACGCCACCGACCGGAACGTACGCATCCTGCTGGAGACCCACGACTCCCACCGGGCCGGCGCGGACGTGGCCCGGATCGTGGGAACGGTCGGGCACGTCCAGATCGGCGCGCTCTGGGACATCATGCACACCTGGCTCGCGGACGAGACCCCGGCCGCCAGCCAGGCGGTACTGGCCCCGTACCTGGGCTACGTCCAGGTGAAGGACATCGCGTCGGCCGAGGACACCGAGCCACTGGCGCTGGGGGCCGGAGCACTGCCGCTGGGTGCGTGCCTGGCCACCCTGGCCCCGGACAGCTGGGTCTGCTGGGAGTACGAAAAGCGCTGGCACCCGGACGCGGCCCCCCTGCCGGACCTGCTGACCGCGGGCCGCGAACACCTGCTGCGCCTGGGCGCGACGCCGGGGCGGTAACTCTTTCCGCGCGCCCTGAAAGAACCGGCAAGGCCAACTGAGGGCACAGCTCGGAAAGAGTTTTCCCTGCGCGAGCGGGGGTGGTCCCCAGGAGCCGGGCATCTTGAGACTGCCGAGAATGTGGTCCCCGCACGTGCGGGGGTGGTCCCTGCGTGGTCGACGAGGGCTGGGACGCCGCTCTGTGGTCCCCGCGCGTGCGGGGGTGGTCCCCTCCCTCCCCTCCCCGGGACTCTCCAAGTGGTCCCCGCGCGTGCGGGGGTGATCCGTCCGCAGGGGGCGGCGACGCTGGTGGCAGGGTTGTCGGGGCGTTCGGCCGGACAACCTGGCCGCACGGCCGGGAAGGGAGAATGGCCGGCATGACGAGCTGCAGGAAGTGTGGGGGACAAAAGCGCCGGTGGCCTCGGTCCTGTCCTCATTGCCGACACGGCAAGGACCGTGCGGAGACGGCTGTCGATGCCGGTGAACTTGCCCTGGAAACAGGTTTGTTCAGATTGATCGGACGGGGAATAGCGGGCACGGCGCGGCTCCTGCTGCGCGCTTTCGACTGATAAGGGCGAGCTGCGGGGCGGGAGTCGTCTGCTCTGTCAGTGCCTCCCAGTAGCGTCCGGGGCCATGGAAGACGTTGTGGAGATCGTCGTCGAGCGCCAGTACGCCTCGGACCCCATCGACTACGAGCGCTTCGTCTCGCTGGTCGAGTCCACCGGTGAGCGCGTCGTCCTCACCGAGCAGAGGGTGCCGGTGAGTGTGCTGCTTCCTGCGGAGAAGCTGGCCGAGCTGGAGCATTGGGTCCGTGTCGCCTACCCCGTTTCCGAGCCGGAGGCACGGAGCGAGGAGCGGGAAGAGGAAGAAGGGGCGGGCAGGGTGACGTGGGACGTCGGGCGGCTCCGGGTCGAGCCGTTGGCCGAGCCGGAGGAGTACGGGCCCTACACCCGGTACGTGCGCGCCGACGGTCGGCGGGTGAGCTTCGCCCGGAACGGGGCGGTGGTTGTCGTGCAGTTGGACGCCGACGAGGTGGCATGGCTCAGGGACAGAGCCATGCACAAGCGCCAGGGATACATGAGCCCCAAGCAGGCGGCGGCGTTCGAGGAGTTCCTGGCCCGGCAGCCGCCGGTCGGCGAGCAGTGAAACCCCCCTACCGGCCGGCCACCGTGACCGACTGAGGGGCGCCCGAGTCGGTGGTGCCCGCACCCGTTCCCCCACCCGAGCCCGTGCCCGCAGTGCCCGCGCCTGCACCCGTGCCAGTGCCCACAGCGCCCGTGCCCGTGCCCGCGTCGGGGGCGGCCTCCGGGGTCGGCTCCGCCCCCGGCCGGGGCTTGCGCGTCCCGGCCAGGGACGTCAGGGCCACCCCGCCCACCAGCAGCGCCGCCGCGCACCACCGCAGCGGGCTCACCGACTCCCCGAGCAGCAGCGCGGCAGAGGACATCCCGAAGACCGGGACGAGCAGGGTGAACGGGGCCACCGACGACGCCGGGTGCCGGCTCAGCAGATAGCCCCAGGCCCCGAAGCCGAACACGGTCGTGATCCAGGCGACGTAGACGATGATGCCGACGCCGCTCCAGTCGAGTGCGGCCAGCGCCTCCGCGTCGCGGTCCCAGCCCTCGAAGAGGAGGGAGAGGCCGAGCAGCGGGAGCACGGGCACGGTCGAGACCCAGACCATGAAGTTGAGCGAGTCCGGCGGGGCCGCCTTGCGGGTCAGTACGTTGGACACGCCCCAGCAGGCCGCCGCCGCGATCACCAGGACGAACGCGAGCACGGGCCCGCTCGCCCCCTCGTCGACCGCGGCGACCCCGATGCCCGCGAGGGCCACCCCCATCCCCAGCACCCGCACCCTCCCCGGGCGCTCGCCGAGCGCGACGGCGGCGAAGAGAGCGGTGAAGACCGCCTGGACCTGGAGCACGAGGGACGACAGACCGGCGGGCATCCCCCGGTCCATGCCGATGAAGAGCAGCCCGAACTTCGCCACCCCGAGGACCAGTCCGACGCCCACGATCCACTTCCAGGCCACCTTGGGCCGGCCCACGAAGAAGACCGCGGGCAGCGCGGCGGCCAGGAAGCGCAGGGCCGAGAAGAGCAGCGGCGGGAAGTGCCCGAGACCGACCTCGATGACGACGAAATTGACGCCCCAGACGGCTGCCACCAGGGCGGCCAGGGCGATGTGGAGGGGACGCATGCCCCGAGGATCACCCGCCCCGACCATGTAGCACCAGCACGGATTTCTTCATGGTGGAATTGAGCATTGCTGATGAATCACCGATGAAGCGGTGTCGAACGGTGTCGAATCACCGAGGGTCTCCGTGAGGGCGGCCCCTGGTTCCGGGAGGTTCCGGTGCTCGATCTGGCCAGGCTGCGTGCCCTGCACGCCGTCTCCGTGCACGGCTCCGTCGCGGCTGCCGCCGCCGCGCTCGGCTACACCCCGTCGGCGGTCTCGCAGCAGATCACCAAGCTGGAGCGGGAGACCCGCACGACGCTCCTGGAACGCCGCGGGCGCGGTGTCGCGCTGACCGAGGAGGCGCTCCATCTGGCCGCGACGGCCCAGCAGTTGCTGGCGATCGTGGAGCGGGCCGAGACGACGCTGGAGGAGCGCAGAGGGCTGCCGACCGGTCGGCTGTCGATCGGCGCGTTCGCGTCCGCCGCGCGCGGGCTGCTGCCCGGCGTGCTGGCGGAACTGGACCGGGACCATCCGGGCCTGGAGGTGCGGCTGACCGAGGTCGACCCGCACCTCTCGGTCGATCTGGTGGCCAAGGGCGTGATCGATCTGGCGGTCGCGCACGACTGGGACATCGCCCCGCTGCCCGCGCCGGAGGGCGTGGCGCAGGCGGTGATCGGCGACGACCGCTGCGATCTGCTGGTGCCCGAGGGGCATCGCCTCGCCGGGCGGGACGCGGTGCGGCGCGAGGAGCTGGCGAAGGAGCGGTGGATCTGCCAGCCGCCGGGCACGGTCTGCCACGACTGGCTCGTACGGACGCTGCGCGCGGCGGGGTACGAGCCGGACATCCGGCACCAGGCCGAGGAGAACCACACCCAACTGGCCCTGCTCGCCGCGGGACTCGGGGTCGCGGTGATCCCGAGGCTGGGGCGGGGCGCGCTGCCCGAGGGAGTGGTGGTGGTGCCGCTCGATCCGGTACCGGTGCGGAGGCTGTACGCGCTGTGGCGCACGGAGGCGGCCCGGCGGCCCGCGATCACGGCGGCGGTGGCCGCGCTCCAGGGGCACGGGGTCTCGGTGGGCCTGACCCCGCCCACCCCTGCCTGACCCGCCGGCCGGAATCGGGCCCGCCACCCTGCGCCATCGGAGCCCGCCTGATCCCGTCTGCCCCGATCCGGCCCGGTCCGGCGGCGCCGGGCCGGGGCCAAAACGGTCCGGACCCTTGACCGGAAGTTATTTTCTGGATATCCGTGCTCCTTGGAAGTTTCTTTCAACACCCTCTCGTCCCCGAGCAAGGCCGAAGGAGCTCACGTGCACCACCGCCCCTCCAGACGCACCCTCCTCACCGCCACCGCCGCGACGGTCGCAGCCGTCGCCACGGGCGCGGGCGTCGCCCCCGGCGCCGTCGCAGCCCCGCGGGCCGCGAGCAGCGGCGGCGGGCAGCACAATTCAGCCGCCACCACCGCGCGCCTCAAGCGGATCATCTCCGGGATGACCCTGGAGGAGAAGGTCGGGCAGCTCTTCGTGATGCGGGTGTACGGGCACTCCGCCACCGAGCCCGACCAGGCCGACATCGACGCCAACCTGGCCGAGATCGGGGTCCGCACCGCCGCCGAGATGATCGCCAAGTACCACGTCGGCGGGATCATCTACTTCGCCTGGGCGCACAACACCCGCGACCCGCACCAGATCGCCGACCTCTCCAACGGCATCCAGCGGGCCGGTCTCGCGGGGCCCACCCCGCTGCCGCTCCTCGTCTCCACCGACCAGGAGCACGGCATCGTCTGCCGGGTCGGCAAGCCCGCCACCCTGATGCCGGGCGCGATGGCGCTGGGTGCGGGCGGTTCGCGCTCCGACGCCCGCCGGGCCGGGCAGATCGCGGGCGCCGAACTGGCCGCGATGGGCATCAACCAGAACTACGCCCCGGACGCCGACGTCAACGTCAACCCGGCCAACCCGGTCATCGGCGTGCGCTCCTTCGGCTCCGACCCGCAGTCCGTGGCCGCGATGGTCGCCGCGCAGGTGAAGGGGTACCAGAGCAGCGGGATCGCCTCGACGGCCAAGCACTTCCCGGGCCACGGCGACACCAGCACCGACAGCCACACCGGGCTGCCCGTCATCAACCACACCCGGGAGCAGTGGGCGGAGCTGGACTCGCCGCCGTTCCGGGCCGCGATCGCCGCGGGCATCGACTCGATCATGACCGCGCACATCGTGGTCCCGGCCCTGGACCCGGCGGAGGACCCGGCCACGCTGTCCCACCCGATCCTCACCGGCATCCTGCGCGAGGAACTCGGTTACGACGGCGTCGTGGTGACCGACTCCCTCGGCATGGAGGGGGTGCGGACGAAGTACGGCGACGACCGCGTGCCGGTCCTCGCCCTGAAGGCGGGTGTGGACCAGCTGCTCAACCCGCCGAGCCTGGACGTCTCCTGGAACGCCGTCCTGGCGGCCGTGAAGAGCGGCGAGCTCACCGAGGCCCGGCTCGACGAATCGATCCTGCGCATCCTGCGGCTGAAGACGAAGCTCGGGCTGTTCGACGACCCGTTCGTCGGCCACCGCGGGGTGGACCGTACCGTGGGCACCCGGGCGCACCTCGCCGCCGCCGACCGGATCGCCGAGCGCACCACCACCCTGCTCGCCAACGAGGGCGCGGTGCTGCCGCTCTCCCGCCGCTCCCACAAGAACCTGCTGGTGGTCGGCGCCGACCCGGCCTCCCCGTCCGGCACCACGGGACCTCCGACCACCACCCTGGCCACCGCCTTCGGCGAGCTGGGGTACGCGGCGACCGCACTGTCCACCGGCACCGCCCCCACCAGGGCGAAGATCGACGAAGCGGTGGCGGCGGCGCGCGGCAAGGACGCCGTGGTCGTGGCGACGTACAACGTCACGGCGGCCAGTTCGCAGCGCACCCTGGTGAGCGCCCTCGCGGCGACCGGCATCCCGGTGATCACCGTCGCGATCCGCAACCCGTACGACATCGCCCGGCTGGACGGAACCGGGTTCGTGGCGAACCTGGCCACGTACTCCTGGACCGACGTCGAGCTCCGGGCCGCCGCCCGGGTCATCGCGGGCCGCGTCGAGCCGGAGGGCACCCTGCCGGTGCCGGTGCAGCGCGCGGACGACCCGACACAGGTGCTGCACCCGGTGGGGTACGGCCTGAAGTACTGAGCCGAGAGGCGTCACCGGACGTAAGACGGACGGCACGCGGGACCGAGTGGTCCCGCGTGCCGTCCGTTTTTTTGCTCGCCGGGCAGCCGTGCGGCGCCCGCATTTCACCTCTGCCGCGTGAGGTGCGTCACGCTTTAATTTCCATTCAAGGCGGCATGACCGATCGCCGCCATCTTGGTGCGATTTGCTCAAAGTTGACGCCTGCTCGCGTTATGGGTCAAGGTCGCGGAACCCCCTCCCCACATCCTCGGTTCCGTCACAACCTGGAGTTCTCGATGTGTCGCGCGACCCATTTTTCGCCTGCCCGCATTCGTCGTTCGGGAACGTGAGGCGAACCCGAATCCCCGCACGCTGATCAACTTTTGTCGTACTGCCCGGACAAGGAGCTCGGAGCACGTGGGCTTTCAGTAATTCACGGCGCGCACACCGGAAGAAGAACCGGAAGGAGAATTCGCCCCGCAGCCGGCACACGGCCGGGTGCCGTCCGGCGAGGACCAGTTTTTCGGAAAGGTGTCCACCTCCCGTCGGGACGGTCGGGGCGCCCGCCCGGCCGACATCGAACTCTTCGAAGAGAACGCTCCCCTGCCGGAAACGCTCTCTGCGGGACCGCTCTCCCCGCCTCCTTCCACCTCTTCCCGGCCGGACCTCGCCCTGGGAAGCACGGGCCACGACGTCAAGGACCTCCAGCAGAGGCTGCAACAGCTCCCGCTGTACCTGGGCAGCGCCGACGGGACTTTCACGGCGAATGCGGAAGCCGCGCTGAGCCGTTACCAGAAGGCCCGGAACATTCCCGAAAAGCCTGGCGTCTACGGGGCGATCACCCGTGCGGCCCTCCATGCGGAAACCGAATCACCCGGCCAGGATTCCCATCGGTACGGGAATTCCTACCCGTACCCCGATCACGCCATGTCCCAGGGGCTGTGAGGAACGGCGTCGGGAAACCTGCTCCCCACCCCTCCTCACGCCCTCCTCCCCGTTCTCGGGTCGCGCAGGCGCGTTCTTTCACCGTGCCCGACCGCATCCCTCACGAAGAAAAGACAAGGACCAAGATCATGCACGTCACCAGGGCGGACTGGAGACGAACGGCGGGGACCTCTCGTCCGGCCTGGGCACCGCACGCGCCCTCAGCCCCTACCAGTCGTTCGACCAGATTCAGCACAGGTGCTCACGTACGGCTTCCTGGCGAATAAACGTGAACGCCCCCGCATCGCGCCCCATTTCTGCGGCGAAGGAGTCCCGATCGCGTCGCGGGGCGCCTTTGCAGAAGGTCAATCGCTCGCCGTCGAGAATCATGTCGAGAGCACCCTTGTCCGCTGACGCAACATCCTTCCGCCATTTCGCACCGGACTTGGTTCCCGGGGCCTTCTCCAGGACGTCATCCAGGTATCGACGTTCCTCTTCGCTCAGGGATTCACCATCGATACCGGCGACCACGTGAGGGCGAGGAGTCGACGTTCCCTCCGTTTCCGAAGGAGGAGAGCACGCTGCGAGCGCTGCAAGAACAACTGTGAGGAAGATTCCGACGGTGGGCTTCATGCGGCGGACGCTAGCAGCGGCACGCGCATACGTTCACCACTCCGGGCATAGCGCCCTAAAGTTGCGCTTTTCCATGGCGCAGCCGCCGGATGTCGCGAATGCCCGGTAAATAACGACGTGCCACTGCCCGGCTCCAGGCGGGGCCTTGTCGCTGAGTTCCATTTCCGCTACCGGCCGACAGCACGCCCCCGCTCCCGAAGAGCGGGGCCGACCGGAAAGCACGGAGGGGCTGTGCGGCGCACGAACAGCCCCTCCGTGCTCGCGGAACCGTTACGGCCGCAGTTCCCGCTCGTTCATCACGTCCTGCTTGTCGAGCCGGGCGTCGAACTTCGCGAGCGGCTTCGCCTTCGCCGGGTCGTCCTGCACGGCGGCCGGGGCGACGCCCGCCCAGCGCAGGACGGCCGCGGTGGCCTTGGCCCTGTCCTCCTCGGCGAGCCCGGCCACGTTGGAACCGTGGTTGCCGCCGGGCACGGTCATGACGTAGCTGTCACGGGAGCCCGCGCCGGGCCGGAAGCGCTCCGAACCCCACGGGTCGTTCTCCCCGTAGACGTACAGCATCTGGTTGGCGTGCCGCTTGACCCACTTGTCGACGTCGCGCATCACCGACGGCTGGAACCGCATCGGAATGGAACGCGGCACGAAGTTGCGCGGCGGCTGGTACCCGTACCGGCTCAGGTTGCCGAGCCACGGCTGCTTGATGTCGGGCGAACCGAGCTGGGTGCCGGCCTGGTAGTAGTACGGCGTGTACCGCTCCAGCCCCTGGTCGGCGTAGGCGGAGAAGCCGGAGATCGAGTCGATCGAGTCCCAGATCTCCTGGTCGGACGCGGACGCGGCGTCGGCCGGGATGGTGTCGCAGTCGGACAGCAGGCTGTACTGCCAGAACGCCCAGACGTAGTCCATGACGACGGCCTCGTACGCCCGGTCGAGCGAGCCGGTGATGCCGAAGGTGTAGCCGTTCGCCGCGGCGTACTCCTCGTACTTCTTCTCCAGCGGCTCGCGGCGCACCAGCGCCTCGCGCTGCACCCCGCTCAGCCTGTCGCGGCACTCCTTGGTGCCGACGTTCTCGAAGAACCGGTCGTAGGCCGAATCCTCCTTGTCGACCACGTCGTTGGGTGCGACGTACGCGACGACGCCGTCCATGTCCCGGGGGTAGAAGCGCTCGAAGTACGTGGCGGTCATGCCGCCCTTGGAACCACCGGTGGCCAGCCAGTTCTTGGTGTAGATCTGCTTCAGGGCGGTGAAGACGCGGTGCTGGTCGCTGGCGGCCTGCCAGATGTCGAGCTTGGACCAGTCGGCGGGCGCCGGGCGGGACGGGGTGAAGAACCGGTACTCCAGCGAGACCTGGTTGCCGTCGACGATCCGGGTCGGCTCGGAGCGGCTGGGGTTGGTGGAGACGTTGTACCCGCTGGTGTAGAAGACCGTCGGGCGGGACGTGTCCTTGTGCAGCAGGGTGATGCGCTGCTGGAAGGTGCCCTTCTCCGGGTGCCGGTGATCGACCGGCTGGGTGTAGTTGAGGACGAAGTAGCGGTAACCCGCGTAGGGCTTCTCCTCTACGAGGCTCATCCCGGGGATGGCCAGGATGCGGTCCTTGATGTCGATGCCGGTGCCGTCGTCGGCGACGGCCCGGCTCACCGGCCCGGTCGGTTCCGCGGCGGTGGCCACCCCGGCCGAGGCGCCCGTCGCGCTCACCGTGCCGATGAGCACCGCGAGCGACAGGAATCCTCTGAGCGCCTTGCGCATACACCCTCCCCAAGATTCACAACGTTCGCCGTGAACCTAGCGGGGCGGCACCCCTGCCGCCAGACCTTGACGGAACCGGTCGGCTGTGGTTGACGCCGTCAGCAGAGGATCCAGCCCGTGGCGGCCGATGCGCCCGAGATCCTGGCCGAGGCCCTGACGCACCTGTTCAGCGCGTGGACCGTCACCGGGCCCGCCTGCTTGGTGTACCGGCCCCGGTCGGTGACGGGGCCGCCACCGCGCGCCTGGATCGTCACGGACATCGAGCGGCGCGGGCCCGACTTCTTGGCGACGGCCGTCGCGCAGGCGTAGGAACGGCTCTTGTAGACGCGCAGTTCGCCGGATTTGAACGGGACCGTCTTCGCGAGACGCCCGGTGCAGGCCGACACGGCGTCGGCGTTGCCCACGGTAGGGCCGCCGAGGACCAGCCCGGCGGCGACCACCAGCGGCAGGACGACCGAACGCACCGCTCTCCCGAGGCCCTTGGCCCGGCCGGTGGTCGCGCCCTCTCTCCCGCCCCCGAGGCCCGAACCGGCTATTCCAGCCTTTCCGGACTTAACGGTCCTTTTACTCACCAGCAACCCCATCGCCAATCGAACACTTACGCCTCTGCCCGGTACACACGCATACACGCGTACGACGCAGGAGTCCATCCGAAGGTTGCATCCGGCGTGCCCCACCCCGGTGCAACCGAATCACCACAGCATGGCTCCAACAGGACAGAGCCCCATGAAAGGCAGGAAATTCATGCTTCAACTCCGCATCGCGCAGGGGTCCCGGAGCCGGCGCCCCCTCGGCCGGACGCTGCTCGCCACCGCTCTGCTCACTGCCGTCGCCACGGTCCCGGCCGTCGCAGCGACCCCACAGACACTACGGGCCCCGCAGGCACCACAGGCGTTGCAAGCACCACAGGTGCCACAGGGGGCGGCGCCGTCGCGCGGGGCCGTCGGTGCTCCGGCGTACCAGCAGGTCGCCCACTTCTACAGCGCCTACATCGACGCCGTCTCGGCGGAGGACGGCGGCGAGCTCGCCACCGCCCTGCGGAAGTTCTACCTGACCCCGCAGTTGCGCTCCCGGCT
Source organism: Streptomyces sp. NPDC001732 (assembly GCF_053596315.1). NCBI lineage: Bacteria > Bacillati > Actinomycetota > Actinomycetes > Kitasatosporales > Streptomycetaceae > Streptomyces > Streptomyces sp. NPDC001732. The sequence continues at coordinate 39,017 of NZ_JBSFFY010000046.1, forward strand.
GGGCGCCTGGGAACGGCGCAACCACGCGGACGGGGTGCTCCGCGCCCAGAACACCCCGCTCGCCCTCCGGGTCACCCCGGGCGACAGCGCCGCCGGTCACACCTGGTCGACGGTGCGGCTCACCTGGAGCCGCGGCGAGCACCCCACGTACTCGTACCTGACCGTGCGCTCGGACCTGGCGACCGGCAGGATCTCCGACATCGGCGACTGAACCCCGCACGGGACCGGCCGAGGCGCGTGGGACCGCAGGGGCCGCCGGAAGCGCCCGGCGTCCCCCTGCGGTCGGACCCCGGCGGTCCTCTGCCCTCAGACCCCCGTGTCCCAGAGCCCACCGGCCCCGCGACCTCAGCCCTCGGCGGGCTCGTGACCTCAGACCCCGGCGGGCTCGTCCTCACCGATGAAGGTGCGCCACAGCACGGCGTAATGCCCGTTCCCGGCGAGGAGTTCGTCGTGCGTGCCGTCCTCGACGACCCGGCCGTGGTCCATCACCACGACTCGGTCGGCGCGGGCGGCCGTGGTCAGCCGGTGGGCGACGACCAGGGTGGTGCGGCGGCCGGCGAGGCGGTCGGTCGCCTGGTTGACCAGCGCCTCGCTGGCCAGGTCCAGGGAGGCGGTCGCCTCGTCGAGCAACAGGACGTCCGGGTCGACGAGTTCGGCGCGGGCCAGTGCGATCAGCTGGCGCTGACCGGCCGAGAGGTTGCGGCCCCGTTCGGCGACCTCGTGCAGATAGCCGCCCTCCAGGGTGGCGATCATGTCGTGGGCGCCGACCGCCCGCGCCGCCGCCTCCACCTCGGCGTCGGTGGCCTCGGGCCGCCCGTACGCGATGGCGTCGCGGACCGTGCCCGCGAAGAGGTACGCCTCCTGCGGCACGACCCCGAGCCGGTGCCGGTACGCGGTGAGGTCGAGGCTGCGCAGATCGGTGCCGTCCGCGGTGACCCGGCCGCCCGTGGGGTCGTAGAACCGGGCGACGAGCTTGACGAGGGTGGACTTGCCCGCCCCGGTCTCGCCCACGAACGCGACCGTCTGCCCGGCCGGTATCCGCAGGTCGACGCCGACGAGCGCCTCCTCGGCGTCGTCGCCGCCCCCGTACGCGAAGGACACGTCCTCGAAGGCGATCTCGCCGCGCAGCGAGGGCACGTCCAGCGGTTCGTCGACGGTGTCGGTGGAGGTGGGTTCCCGCAGCAGTTCCTGGATGCGGCCGAGGGAGACGGTGGCCTGCTGGTAGCCGTCGAAGACCTGGGAGAGCTGCTGCACCGGGGCGAAGAACAGGTCGATGTAGAGCAGGTACGCGACCAGCGCGCCAGTGGTGAGCGTGCCGTTGTCGACCCGGCCCGCGCCGACGATCAGGACGGCCGCTGCGGCCACCGAGGACAGCAGCTGCACGAACGGGAAGTAGACCGAGATCAGCCACTGGCCCCGGACCCTGGCCTCGCGGTAGTGGCCGCTGCGCTCCGCGAACCGGTCCGCGCCGTCGTGCTCGCGGCGGAAGGCCTGCACGATCCGCAGCCCGGAGACGGACTCCTGGAGGTCGGCGTTGACCACGCCGATGCGTTCGCGGGCCAGCTCGTACGCCTTGACGCTCTTGCGGCGGAAGAAGAACGTGCCGACGACCAGCACCGGCAGCGTCGCGAAGACGACGAGGGCCAGCTGCACGTCCAGGACCAGCAGCGCGACCATGATGCCGAAGAAGGTGACGACGGAGACGAAGGCCGTGACCAGACCGGTCTGCAGGAACGTGGACAGCGCGTCCACGTCCGTCGTCATCCGGGTCATGATGCGGCCGGTCAGCTCGCGCTCGTAGTAGTCCAGGCCGAGCCGCTGGAGCTGCGCGAAGATCTTCAGCCGCAGCGAGTACAGCACCCGCTCGCCGGTGCGGCCGGTCATCCGGGTCTCGCCGATCTGGGCGGCCCACTGCACGAGGACGACCACCAGGGCCAGCGCGGACGCCGCCCAGACGGCGCCGAGCGCGAGCTGCGAGACGCCCCGGTCGATGCCGTGCCGGATCAGCACCGGCAGCAGCAGCCCGGCGCCCGCGTCGACCGCGACCAGCACCAGGCTCACCAGCAGCGGCAGCCCGAAGCCGCGCAGCAGCCTGCGCAGCCCGTAGGAGCTCTCGGGGCGCACGGCCCGTGCCTCGTCGATGCCGGGCGTGTCCGTGGCGGGCGGCAGCGCCTCGACCTGGGCGAGCAGTTCGGGGGTGGCGGGCATGCCGGCCGCACCGGTGTCGCGCGGCTCCTCCTTGCGGACCCACAGCCGGGGGCTGATGCCGCGCTCGGCGTCGAACTCGGCGTCCAGCTCCTCCTGGAGGGCGCGGTCGTCCTCGGGTTCGGAGGAGGCGGGGTTGAGCGGCTGGTGGCCGGGCGAGGTGCCGCCCAGCTCGTCCGGGTCGGTGAGCAGCCGCCGGTAGAGCGCGGAGCGGCGCTCCAGCTCCTCGTGGGTGCCGATGTCGGCGAGCCTGCCGTGCTCCAGGACGGCGATCCGGTCGGCGAGGCCGAGGGTGGAGCGGCGGTGGGCGATCAGCAGGGTGGTGCGCCCGGCCATCACCTGGCGCAGCGCCTCGTGGATCTCGTGCTCGACGCGGGCGTCGACGGCGGAGGTGGCGTCGTCGAGGAGGAGCAGCCGGGGGTCGGCGAGGATGGCGCGGGCGAGCGCGACGCGCTGGCGCTGGCCGCCGGAGAGGGTGAGCCCGTGCTCGCCGACCTTGGTGTCGTAGCCCTCGGGGAGTTCCGCGATGAACCGGTCGGCCTGGGCGGCGCGGGCCGCTTCCTCGATCTGCTCCTGGGTGGCGTCCGGGAAGCCGTAGGCGATGTTGGCGCGGACGGTGTCGGAGAACAGGAAGCTGTCCTCCGGCACGAGGCCGATGGCGGCGCGCAGCGAGGACTGGGTCAGCTCGCGGACGTCGTGGCCGCCGACCAGGACGGCGCCGCGCGTCACGTCGTAGAAGCGGGGCAGCAGCAGCGAGACGGTGGACTTCCCGCTGCCGGACGCACCGACGACGGCGACGGTCTCGCCGGGCTCGATGGTCAGCGAGAACCCGTCGAGGACGGGGCGCTCGTCGGCGTAGCCGAACCGTACGTCGTCGAACTCGACGCTCGCGGGGGCGTCGGCCGGGAGTTCCCTGGTGCCGTCCTTCATGGTCGGCTCGGTGTCGATCAGCTCCAGGACGCGCTCGACGCCGGCGCGGGCCTGCTGTCCGACGGTGAGCACCATGGCGAGCATCCGGACCGGGCCGACGAGCTGGGCGAGGTAGGTGGAGAACGCGACGAACGTGCCGAGGGTGATCTCGCCCCGGGTGGCGAGCCAGCCGCCGAGGGCCAGCATCGCGACCTGGCCGAGCGCGGGGACGGCCTGGAGGGCGGGGGTGTAGCGGGAATTCAGCCGGATCGTCCGCAGCCGCCCGGCGAAGAGCCTGCGGCCGACCTCGCGGAGCTTGCCGGTCTCCTGCTCCTCCTGCCCGAAGCCCTTGACGACCCGGACCCCGGAGACGGCCCCGTCGACCACTCCGGCGACGGCGGCGGCCTGTCCCTGGGCGTACCAGGTGGCGGGGAAGAGCCGGGCGCGGGAGCGGCGGGCTATGTACCAGAGGGCGGGGGCGACGGCGATCGCGACCAGGGTGAGCAGCGGGGAGAGCCACGCCATGATCACCAGGGACATGAGGAAGAGCAGGATGTTCCCGATGGTCATCGGGAGCATGAACAGGAGTCCCTGGATCAGTTGCAGGTCGCTGGTGGCGCGTCCGACGACCTGCCCGGTGGACAGCTCGTCCTGCCGTTTCCCGTCGAGGCGGGTGATCGTTCCGTACATCTCGGTGCGCAGGTCGTGCTGCACGTCGAGGGCGAGCCGGCCGCCGTAGTAGCGGCGGATGTACGTGAGGACGTACACGACCACGGCGGAGACCAGGAGGAGGCCGGTCCACAGGGCGAGGGACCGGGTGCGGTCGACGACGACGTCGTCGATGATCACCTTGGTGATCAGCGGGACGAGGGCCATCACCGCCATGCCGGCGAGCGACGAGCCGAGCGCCAGCAGCACATTGCGCCGGTAGCGCCATGCGTAGCCGCACAGCCGCCGGGCCCAGCCCGGGGCCCGTGCCACGCCCTCCGCGTCCCCTGTGTCCGTCACCGGATACCTCCCGTTCGGCCTGCTCTACCGGAAGGCACCAACGCGGTGGGCTGTGGATTTCATCCCGCTGTCACAAAGACGGGGCCATGGATGCAGGGGAGGTACGACGGACGACGTAGGACCGCCCCGGCCGCGCGGGGCGGCCGGGGCGGCCGTGGCCGGGAGAGGCGTCGGCCCGTCCGTCGGGTGCGGCGGCCGGTCGCCGGGCCCGGGGCTCCGGTGTCCGGCCGTCGCACCCGGCCGCCTACGGGCGCGGCGTCGCGGTGAGCATGCTCACCGCGGGGGCCTCCGGCACCGCGGGCACGGCCTCCTGCGGGGCCGCGGGCGGGGCGATCGTCGTGGTCGTCCGCGCGGCCACGGCCGGGTTGAGGTCCTTGTGCACGGCGCGGGCGACGGCCTGGATGGTGTTGATGCCGTCGTTCATCGTCTTGTTGTCCTGGGTGAGCACGGTGATCGCGTAGTCGTGCCCCTTGCCGGTGAAGGCGCCGATGCTGTGCACCCGCCAGCCGTGGGTGGCGCGCGGCAGCCAGCCGTTCTTGACCTGGACGGTCACCCCGGACGGCGCACCGGCGGGGGTGCCCCAGCGCTGCGAGGAGACGACCTTCTTCATCAGCCCCAGCTCGTACGCCCGCGCGTTGTCGCTCAGCACGGAGTTCTTCACGGTCAGCAGGTGCAGCAGCCGCAGCTCGTCCTGGGCGGTGATCTGGGTGAGCCCCCAGTAGCCGCCGGAGCCGGGCACGGTCCGGGTCATTCCGGCGGCCTTGAGGAACGCCTTGATCTTGGTCACGCCGAGCTGCTTCCACAGGCTGGTGGTCGCGTTGTTGTCGGACTTGGTGATCATGGCGGTGGCGAGGGTGATCTCGCGCTGGGTGAGGTAGCGGTTGTGCTTCTTGTTGTCCCAGAGCAGCGTCGCCAGCACGGTCGCCTTCACGACGCTGGCGGAGTCGTACTTCGTCGTCGCCCGCAGGGTGCAGTTGGTCTTGGTCGTCCGGTCGTAGAGCGCCACCGCCGTGGTCGAGCTCCGCCCCTTGAGGGCGGCGGTGATGTCCTTCGACAGCTGGGCGGCGAGCCCGGCCTTGCCGGACGTGCAGCTCACGGCCGGGGTCGCGGCCGAGGCCGGCGCGGCGCCGAGCGCCACCGGCACGAGCACGCCCGCGGCGAGTGCGACGGCGAGCGGGGCCCGTGCGCGGCGGAATGTACGAGGCTGGTCCTTCATGCGGCGTGTCCCCCCTGGGTGGATGCGTACGGGCGCGCGCCGGCACGCCCGCCAGTAACGACCGCCGACCGATCGAAAGGTTGTGCGGCTCTGGCTGTGGCGTTCCTCTCGGCCTCCACCGGGGCGCCCCGCCCGAATCACCGGCCCCACTCGGCCCGTCGGCCCCTCCCGCCACCGGGACATGGGTCCGGAGGGGACGTGCGCCCGCCGGGGCGTGAGCCCGCCCGCGCCCCGGGGCCGGGTGCGCGGGCGGGTGGTGCCCCCCGGGAGGGGGCGAAGGGCCTACAGGTGCGTCGGCTCGAACATCCTCAGCAGGGCCGGGAGCACGACCACCGACGGGCCGGGCGCCGCGAGGGCCTTCGCCAGGTCGGCGGTGAGCCCCTCGGGCGTCGTACGGACCGCCGGTACGCCGAACGACTCGGCGAGGGCGACGAAGTCGGGGCGGGCGAGCTCCGTGGCCGTGGCCTCGCCGAAGGCGTCCGTCATGTACTCGCGCAGGATGCCGTAGCCGCCGTCGTCCACGATCAGCCAGGTCACCGGGAGGTCGTACTGGCGGGCCGTGGCGAGTTCCGCGATCGAGTACATCGCGCCGCCGTCGCCGGAGACCGCGAGGACCGGCCTCGTGCGGTCGGCCGCCGCCGCGCCGAGCGCGGCCGGGAAGCCGTAGCCGAGGCCGCCCGCGCCCTGGGCCGAGTGCATCGTGTTCGGGTGGCGGGCGTCGAAGGCGGACCAGGCCCAGTAGGCGAGGATCGTCATGTCCCAGCAGCTGGGGGACGTGTCGGGCAGCGCCTCGCGGACCGAGGCGATGAGCCGCTGCTCCAGGGTGAGTTCCTGGGCCGCGAGCCTGTCCCGTACCGCGTCGAGCACCGCGCGGACCCGCTCCGGGGCCGACGGGTCCTCGCGGCGGCCGACCGTGTCGAGGAGGTCGGCCAGGGCACTGCGGGCGTCGGCGTGGATGCCGAGCGCGGGGTGGTTGGACTCCAGCTTCCCGGCGTCCGCCTCGATCTGGATCACCCGGCCGCGCGGGCGGAACGTGTGGTAGTTCGAGGAGAGTTCGCCCAGTCCGGAGCCGACGACCAGCAGTACGTCGGCGGACTCCAGGAAGTCCGTCGTGCAGCGATCCTCCAGCCAGGACTGGAGCGAGAGCGGGTGCTCCCACGGGAAGGCGCCCTTGCCGCCGAAGGTGGTGACGACGGGCGCGTCGAGCTTCTCCGCGAGCGCCAGCAGCTTGCCGGACGCGTCGGACCGCACGACTCCGCCGCCCGCGACGACCGCCGGACGTTCGGCCTTCGACAGCAGGTCGGCGGCGACGGCGATCAGTTCGGGGCGGGCGTGCAGATCGCGCGGGGTGGCGTCCATCGCCGTGACGACGGGCAGGGAGGTCTCGGCGAGGAGCACGTCCTGCGGGATCTCGACCCAGACCGGGCCGTGCGGGGCGGTCAGCGCGGACTCCCAGGCGGCGGCGACCGCCGACGGGATCTGGGAGGCGGTGCGGACGGTGTGCACGGACTTCACGATGTCGCGGAAGGACGCCTTCTGGTCCCGCAGTTCGTGCAGGTAGCCGTGGCGTCCGCCGCCCAGGCCCGCGACCGGGACCTGACTGGAGATCGCCAGCACGGGGGCGGAGGCCGCCGCCGCCTCCTGGAGCGCGGCGAGCGAGGTGAGGGCGCCCGGCCCGGTGGAGAGCAGCAGCGGTGCGACCTCCCCGGTGATCCGGCCGTACGCGTCGGCGGCGAAGCCCGCGTTGTTCTCGACGCGCAGCCCGACGTAGGTCAGGGACGAGCGGCGCAGCGCGTCGAACATGCCGAGCGCGTGCTGGCCGGGCAGGCCGAAGACGGTGGTCGCGCCGAGGCCCTGGAGGGTCTCGACGACGAGGTCGCCGCCGTTGCGCCCGGCCGGGGGGTTCAGGGCGGCCGCGATCTGCCCGGGGGTGAGTCGCGGCCGCTCGTCGTGGTGGTCGTGGCTCACTTCGCGCGGGCTTCCGCGATCTGGCGGGACATGACCGTCGTCAGCTCGTACGCGGTGTGCGAGGCGGCGACGGAGGTGATCTCGGCGTGGTCGTAGGCGGGGGCGACCTCGACCAGGTCGGCGGAGACCAGGTTGCAGGAGGACAGACCGCGGACGATCTCCAGGAGCTCGCGGGAGGTCAGGCCGCCGGCCTCGGGGGTGCCGGTGCCGGGGGCGTGCGCCGGGTCCAGCACGTCGATGTCGATGGAGATGTACAGCGGCCGGTCGCCGATGCGCTGGCGCAGCTGGTCGGCGACCTCGTCGACGCCGCGCCGCATGACGTCGGCGGAGGTGACGATGCCGAAGCCCATCTTCGCGTCGTCGTCCAGGTCCTGCTTGCCGTAGAGCGGGCCGCGGGTGCCGACGTGGGAGAGCGCGGAGGTGTCGAGGATGCCCTCCTCGACGGCCCGGCGGAACGGGGTGCCGTGGGTGTACTCGGCGCCGAAGTAGGTGTCCCAGGTGTCGAGGTGGGCGTCGAAGTGGAGCAGCGCGACCGGGCCGTGCTTCTTGGCGACGGAGCGCAGCAGCGGCAGCGCGATGGTGTGGTCGCCGCCGAGCGTCATCAGGCGGGCGCCGGTGGACAGGAGGTCGTCGGCGGCGGCCTCGATCGTCTCGACGGCCTCGTTGATGTTGAACGGGTTGGCGGCGATGTCCCCGGCGTCGGCGACCTGCGCGAGCGCGAACGGCGAGGCGTCCTGCGCCGGGTTGTACGGACGCAGGAGGCGCGAGGCCTCACGGATCGCGTTGCCGCCGAAGCGGGCGCCGGGGCGGTAGGAGACACCCGTGTCGAAGGGCACGCCGACGACGGCGACATCGGCGGCGGGAACCTCGTCGAGGCGGGGCAGCCGGGCGAACGTCGCGGGTCCGGCGTACCGCGGGACGCGGGAGGAGTCGATGGGGCCGCGCGGCGTTTCGTTGCTGCTCATGGTGGGTGCCTTTCTCGTGGCGGTGCGTGGCGACGCGGTGCGGGTTGACGCGTGGTGACGCGAGGTGGGTGCGCCGCCGGGTCGGCGGCGCGGGGTGGTGCCGGGCCTCGTGGGCGGCTCCGGGGCGTCCGTACGGTCGGTACGTACGTTATTGGGGTGCGGGGTGGGCGGTCGTCGCGGCGGCCGGGCGGTCGTCCGTCGCCGGGTCGGGCTCGCCGCCCCGCCCCGCCAGCCGTTCGCGCCAGGCGGCCAGCACCGCGGCGTCGGTCGGCTTCGTGGCCAGGGAGACGATCACGTACACGGCGAGGGAGGCCAGCAGCCCGTAGTAGACGGGTTCGTTGGCGAGGATGCCGTAGGCCGCCATCAGGCCGATCACCGCGAGACCGCCGACCGACACCGCGGCCAGGGCACCCGCGGCGGTTCCGCGGCGCCACAGCAGTCCGCCGAGGATCGGCACCAGCAGACCGCCGACGAGCAGGTTGTACGCGACGGTCAGGGCCTCGACCACGTTGTTGAGCGCGATGGCGATCAGGATGACGGCGACGCCCATGATGAGGATGAAGGCGCGGTTGCCCTTCACCTCGTCGTGCTCCTCGCCGCCGCCCCGGGACACCGCGCCCCGCAGCCGGGACCAGATGTCGTTGTTGGCGACGGTGGCGCAGGCGATCAGCGCGCCGGAGGAGGTGGACATCACCGCGGCGAGCGCGGCGGCCAGCACCAGCCCCCGCACGCCGATGGGCAGTTCGTCCTTGACGATGGTGGCGAACGCGGCGTCCGCGCTGGGCAGCTTCGGGTACATGACCTTGGCGGCGGTGCCGATGACGGCGCCCGCGACGGCGTACAGCAGGCAGTACGTACCGGCGACGGTGCCGCCCCAGCGGGCCGTGCGGTCGCTCTTCGCGGTGAACACCCGCTGCCAGATGTCCTGGCCGATCAGCATGCCGAAGGTGTAGATCAGCACATAGGTGAAGATCGTCTCGCCGCCGATGCCGAGCGGGTCGAAGTACTCGGTGGGCAGTTCGGCCTTCATCTCGCTGAAGCCGCCCGCCTTGATCACCGCGATGGGCAGCAGGAGCAGCAGCACGCCGATGGTCTTGACGACGAACTGCACCATGTCGGTGAGCGTGATCGACCACATGCCGCCGAGCGTGGAGTACGCGACGACGATGGCGCCGCCGAGGACGATCGCGACGGTGCGGTTCAGGTCGAAGAGGACGTCGAAGATGGTGGCGTACGCGATGGTCGAGGTGACCGCGAGCATCAGTGTGTACGCCCACATGACGACGCCGGAGATGAGCCCGGCCCGGCCGCCGTAGCGCAGGTCGAGCATCTCGGAGACGGTGTAGACCTTCAGCCGTGCGATGCGCGCCGAGAAGAAGACGGACAAGACGAGCAGTCCGAGGCCGATGGTGAAGACCATCCAGGCGCCGGAGAGGCCGTACTGGTAGCCGAGGCCGACGCCGCCGATGGTGGAGGCGCCGCCGAGGACGATGGCGGCCATCGTGCCGGAGTACATCCAGGGGCCGAGCCTGCGGCCCGCCACCAGGAACTCGCTCTTGGACTTGGCGCGGCGCATGCCCCACCAGCCCATGGCGAGCATGCCGGCCAGATAGATGATGATCACCGCGTAGTCGACGGCCATGGGCTTCCTCCGTTTCGATCACGAGTCCGGTCACAAGTTCGGTCGCGAGTACTCGGCCACGAATGTCCGGTCGCGAGCGTTCGGTCGCGAGTGCGCTCGTTGTGCGTAGTGAAGACGGTAGGTGGCCCGCAAACGGCACTGAAGTGTACGTTTCATCCATAATTGAAGTTGTCGATGGATGGACCGTCCATGGAAGCCCTGGCCGCGCTCCCCCCGCCGCCCACTCCCCCGGTGTCGCTCACCGAACTGCTCGCCCACGAGGAGCTGGGTCTGCGCCACATCGCGGGCCCGGACGAGGCCGAGCTGTTGTGGGTGCACACCTCGGAGATGGCCGACCCGTACCCGTATCTGCTCGGCGGCGAGCTGGTGCTGAGCGCCGGGGTGCTGCTCGGGGACCCGGACGCGTATGTGGCCCGGCTGGTGGAGGCGGGGGCGGCGGCGTTCGGTTTCGGGGTGACGCCGGTGTTCGACACCGTGCCGGGGGCGCTGGTGGAGGCGTGCGACCGGCACGGCCTGCCGCTGGTGGAGGTGCCGCCCGAGACCCCGTTCACGGCGATAGCCCGAGCGGTGTGGCGGTTGATGGCCGAGGCCCGGCACCGGGAGCTGCGCCGGGTGACGCGCGCCCAGCAGGCCCTGGCGACGGCGGCGGCCCGGCCCGACCCCGTCCCCGCGGTGCTGCACCAGCTGACGGCGCAGCTGGAGGGCCGGGCGGTGCTGCTCACCGCGGACGGCGAGGAGCTGCACGCCTCGGGCCGCCGCCCCGCCCCGGACGTCGGTGCGGCGCTGGCCCGGCTCACCCGGGTGGTCTCCGCCGGGGCGCGCCCCGGCCCGACGTCCGCCACCGACACCTTGCGGGGCACGCATCTGTCCGCGTACGCGCTGGGGGGCGGCCGGCGGCTCGTGCTGGCGCTGGCGACGGACCGGCGGGAGGCGGGCGACCACACGATCGCCGGGGTCGCGGTCGTCCTGCTCTCGCTGCTGGCCGCCCCCCACCAGGGCGCCGACGCGGCGGGCCGGTCGGCCGCCCTCGTACGGATGCTGCTGGGCGCGGACCCGCAGGACGTCGGCCCGCTGCTCGGCGGCGCGGAACAGTGGACGGTGGTGCACGCCCGGCGCAGCGGGGACGGCCCGGTCGACCCGCTCACCGCCGGGGCACTGGGCGCCGCCCTGGGCTCGGCCCTGGTCGACGCGGGCCGGGGCCGGGACGCCGTGCGGGTGCTGGTGCCCGGCGGCGACCGGATCACCCCGCAGCCCGGCTGGGCCCTCGGCGCCTCCGCCCCCGCCCCCATCACCGCCCTCGACCTCGCCGACGGTCAGGCGGCCCGCGCCCTGGGCCGCGCCGTGGCCACCCGCAGCCCGCTGGCCCACCACCACACCGGTGCCGGTACGGGCCTGGCCGCCCTGATCCCTCCCGACCAGGCCGAGGCCCACGCCCGCGCCCTCCTCGCCCCGCTCACCGGACCCCTCGCCGAGACCCTGCGCTGCTGGCTGAGCCTCCACGGCAACTGGGACCGCACGGCCACGGCCCTCCAGGTCCACCGCAACACGGTCCGCCAGCGCATCACCCGCTGCGCGGCCCTGCTGGACGCGGACCTGGACGACATGGACGTACGGACGGAGCTGTGGTTCGCGCTACGGGTGCGGTGACCCGCACCGGGTGCCGCCGGACCGGGGGCGAGGGCGCGGGTGATGTCGTCGGCGCTCGCCGCGGTCGCAACGGCTTTGCGCGAGGCGCCGCATACGTCGCGGATCGTCAGAACCCACAGGTCGCCGTCGCCGGTCGTCGTTTCTCCTGGATATGGAGCAGGGCCGCCCCTTCCCTGAAAAGATCCAACATGACCCTTCCGGATGACGTGCGCCAACGCACAGCCACCGAACCCCCGACCGCGCCACAGGAGAACTTCAAGAATTCACCCGTGACACCGAAGAGATCCACAACTCTCCGAGTTTCACCAGCAATCTCCGATTCAACCCCAACACATTTACGATTCCCTGGGGATCGGGCGTCACAAATTCAGCCGGCAAAGAACCCGCCCTGCACTTCTCGCACAATCACCGGTTCAAGGCCGAGCGACCGGCTGGCCCCTCAACTGAGAAATATTGCCGTGGCCGGCCTGAACTCACCATCCGGCATGATCTGCCAGACAATCCACACCCCGGGCCCCTTCGACCCCAATGGCGCCCACGCGAACGCCCCTGAAGGCTTACGTGTCGACCCGCAATACCGCTGCCGAGCCCGAGCAAGCCACCTTCATGAAAAGGAAGCTCTCAGCCAGTAGAACCACTACCTACAACCGGAGTGCCAACCCGATCGCTTCAGGGCAACAGACATCGAGCACAGAGGTATTGATCAGAAACTCATGGGGTTCTTGTCCAGGACGTGGCGGACGTGCGGGCCGCCGCCCCCTCGCCGGGGCGGCGGCCGTCCTGTCCGGGCACAGCTCATAAAACCTGGACTCGCGGCGGGAAACCATGAGTCCATGGGATCCGCGCGGGCCGGATCGGCTTGTCGGGGAAG
>NZ_JBSFFY010000047.1:0-50545 GCF_053596315.1 Streptomyces sp. NPDC001732
AGACGACACAACACCTCGTCCCTGCCGCCAAAACACCGCACCTACACCTGACCAGCGGAAACATACCCGCCACTCTCGGAAAGACAACGGCTTCTGACGTCGCCCCGCGGCCGAGGGTTGAGGAACGCGCGAAGGCTTCGCGCGGGCAGCATCCGCGATGATGAACGCGTCATGGGCGTCGGTCTTTCGCTGTGCCAGGGTAGAGGTCGGCGATCCAGCGGAAGGCAGTGACGATCGTGTGCAGGACCTGGAACAGGTCCAGGTCCCGGCTGATGTCGGCGGCGGTGGCCTTCCATTCGCCGCAGTTGCCCCCTCCCCGCCACGGCCCCAGAGTCCTAGCTCAGACACCAGCCGCAAAACAACGGTCAGGACTTCGTGACCTTGGTCTTCTTCGGCTGGCGGGGAACAGTCTTGGCTCTGTCGAGGTGCCGTACACCATCGACCGGGGAACGCCGAACATATCAGCGATCTGCTGGACGGTCCTCTCCCGCTCGCCGTAGAGCCGTTGGGCGAGCGGGACTTGGTCCTCGGTGAGCTTGGGCCCGCCTCCGCCGATCCGGCCGCAGGCCCGTGCTGAGGCGAGCCCGTCATTGGTGTTCGCCATGATCAGCTCGCGCTGAAGCGCGGCGAGCACCAACAGCACCCCAAACATCGCCCAACCCTCCACCATGGATGTGTCGATGCCCTGCTCGAACACGTGCGGCCCGATCCCGCTACACCCTGTTCCAGCGTGCCGCAGCGGCCGCCCGAGGAGGCGACCACGCGCTGGCCAACGCGGGACTACGCCGCCGTTCCCCGCCGGTGCTGCGCCTCATCCGGGTCACCGGTCGACATGGTCGGCCAGTCGTCCTCACTGCGGTTTCGTCCCTCGACCAGGCCGTCGTACGCCCAGTCCTCGCAGCATCTCTCGCACCACCACTCCCCAGAAGCAACGTGCACCAGGTCGTCGAACATCAGTAGGCCATGGCACTTCCCGCAGGATCCGCCCATGGATTCGACGGTCCGCCCCGGTTCTGCCTCCGGGGAGGGGACAGATGGGGCGCACGGGTGCTCAGGCCCAGCTCGGAGCCTTTCCCTGCACCATGCGGCACGTGAGCCACGACCGGTACGGTTCTGCACAGAGGCTTGCGCCGCCCATGCCCAGCACACCACCACAGCAGCCAAGGCAAGATGGTGTCGAGCCCACCGACAGGAGCGTGACCTGATGACGAGCGCACCCGACTACGGACACGGCATCGACACCGAGCACGCCCTCAAGTACGCCATCCAGCACATCCGCGGGGACCGTGTTCAGATCATCGAGGGGATCATCGAGCCGGTGACACCAACCTGGGGCCACGAGCGTGCCGCGAAAGTGGTTCGACGGCAGATCGAGGACCGAGTTGACGAGCTCGGCTGCGTCGAAGGGTCCGGGAACCTCGACCTGCCAGGCACGTCGAACTGGTACGTCCCCGACATCGCCGTCGTCCCCGAGGACCTAGCGGTGGTTTGTTGACTGCGAGTCTGGGCTGTAGTAGGCCGGTAGCAGAGGAACGTTGCCTCGTCGCCTGGGGGCTTGTGATGACCCGTCGTCTGCCGTGTCCGCCCGCCCCAGGCCCGCTGGAAGCCTACGCCGCACGCTTCGATGACCTGTTCTCCACACTGGCACAGCGCCGTGGGTTCCGCGAGTACCTGACTGGGCTGCTGCTGCCGCGGAACCGCAACAAGACACTGACCTGCCTGGCCGGCACCGAACCCGTCGTCGGGGCCCAGCATCCCTCGGTGCAGCGGCTGCAGTTCTTCCTGTCCGAGTCGACCTGGGACCACGAGCGGGTCAACGCCCGCAGGGTGGAACTCCTGTTGGCCGATCCCGCTACCGCGCCGCACTCGGGCGGAGTGCTGGTGATCGACGATTCCGGGGATCGTAAGGACGGGAAGGCGACCGCGCACATCGGACGGCAGTGGCTGGGCCGGCTGGGCAAGACCGACAACGGCATCGTCACCGTGACCACCTGCTGGGCCGATGAGAACCTCTACTACCCGTTGCATGCCGTGCCCTACAGCCCCGCCCATCACTTACCCAAGGGCAAGAGCGGCCCCGGCTTCCGCACCAAGCTGCAGATCGCCGCGGAGCCGGCCCGCACCGCGAAGGCTGCCGGGGTGGTCTTCCGGGCCGTGGCCGCCGACTGCGCCTACGGCGACCAGGACGGCTTCCGCAGACAACTCGCCTCGGCAGGGCTGCCGTTCGTCATGGCTCTCAAACCGAGCCACGACACCTGGGCCTACGGCAAGGACGCCTACACTCCCGTCGATGCCGCCCGCGCCTTGACCTGGACGGACCCCGAGCATCCGGGTGACTGGACCGCCGTCGAGCGAACCTTCCGTGACGGGCACACCGAGACCTGGTGGGCCGCCGACGCCCGCCTCGGCTGGTGGGGACCTGACGGGAACGTCCGCCTGATCGTAGCCACCACCGACCCAGCCACGCTGCCCCCGCAAGCCATCTGGTACCTGGCCACCGACCTGCCCCGCCCCGACGGTCCCCGCGAGGCCGACAGCCCCGAGCCGGCCGCCGGGCTGCACGAAGTCGTCCGGATCTACAGCATCCGACACTGGATCGAGCAGAGCTACAAACAGGTCAAGGGCGAACTCGGGTGGGCCGATTCCAAGTCCCTTCCGATACCGCCATCCGCCGCCACCAGACCCTGGTCACCTGCGCGTTCTCATTCTGCTGGGAAACCTGGCTCACTCAGCCTCCGGACCCGGAACCCATCGCTGCCCCAGCGGCCCCGCCGACTGCCACACCGGCCGAACCGGCTGAGAGGGGGCCCAAGCAAACCCCACCAGCCCCAACCAGCAAGCTGGCCACAGTCAATCCGCGCCGTCCGGGCCTGGCTCGCCCCCTGGACCACCCTCCAACGCTGCTGGTGAGCCTGGAGCAACGCACCCCCGCCACCCGAACTCCAAGCCCTGATCAACGCCGTCGGAGCAGGCCGCCCACTTGATCTCTACTCCCCGGTCTGACAAACCACCGCTAGCCAGAAGCCGGTCCGGCTGCTTATGACCGGCCCTGTCGGGGTGTTCGTCCGTGCCCCGGTGAACATCCCCGGGCCGGGTGCGGACGGTCCTTCGGCGTGGAACCGGCCATCGGGAACGGCCACATGGCCGCGCCGGTCAGCTGAAGCGCGATCTGCTCGTTGTCCGCCGTGGGCAGGTTCGGTTCGCCCCTCCACGTGAGGACGGCCTTGATCAAGCACTTGTGGGGTCCGCAGTCGAGGAGGAGTTCCGACTCCATCTGCCCCTCGGGGTCGTACAGGACCGTGTGTGTACTGCTCATCGGTGCCTCGCCGGCGTGGGCGAAGACGCGTACAGGACGGCCCTCGTGCTACTCGTTCGTCGGGTGCGGGCCGCAAGGCGACCGTACGGCGGCCGCCAATGCGGTAGGACCGACCGTGAGTACGGGTTTCGGTGCGGAGACGACGCTCGTGCAGGGACTGGACGCGGCGATGGACGCGGACCGGATCATCGCGGCCGGGCTCGCAGGCGACATCCACTGGCCGGGGCGCACGCCCGGGGA
Source organism: Streptomyces sp. NPDC001732 (assembly GCF_053596315.1). Classification (NCBI taxonomy): domain Bacteria; kingdom Bacillati; phylum Actinomycetota; class Actinomycetes; order Kitasatosporales; family Streptomycetaceae; genus Streptomyces; species Streptomyces sp. NPDC001732. Next base: position 3,557 of record NZ_JBSFFY010000047.1, read on the forward strand.
CTCCGCGCACATGCCGGCCTGGGCGCTGACCGGCACGGTCCCGTCGGCGCTCGCCGGGCGGTCACCCGGTCCACGTCGCGGACCGGTCCCTGTCGCGCCGCAACTGACCCATGCGGACCTGGCGGCGTTCTTTTGACCACCTGCGCAGCACGAGCGAGGACGCGGCCCGGCAGGATGAGTCGGGGGCGTTGCCGCTCCGCCAGGCGCTCTACCTCCGGTCAGCCGCCCTGCCACTCCGTCGAAGACCGCCGTTGGGGCTCAGCCCATACCGGGAATCGCTGGGCGGATGCGCTCGACCAGTCGGGGGAGGAAGAGTGAGCTCGCCGTGGCCGCAGCCGCGGCGGAGAGGGCGATGCTCCAGGCGATGGGACCGATGGGCGTGCAGCCGAAGAACTGGCTGAGGACCGGGGTCTGGACGACAGCCGCCAGTGCAGCCATCGAGCCGAGGGAGGAGAGGACGACCGCCGGGCTGCGGCCACCGACCAGGAGCGTCTGGCCGAGTTGCGCGCCAACGAGTGCAACGAGGGCGACGGAGCGGGCACGGGCGGCGCGGCCGGTGAGCCGCGCGGCGAGCCAGCCCGCCGTGGCCCCCAGTGTGGTCGCCGCGGCCCGGCACACCATCTCCTCGGTCAGGGCCGTGCCCAGCGAGACTTCGGGTCCCTCCTGGAGCATGCGTTCGGCGGCCTCGGGCTGTGGTGGGCGCAGGGCGACGGCCATGGCCGGGACGAGGTCGGTGAAGAGGTTGACCAGCAGGAGCTGACGAGCCGTCAGGGGGGAGGTCCCGGTGGCGGCCGTGCCGAGCAGAGTGAACGCGATCTCGCCGAGGTTGCCGCCGACCAGGATCGCCAGAGCCTGTCGCACGGAGGCCCACATCGCGCGTCCCTCCACGAACGCCTCGAGCAGCGTCTCCAGCCGGTCGTCCGTGACGATCAGGTCGGCCGCCGCTCGCGCGGCAGGCGTGGCCCGCGTCCCGAAGGCGATCCCGATGTCGGCGAGCCGGATGGCGGGCGCGTCGTTGGCGCCGTCGCCGGTCATCGCGACGGTGCGGCCGAGGCGCTGGAACGCCTGCACCACACGGACCTTGTGCACGGGTGTACCACGGGCGACCACACCGACGTCGGGCAGCAGCCTGTCGAGGGCGCGGTCGTCCAGTTCGTCGAGTTCGGCACCTGTCACCACCCGCCTGCCGTCCAGGACGCCCAGGTCGCCGGCCATCGACTCGGCGGTGCCCGGATGGTCCCCGGTGATCATCACGATGTGCACCCCGGCGCCCGCGAGTCGGCGCACCGCGTCACGGGCGGTTCCGCGCACTCGGTCGGCAAACGCGAGGAAGCCGAGGAAGTCGAGGCCCACCACCGTGTCGTCGGTGAGTTTGCCGCCGGGCGCGTCCCGGCGTTCGGCGACCGCGAGGATCCGGTGGCCCTGGGCCGCCAGTTCCTCGCCCGCGTCGAGGATGGCCTTCCGGCCCTTGCTGTCCAGGCGCCGGCCGTCGCGGGTGGCGCAGCGTTGAACGACCTCTTCCGGTGCTCCCTTCACCGAGAGGATCCGGCGCTCGCCGCAGCGGCCTCGCGTCGCGTGGAAGCCACGGCTGGGTTCGAACGGCAGGCTGGAGGTGCGCCGCCAGCCCTGCGCCGATGTCGTCCGGTGCACTCTCGCCTCCTTGGCGCCCTCGGTGACCGCGCCGTCCGTGGCGTGCTCCAACTGCGCTCCGTTGTGCGGGCGTGGTGTCGCCCGCAGCGCGGCCGCGAGGACGGCGCGCTGCTCGTCCTCGAGACGTTCGATGGGGAGGCTGTGGCCGTCGGAGGCCACGGCGACGAGGGCGATCCGTCCCTGGGTGAGTGTTCCCGTCTTGTCGATGCACAGGACGTCCGTGCGACCGGCCGCCTCGATGGTGCGAGGGTGCCTGAGCAGGGCTGCGTGGGCGGACAGCCTTCTGGCGGAGGCGAGTTGGGCGGCGGAGACGAGGAACGGCAGCCCTTCGGGCACGCTGGCGACGGCCAGTCCCACACCCGCCCCGATGGTGTCCCGGATGGGGCGCCCCCGCAGCATGCCCGCCGCGATCACGGCGGCGGCCGAACCGAGGGCCACGGGCAGCGTGGTCCGGGTGATGCGGGCCAGTCGACGCTCAACCCCGGCGGTGGGTGCCGCGCCGCGCCCACGTTCCGCGGCGCGGCCCGCCTCTGTGGCCGTGCCGGTTGCGACAACGACCGCCCGGCCGCGGCCGGCCGCCACGGTAGTGCCGTCGTAGACCATGGACGTACGGTCACCGAGGTCCGAGGCCAGAACGGGAGCCACGCCCTTGGCCACCGGCAGCGACTCGCCGGTCAGCGAGGATTCGTCGACTTCCAGGTGGTGCGCCTCCAGCAGGCGTCCGTCAGCCGGTACCACGGCGCCCGGGTTCAGGTTCACCACGTCGCCCACGACCAGTTCCTCGGCCGGGGCAGAGGTCTCCTTCCCGTCTCGCACCACCTGAGCCATGACGGCCGACTCCCGCCGCAGCTGGGCGACCGCGCGGTTGGTCCGGTACCGCTGAAAACCGCCCATGAGCCCGGACAGGGCGGTGACCGCCACAATGACGACCGCGTCGAGGAGGGCACCCACGGACGCCGACATGGCCGCCCCGGCGCCGAGGACGGGAGTGAGCGGATTGACCATCTCGGCGAGGTAGGCCCCGCCGAGCGAGGTTGTCGGCTCCCGCTCGCCGGTGATCGTGGCCCGCGACCGCGCCTCCTCCGACGTCAGCCCGTCGTTGCTGCCGCCGGTTCCGGAGAGCACGGTGGCCGGATCCATCGCATGCCACGGGTGTCGCGAAGCCGTGGTCACCGGAGGGGGGCGCCGAAGCAACCGTACGGCCGCCCAGACGCCGACCGCGATACCCAGCGCGGCCGCCGTGTTGAACGCCGTCACGCCCCGGTCAGCCGGGCGGCGCGCCGCTCCCGCCAGCACCGCCGTCGCACCGACCGCGGCCGCGGCCTGGGAGAGCCGCACGCCTCGGCGGGCGGTCTGGCGGGCGGTGCGGCAGGCCTCCACGATCACCACGGCTGACGCGGGATCGCCATCCATGTACAGGTCCGCGCCCCAGGGCGGTCTCCCCTGCGGGTCTGCGAGGCCCACGCCGACGTCGGCGGCCTGGAGCGCGCGCCGGTCGTGCGAGAGCAGCAGCACGCCCTCACCCTCGCGCTGCAGAGCCCGTACGGATTCGAACAGCCGGGCGCCGCCTCCCTCGCTGACAGCGTCGGCCTCCCGTACCGAGGTGCCGCCGGTGTACGTACCCGCTGCCACGACTTTGAGCCCGGCCGCGTGGGCGGCCGGGACGAGGGCGCCGACGGCATCGTGCATCTCGGGTACTACGCCGATGACGGCGAGCAGGCGCTTGCGGTGCGCCAGGCCCAGTACGAGGCGCGCGCCCTCGTGCTGCACGCGCTCCCGGGCCCGCTCGCCAGTGCGGCCCTGCAAATTCAGACGCTCGATCGGCCCCAGCTCCCACCGCCCGTCCCGTTGCACTGTTTCCGGGGCGGAGCCGTCAAAGAGGCGGTAGGCCGTAGCGGCGAGCTCTCCCGCGGGTGCGTCCTTGTCGAGGGCAACGAGACCGGCCGGCCGGTGGGACCCGGTGACCAGCGTGTCCGTGTCGAGCAGTACGACGCCGATCCGGTCAAGTCTGCGCAGCGCTCCGGGATCAGCCGCCACGATTCCCCGACGGGCCAGCCCCCTGCCGAAAGCGCATGCGAAGCCCTCGCGCGCCAGGTACGACGCCTTCGGGATCACCGCCAGCGCCGCGCCGACGGCCCGCCCATAGTGCCGGGTGACCAGCAGCGATCCGGCGAACGACGCCGTCGCCACGGCGAGCGCCTGATCCGCGTAGCGCTCGATCGCTCCCCGCTTGAGCGGCACCTCACGGGCAGGCGGCCCGGGTGCCCCGCGGTGGCCCCCTGCCGCGGCACTGCCCGCGAGGCGCGGCTCGGCCGCGGCCCAGGCGGCAGCCTCCGCGTCAGCCTCCATCGCGCGTAGGGCATGCCGGAGCGTGTCCACGCCAACCCCGGCGAGACCGCCGGAGCCGGCCTGACCCAGGGCGGTGATCGAGGCCAGGAGCATGCCGGCGTTGTCGACGCCGACCGCCTGCTCCACGAGAGACCGTAGCCGGGGGTGGGCCTCGACGAGCGGCGCGAGCGCCGCGATGCTCGCAGGAATGGGGGTGTGGCGCGTCAAACCAGCCAGCGCGGCTATGGGTGCGGCGGCCACGTGCAGGGCCATGGCCGTGACGGACCGGCGGGTCGCCCCACCCGACACAGGGTGCTCGGCCAGCGGATGCGCGACGCCGTGGGCTTCCTCCACCGCCGTGACCGCCTCTACCAGAGCGTCCGCCATCGCATCAGCCTCGAACGCACCGTCGGTCCCCACGATGGCATGACCGAGCACCGTGTTCACCACCACCCACTCCACGGCAGGGAGGGCGGAGAGGCATCGCTCGACGTCGTCGGCCACCTTCGCCGCCGCTTCCTCGGGCAGGTCGCCTGGCCGCAACCCGCGAACCGCGACGTGCGCACGCCTTCCGAAGAACCGAACGCGCCCCCGAGCCTCGTCCTGAAGCGCACCAGCCGCGGACGACAGCACAGCCTGCAGCAGTCCGCACCCCGGCAGCGCCACCTCGCTTCACCTGCTTCCTGTGGTCCGGCACCCACTGCACGTGCACGTCAGATCCGTGGTCCCGCGCTTCCATCGCAACGCTTTCCCTGCGCACACGCCACCGCAGGCGCGCGATAATGGGAGAGGCGCACCGCACCGACTCCGATGAAAGGAGGAGGGGGATTGATGGGCAAGACAGCGGAGTACACGCAACAGGAAGCTCACGCGGACGACGGCACTGGTCTGCACCTCCACATGCGGACCTTGCATCCTTCGGTGCCGATTCCGTACCTCACCAGAGGAGAGATGACCAGCACGGCCCGAGCGGCGACGGCACGACTGACGGGCAAGCCACCCGCCAAGGATCTCGCGTTCTACGGAGGACTCGGAGCCCTGACCGTGGCAGGTGCTCTGGAATGGCCGGTCGCCCTGGCCGTCGGTGGCGCCACCTGGCTGCTGCGCAGCGGCCGGAAGGAGGGTCGTGGCGCGGACGCCCAGCCGTAGGACGTCCTGGCGTACGGGAGGTGCGGCGCCCGGTGGGTGAGACCTGCCGAGCGCCGGATGGCTACACGGCGGCCGGTGCGAAGGCGGTGCGTATGGAGCGTGAACAAGTGGCCCACAGCTCCCACACGAGGCGCAGGATGATTGCCTCTGCAAGGGCAACGGCGAACTTCATCGCCAGGGCTGCCAGGAATTCGGCCATGGTGGCTGACTTTCTGTAATCGGATGCGTGATCTGAAACCCGACAATGCACCCTTTTCCTCCACCCCAGGTGCCTCCCGAGCATAATTTTGGCGCCTTTCAGATGAACAAATGGTGTCGATCATGGCACCAGGACCTTTTACGCACCACAGCCACTCGATCACTGAGCGGCCGTGAGCCACACAGATCCGGGTAGCACGCGTTCCCTTGGCTTCGTCGCAAAGAACGCGGCCCGATCAGCACAGGACGGCGACAGCCGTGTGACGACGCAGGCTCTCCACGGCGGGACGATGTCGGCGGGCACGGAGACCTCCGAGCGGACCTCGATGAGTCACCGGCGAGGTGAACGAGGAAGGTGGTTGGCATCTGGGAGCGGCCAACGTTGCGGACCGGACGAACAGCGAAACGAAGGGCGCGACCTGCAAACGGACGTCGCACCGACTGGGCTTCCGCCACAATGCCAGTGCCGACGCCGCAGGAGCACCGCACCGCTGCGCGCCGGGTCGGCTCGGGCCGCCCCCCCTTTCGGATGCGTCAGGATGCCGTGCAGGTCCCAAGTCCGCTCAGCCGTGGGTCGCGACCCTGCTGCGGCCGGTCTTCGAACAGCCGGATACCGACGCGGTCCACGCCCAGTCGAACGCCTTATGCGCGAACTCGGCGTCACCGGTGCCGTCCGCGGGAAGAAGATCATCACCACAATCCCGGACAGTTCCGTCGAGCGGGCGCCGGACCTGCTGGACCGCAACTTCGTCGCGCCGGCCCCAAACCGCTGCTGGGTCGCGGACTTCACTCACATCACCACTTGGTCGGGAGTGGTCTACGTCGCTTTCGTCGTGGACACCTTCTCCCGCAGGATCGTCGGCTGGTCCGCCGCCCTGTCGAAGGAGACCAGGCTCGTCCTGGACGCCCTGGACATGGCCCTGTGGCAACGCGACCGCGATGAACACCCGCACCAGGCAGGTGAGTTGATACATCACTCCGATACCGGGTCGCAATATACGAGTTTCCGGCTCGCCAAGCATCTGGACGCCGCCGGCATCGCTGCCTCGATCGGCTCGGTCGGCGACGCCTACGGCAACGCCCTCATGGAGTCCACGATCGGCTTGTTCAAGACCGAGCTGATCGAGCCCGGACGGCCCTGGCGAACGCTTTCCCAGGTCGAACTCGCCACCGCCGAGTGGATCGACTGGTACTGCCACCGCCGACTCCACGGTGAAATAGGGCACATCCCACCCGTCGAATACGAGACCAACTACTACCGCGCAACCCCGAAACCCCAGGTCACAACCACAATCTGAAGTCTCCACCGAACCCGGAACGGTTCAGTTTTGCCCGCGCCGACTTCGCCGGTGACCACGCCGATTGAGCGTTCGGAGATGCACCAGGTGATGCGGGCGACGGCTTCGTTGTGGGACGCGTGGCGGTGGAGCATGCCGGGGGCGAGATCGCGGCCGAAGGGCATGCGGCTGAATCCGTAGTGGGCCTGGAGTTTGTCAATCACGCTGGTCCTCCGTGGTGTTGGCGATCTGGGTCATTCACCGGTCAGGTCGGTGAGGTCGACGATGGGTGGCATGGGGTCACCCAGAGCGGCTAGTTGACCTTGTCGGCGAGTTCGGCTATGTGGGCGATGTCGATCAGGCCGAGGTAGTCGATGCCGGTGGTCGGCCGGGGTTCTTCGGCGGGAGTCTCGGGCCGGGCTTTGGGGTGGGAGTGGCGGCTGACCTGGAAGGGCAGCGCGATCCCGGCGTCCTGGCCGTTCGCTCTGACCCGCAGGAAGGACAGGTCGAAGGGGTCGAAGACCAGCTCGACTCGCCGGCCGACGAGCAACGGGTCGACCTGGTAGCGGTTTCCGTGCAGGGAGACCAGCGCGGTCTTGGACACGGTGCGGTGTTCTGACCAGCGGAAGGCTTCCGCAAGGTCTGCGGGATTGGGGGCGGTCAGCGGGTGGCCGTTCATCCAGCGGGCCAGGGGGGCGGCTCCTGTCTCGGAGTGCACCCGGCGGTGGTAGACGTTCTCGGTCCAGGCCGTGAACAGCCGGTTCATCTCCAGCAGGCTGTCGATCTGCCGTCCGGCCTGGCCGTCACCGGAGGCGATCTCGACGACGAACTCGCGACGATCGCAATCGTCGGCCGGTTCGGGACAGTCTGGGGGCTCTGCATTCGACCGGTGCTGTCGGTGCCGGCCTCTAGGCTGCCGGGCATGGCCCGCTCCTGGACACGACTCGCCGAGGCTCTGGCGGCCGCCAGAGCCAGCGCACAACGCCCACACGCTCAACCCAAGGCTGTCCTGGCCCTTCACCGCATCCCTTGATCAAAACAGACCAACAGGACTCTCCCGGGGGCCCTGGGAGCAGAGGGCTGGCGGCGGCTCGGGCATGGTGGAAGTGGGCCGTTCGGGTGAAATCGTTGCGGGCATCTTGTCGGCATCTGGCGGCTTTGGCGTACTGGGAGGACACACCGGAAGAGGCCGCCCACCTCCTGCCGGGGAAGGCAGAGGACTGGGGCTGCCAGTTCTGCGTGCCCTGCGGGGCGGCGGCACTGATTGCGGTCCCCTGTCGGCTCGGTGAGCCGGAGCGACCGCGTTCCCACGACGGCAAAGCCCGTGCCGCCTGGTTGGGGGCCGCTGCGCCTCCGGTGCCAGCGTGAGCCTCACAGCGGGTCCGTTGCCGCGGTTCGGCGCAACCCACGCGCTGTTCCGCGTGGTCGTGCGGCGCCCTCGGGGCGGACCCGTGCGGACCTGTGCGGACCCGCTCGAACGGGGGGCGCCAGCAGGCCTGCCGTGCCCACGCCCTCCGCACCCGCGCCACGCCGCCGCGCCCTTCCTGGCTGGCCCCGCGTGAATCGCCCAGCGTCCGTTACTCGGCCTGATGGAGCGTCATGTCCACTGCTCACGTCCCCGGCTTCGGCCCTTTCGGTAGGCCCCGCCCTCCGCACTGTCTTCACCGTCCCGACGATCGTCGGCGGGCCGCGCCACCGGTGCCCTTCCCGTGCGCCGACACGAGGGCGGTGCGGCGGACCGTCACCCGCCGCATGCACGCCGACATGGCCGCAGGCCGGGTCGGCCGGCCCTGTACGCGCAGGTCACCGAGGGGCACGAGTGCGGCGGGGAGGGTGTCATGAGCGTGTACCCGAGCCAGGGACCGTACAGCGGCGGCACCCAAGTGGTCGTTGTCGGCCGCAACTTCCTGGGCGCGACCGCGGTGTTCTTCGGCGGCCGGGCGGCCCTGGCGTTCACCGTCCTGGACGATCGGACCATCGTCGCGGTGACGCCCGCGGGCAGCAGCACCGTGCAGGTCGCCGTCACCACACCCGGCGGCACCGCCCCGGTGGGTGCCTTCTCCTACCTGCGTTGGCCGGTGCTGTCCGGCCTCGTTCCCACCACCGGCCCGCTCGCCGGGGGCAGGACCGTGACCCTGACCGGGACTGGCCTCAGCACGGTGAGCAGCGTCCACTTCGGCAACGCGGCAGAGTTCCCCACCGCCCTGTCCGACCAGCAGCTGCTCGTTACCCCTCCCCCCGCGGCGGTGCCCGGCACCGTGGCCGTGTACGCGATCGCGACCGGCGGCGTCAGCAACCGGCTGGCGTACACGTACGCGGCCAGTCCGCAGGTCTCCTCGGTCACTCCCGCCGACGGGCCGGTCGCCGGCGCGACGACGATCGTCATTCGGGGCACCGGGCTGGGTGCGGCCACCGGCGTCACCGTCGGAGGGATCGCCGCCCCCTCCTTCCGCTCGAACTCCGACGCGCTGATCCTCGCTGTGACGCCACCAGGTGTGGCCGGGCCCGCCACGGTCGCGGTCACCACTCCCGGCGGCACCGCCGTGCTGCCGGACGCCTTCTCCTACCTGGCGGCCTCGGTCACGGCGCTGGCCTCCGAGCCCGATCCGTCCGTCTCCGGTCAGCCGGTCGTGTTCACCGCGACCGTGACGGCGAACCCGCTCACCGCGGGCACGCCGAGCGGGACCGTCACCGTCGACTTCGGCGACGGGACACCGTCGGTGACGGCGCCGCTGGTGGAGGGCACGGCCACGGTCACGCATGGCTACGCCGACCCGTCGGGCAGCCCGTACGCCGTCACCGCCGCCTACAGCGGCGACGACCTGTGCTACCCATCGTCCGACACGGTGACCCATACGGTGCAGCCGGCGGCGACGACGGTCACCGTCGCACCGACGCCCGACCCGTCCGCGGCCGGCGAGCCCGTCACCTTCGTGGCGAGGGTCGTCCCGGTGGCGCCGGGCGCCGGCACGGTCACCGGCACCGTGACGTTCGACTTCGGCGACGGCACCGCCCCGGTGACCATCGCGGTGTCCGGGGCGGTCGCCTCCGCGACGCACGCCTTCGCCGGTACCGCCGGCAGCCCGTACACCGTCACCGCCGCCTACAGCGGCGACACCGGCTTCGCCTCCTCCACGGGGACGGCCGCCCAGAGTGTGGCGCCGACCGACAGCACCACGCTGGTGAGCCTTACGCCCGCGCCCTCCGCCACGGGCGAGCCGGTGACCGTGACCGCCGCGGTGGCCGCGGCGGCGCCGGGGGACGGCACACCGACGGGCACGGTGACCTTCGACTTCGGCGACGGCACCGCTGTGGTGACCGCGCCGCTCACCGCCGGTGTCGCCTCCGCGACGCACGCCTTCGCCGGTACCGCCGGCAGCCCCTTCACGGTCAGCGCGGTCTACGGCGGCGACGCCGACATCGCGCCTTCCATGGGCACGGGCAGGCAGACCGTCCAGGCCGCCGCGACCACCACCGCGCTGACCGCCGCGCCCGACCCGGCGGTCGTCGGCGAGCAGGTCACCTTCACCGCGAGCGTGACCACGACCCCGCCGGGCACCGGAACCCCATCGGGCTCCGTCACCTTCGACTTCGGCGACGGCACCCCACCCGTCACCGCCACGCTCTCCGGCGGCGGCGTCGCCACCACGACGCACACGTACGGCAGCACCGCCGACAGCCCGTTCACCGTCACCGCGACCTACGACGGTTCCCCCGACTACACCACCTCTCAGGACACCGGCGGTCAGACCGTCCAGCCCGCCGCCACCACGACCGCCCTGACCGCCGCGCCCGACCCGGCAGCCGTCGGCGAGCAGGTCACCTTCACCGCGAGCGTGACCACGACCCCGCCGGGCACCGGAACCCCATCGGGCTCCGTCACCTTCGACTTCGGCGACGGCACCCCACCCGTCACCGCCACGCTCACCGACCGTGTCGCCACCACCACGCACGCCTTCACCCAGGCGGCCGCCACGTACCCCGTCACGGCCACCTACAACGGCTCCCCCGACTACACGACCTCCCAGGACAACGGCGGTCAGGCCGTCCAGCCCGCCGCGACCACCACCACGGTCGACGCCGCACCCGACCCGGCGGTCGTCGGCCAGACAACGACGTTCGTCGCGCGGGTCATCCCGCAGGCGCCGGCGTCCGGTTCGCCCTCCGGCACGGTGACGTTCGGCTTCAGCGACGGGACCGGCCCGCTCACGGCACCCGTGGTCGGCGGCACCGCGATTGTGACCCGTACGAGTCCCGGCGTCTCGGACAGCCCGATCACGGTGACCGCGGCCTACAGCGGCGGCTCCGACTTCACGGCCTCCACGGGCTCGGGCACCGTTGCGGTCGCCCAGGCGGTGACGACCACGGAGGTGAGCGCCGCTCCGGATCCGTCGGTGACCGACGAGGCGGTCACCTTCACCGCGACCGTGGCCGCGCTCCCGCCCGCGAGCGGCACCCCCACCGGCACCGTGACGTTCGACTTCGGCGACGGCACCACGCCGGTCAGCGCCGCTCTCGCCGGCGGCACCGCGACGACCGTGCACACGTACACCAGCGCGGCGGTCGTCCCGTACAGCGTGAGCGTGACGTACGGCGGGGACACCGACTTCACCGCCTCCACCTGCGCGGCCACGCACACGGTCGAGCCGGCCGGGACCACGACCGCCGTCACCGCCTCCCCGGCCCCGTCGGTGACGGGCGAGCCGGTGACCGTCACGGTCGTGCCGGCCGGCGCGGGGAGCACCGTCCCGACCGGCACGGTGACCGTCGATTTCGGCGACGGCACCTCCGCCGCCACCGTCCTGCTGGTGGCGGGCACGGCGACGGTCGTCCACGCGTACACCGACACGGCCGGGAGCCCGTACACCCTCACCGCTGACTACAGCGGCGACACCGACTTCGCCCCGTCGCAGGGCACCGCCGTCCAGACCGTCACCGCCGCGGCCACCACGACCTCGGTCGCCGCGACCGCGGAACCCTCTGCGACGGGCCAGACCGTGACCCTGTTCGCGCGGGTGGCCGCCGTCCCGCCGGGCAGCGGCGCTCCCGGCGGGACGGTGACCTTCGACTTCGGCGACGGCACCACGCCCGCCACAGCCGCCCTGACCGGCGGCACAGCGAGCGTCACCCACGCCTATGCCGGCACCGAGGGCAGCCCGTACACCCTCACCGCCGCCTATGCCGGGGACACCGACTTCGCCCCCTCCACCGGAACCGGCACCCATGCGGTGGCCGCCTCCGTGTCCGCCACCGCGACCACGGTCACCGCCGCGCCGGAGCCGTCCACCAGCGGCCAGGAGGTCACCTTCACCGCCTCGGTGGCCGCCGTCCCGCCGGCCTCCGGCACCCCCACCGGGTCGGTGACCTTCGACTTCGGCGACGGGAGCACGCCCGTGGCCGCCACGCTGAGCAGCGGCACGGCCGGCGTCACCCACACGTACGCCACTGCGGCCGGGAGCCCGTACACCGTGACCACGGTGTACGGCGGCGACGCCGACTTCGCCGGTTCCACCGGCATCGAGACCCACGGCGTCTCGCCGGCCGTCTCGACGACGGCTCTGGTCACCGCCCCGGCCGCCGCTGCGCCGGGCCAGTCCGTCACCTTCACCGCGACCGTCACGGGCGGCGGGGACACGCCGACCGGCACGGTGACGTTCGACTTCGGCGACGGCACACCCGTGGTGACCGTGCCCGTCACCGGCGGTGCCGCCACCACCGTGCACGCCTACGCCCACAGCGCCGGCAGCCCGTACGCAGTCACCGCCGCGTACAGCGGCGACGCGGGCGTCACCGGTTCCACGGCCACCGGTACGCAGACCGTGACCGCGGCGGCGTCGTCCACCGCGATCGCCGCGTCGCCCGGACCGTCCGTCGTCGGGCAGGAGTTCGTGTTCATCGCCACGGTGGGAGTGCTGCCGCCCGCGTCGGTGACGCCGACCGGCACGGTGACGTTCGACTTCGGCGACGGCACGCCCGCGGTGACGGTGCCCGTGTCCGGCGGCGTGGCCGTCGGCACCCACGCGTACACCGACACGACGGGCAGCCCGTACACCATCAGCGCCGCCTACAGTGGCGACGGCGACGTCGCCGCATCCAGCGGCGCGATCGGCCAGGCCGTCGGCCCGGCCGGGACGACGACGAGAGCTGTCGGCTCGCCGGCCTCGTCCGTCGTCGGCGAGCCGGTGACCATCACCGCGACCGTCACACCGGTCGCGCCGGGCAGCTACACCCCGACCGGCACCGTGACGTTCGACTTCGGCGACGGCACCGCGCCGCTGACCGCTCCCCTCGTGGGCGGCGCCGCGACGGTCGCTCCCCCCTACGCCGCCGCGAGCGGGAGCCCGTACGTCGTCACCGCCGAATACGGCGGGAGTACCCAGTACACCGGCTCGCTCGGTACGGCCACCCAGACCGTCGGGCAAGCGGGGACGACCACGACGGTGTCCCCCACGCCGGATCCGTCCGTGGCCGGGCAGCCGGTGACCGTCACCGCGACGGTGGCCCCCGCCGGGCCTGGCGCGGGCACTCCGACAGGCACCGTCACCTTCGATTTCGGCGACGGCAGCCCACCGGTACCGGCGCCACTCGGCGGGGGCACCGCCACCGCCGAGCACACCTACGACGGCCAGGCGGTCAACGACTGGACCATCGGCGCGGCCTACAGCGGCGACGGCGACTTCGCCGCCTCGTCGGGCACCGCCACGCAGACGGTACGCCGGGCCATGACCGCGCTGGCCGTCGCGTCATCCGCCGGTCCTTCCGTGACCGGGCAGCCGGTGACCTTCACCGCCACGGCGGCAGCCCTGGCGCCGGGCGACGGCACCCCCACGGGCACGGTGACGTTCGACTTCGGCGACGGCACCGGCCCGGTCACGGCGCCTCTCATCGGCAGGACAGCCGCGGCCACCCACACGTACACCGACGCCGAGGTGTCGGGCACCCCGTACTCCGTCACCGCGGCCTACGGCGGGGACACCGGTTTCCGGCCCTCGGACGGCGCCCTCACCCAGACGGTGGCCCGGGCCGGCACGGTCACGGCCGTGACCACGTCGCCGGACCCGTCCGTCGCCGGCGGGCCGGTGACCGTCACTGCGACGATTACCCCCGCCGCACCGGGCGCGGGCAGTCCGACCGGCACCGTCACCTTCGACTTCGGCGACGGCACTCCCGCGGTGACGGTGCCCATGGCCGACGGCACGGCCGTAGGCACCCACGCCTACCTGGAGACGGGGGGCAGTCCGTACACCGTCACCGCGGCCTACGGCGGGGACACCGACTTCGCCCCCTCCACCGGAACCGACACACACACCACGGGCCAGGCCGCCACGACCACCGCGCTGAGCGAGCTGCCGGACCCCTCGGTCGCCGGGCAGCCGGTGACGTTCACCGCCGTGGTGTCGGCCGCGGCGCCGAACACGGGCCTGCCCACTGGCAGCGTGACGTTCGACTTCGGGGACGGCAGTGCACCCGTGGCTGTGCCGTCGGCCGGCGGCACAGCCACGGTCCAGCACACGTACTCCGCCCAGACCGGCAGCCCTTACACGGTCACCGCCGCCTATGACGGGGACGAAGACTTCGCCGCTTCGGTGGCCACGGCGACGCACACCCTGCTGCGGGCCCCGACCGAGGTGACCATCACACCCTCGGACCAGCCTTCCGTGGCCAGGGAGGCGGTGGCCTTCACCGCCGCGGTGGCCGTGATCGCGCCGGGCGACGGCACCCCCACGGGCACGGTGACGTTCGACTTCGGTGACGGCACCCCCGCGGTGACCGTGCCCGTGTCCGGCGGCACGGCCCTCGGCACGCACACCTACACCCACGCGGCCGGCACCCCGTACGCCGTCACCGCCACCTACAACGGGGACACCGGTTTCCGGCCGTCCACCGGCGTGCTCGCCCAGATCGTGGGCCGGGCCGGAACGGCCACGAGCGTGACCACGTCGCCGGACCCCTCCGTCGCCGGCCAGTCGGTGACCCTCACCTCGACGGTGGCCGCGATCGCACCAGGCGCTGGCACCCCGACCGGCACGGTGACGTTCGACTTCGGCGACGGCACCCCCGCGGTGACCGCCGCCCTGAGCGGTGGAACCGCCACCGCAACCCACCCGTACGCCGGGACCACGGGCAGCCCGTACCCGATCACCGCCACCTACGACGGGGACACCGACTTCGCACCCTCCACCGGAACCGCCGCCCACACCACGGGCCAGGCCGCCACGACCACCACCGTGACGACCTCCCCAGATCCCTCCACGCCGGAACAGCAGGTGACCGTCATCGCACGGGTCGGCCCCGTCGCACCGGGCGCCGGCACGCCGGCGGGCAGCGTCACCTTCGACTTCGGCGACGCGACGCCGCCCGTGAGCGCGCCACTGTCCGGTGGCGTCGCCACCGCCACCCACACCTTCGCCGACGTTTCCGGCAGTCCCTACGACGTAACCGCCGCCTACACCGGCGACACCGACTTCACGGCCTCGTCCGACACCGGCACGCAGACCATCACCGCCGACGCGGTCGCCACCACGACCACGGTGAGCTCCGCGCCGAACCCTTCGGTGACAGGCCAGACGGTGAGCTTCACCGCCACCGTGTCCGCGACGGCCGCGGGAGCGGGGGTGCCCACGGGCGGCGTGACGTTCGACTTCGGCGACGGCACGCCTCCCGTGACCGCCACCGTGAACGGCGCGGTCGCCACCGCCCACCACACGTACACCGGCCCGGCCGACAGGACGTTCCCCGTCACCGCCGCCTTCAGCGGCGACGCCACGTTCAGTTCCTCCACGGGCACCACGGTCCAGACCGTCGACAAGGCGCCGGCCACCGCGACCGTGACCACCTCGCCGGACCCGTCCGTGGCCGGCCAACCCGTGACGATCACCGCCACGGTGACGCCCGCCGGTGCCGGCGCGGGAGTGCCGACCGGCACGGTGACGTTCGGCTTCGGAGACGGCACGCCGTCCGCGTCCGCGCCGCTCACGAACGGCGTGGCCCGACTCACCCATACGTACACGCACACGGCGGGCAGCCCGTACCCGGTGGTCGCCTCCTACAACGGTGACGGCGACTTCACCCCGGTCGGCGCCGCAACGACCCAGACAGTGACCGCGGCACTCGCGACGGTGGCCCTGGCCTCGTCACCCGATCCGTCGGTGGTGGGCCAACCGGTCACCTTCACCGCGACCGTCGCCCCCGTCGGTCCGGGCGCGGGAACCCCCACCGGCACCGTCACCTTCACCTTCGGCGACGGCACCGCACCCGTGACCGTCACACTGACCGGCGGCATCGCAACCGCCCAGCACGCATACGGCGCTACGGGGCCGTACACGGTGGCCGCCGCCTACAGCGGGGACGCCGACTTTGCCGCCGCGTCCGATACGGACGCCCAGACCGTCAGCCGGGCCACGACGACCACGGCTCTCACCTCGTCCCCGGACCCGTCCGTGGTGGGCCAACCGGTCACCTTCACCGCCACCGTCGCCCCCGTCGCGCCGGGCGCCGGAACCCCCACCGGCACCCTCACCTTCACCTTCGGCGACGGCACCGCGACCACCTCGACACCCCTCGTCAACGGGGTCGCCACCACGCAGCACACCTACAGCGCGGCCGGGCCGTACACCGTCACCGCCGCCTACGGCAACGACAGCAACTTCCGTTCCTCCAGCGGCACCGACACACAGACCGTCAACCAGACCACGACCACCACGGCTCTCACCTCGTCCCCGGACCCGTCCGTGGTGGGCCAACCGGTCACCTTCACCGCCACCGTCGCCCCCGTCGCGCCGGGCGCCGGAACCCCCACCGGCACCCTCACCTTCACCTTCGGCGACGGCACCGCGACCGCCTCGGCACCCCTGGTCAACGGGGTCGCCACCCTCACCCATACGTACGGGACGCGCTCCGGCAGCCCCTTCACCGTCACCGCCGCCTACAACGGCTCCCCCGACCACGCACCCTCCACCGGCACCGACACCCAAACGGTCAACCGGGCCACGACCACCACCACCATCGCCACCACGCCGGACCCCTCGGTGATCGGCCAGCCCGTCACCTTCACCGCCACCGTCGCCCCCGTCGCGCCGGGCGCCGGAACCCCCACCGGCACCCTCACCTTCACCTTCGGCGACGGCACCGCGACCACCTCGACACCCCTCGTCAACGGGGTCGCCACCCTCACCCATACGTACGGGACGCGCTCCGGCAGCCCCTTCACCGTCACCGCCGCCTACAACGGCTCCCCCGACCACGCACCCTCCACCGGCACCGACACCCAGACCCTCAACCGGGCCACGACGACGACGGCGCTCACCTCGTCCCCGAACCCGTGTGTGGTGGGCCAACCCGTCACCCTCATCGCGACCGTGGCCCCGGCGGCACCCGCCACGGGAACCCCCACGGGCACAGTCACCTTCACGTGGGGCGACGGGACCGCCAGTGCTTCGGCTCCACTCGTCAACGGGGTCGCCACGCTCGCCCATACGTATGCGACGCGCTCCGGCAGCCCCTTCACCGTCACCGCGGCGTACGGCGGCGACACCAGCTACACGACCTCCAGCGGAACCGGCACACAAACGGTCAACCAGGCCACGACCACCACGACGGTGACCTCCACACCGGACCCGTCGGGGATCGGGCAGCAGGTGACCGTCACCGCCGCGGTGGCCGCCGCGGCCCCGGCGTCCGGCACGCCGACCGGCACCGTGACGTTCAGCTTCGGGAACGGCACCGCACCCGTCACCGCCGCGCTGGCGAACGGGGTGGCCACGGCCACGACCACGTACAGCGGCACGACAGGCAGCCCGTTCTCGATCACGGCCGCCTACGGCGGCGACACGGGCTACGCACCCTCCACCGGCACCGACACCCAGACCGTCAGCGGCGCGGCGACCACCACCTCGGTGACCACGTCCCCCAATCCCTCACGGCCGGGAAACAAAATCACCACCACCACCACGGTGGCCGTGGTCCCCCCGGCCACCGGCACCCCCACCGGCTACGTCACGCTCACCCTCGCCGACCGCGAGACCCAGGTCCTGCCCCTGAAAGACGGCATCGCCACCACTACCTTCACCTCCGTCAACCCTGGCACCTACCCTGTCACCGCGACCTACTCCGGTACCGGCACCTTCGCACCCTCCACGGGAACGACCACCCAGATCGTCAACCAGCCGTCCTGAGCCTGAGCCGACCTCGATACGACGCAGGCCGGCGGGTCCCCGGACCCGCCGGCCTGCTGGGGTGGTGTGCCGTCAGGACGCGCTGAAGGCGGAGCTGATGGCCCGGCCCTGCATGCGCAGCGCGCCCTTCAGGGCGTCGGACCCACAGAGGGCCGGATCGGGGGTGCGCCACCGGCCGCGGCCGGTGGCGGCTCCGTGGCAGGAACCGTGGTGCCGGTCGGCGCGGCGCTGCGTGCCGGGGCGGTGCAGTCGGCCGGCACCCGCGAATAGCCACCCACAGCACTGCAGAACGTGAGCCGGGTGACGGGGTCCTCGGAGCACCATGGCCTTGCTTCCGATGTGCCGGTTAAGAGGTCATCTTCCATCACCGTGGCGGCCACGACGTCCGCGCTGCGCACGCTGCGGTTGGCCAGCCATGTGGACAGCCGGCTCCATCCACGGCGACGGATGGCCTGCGGGGTCTGATAGCTGGTCAGAAGCACCAGCGCACCCATGTACTTCGGCATGGGCGTGTCGGCGCAGTATCTGGAGGCTGCCGTGACGGTGGCGGCCGTCGCGCGTGCGTACGGGTCCCTGGAAGTGTTCGTGAACATGTCGCAGCTGACTGTCTCCGAAATGGACCTCACCAGCACCTCCGAGTCCGTGCAGCAGCGGCAGCAGTGGCTGGTGGAGCAGGTCCTTGGCTGGTCGGGCCTGCCCGTCGTCCAGGTCAGGCCCACCGCGTTCATGGAGAACCCGCTGTTCCGTGTGGGCTTCTCCTCGATCGCGAAGTACGGAAGCATCAGGCTGCCCTTCGGCCGGGCGAAAACCTCCCCCGTGGCGGCCGGGGACGTCGCCGCGGTCGTGGAGGAGATCCTGGCCGATCCTGCCCCGCACGTCGGCCGGATCTATGAGCTGACCGGCCCGCGCTCGGAGGAGATCGCCGCCATGGCGGCGGAGGTCGCCGCAGCCCTGGGCCATCAGGTCGGTTACACCGACGGTCCCCTGCAGGAATGGATCGACGACGTTCTCAGACCGCTGGGGCTGCCCGGCCATGTCTTCCAGCACATCTCCACCATGGCTCGCCTTCACGCGGAGAATCGGTACGACCGCAAGGCGGATGGGGTCGAGCAGGTCACCGGGCGACCCCCTTCGGGAGTGGCCGCCTACGTCCGCGAGAACCCCGGCCTGTTCAACCCCTGAAGCCGGCTCCTCGTCGTTCGTGCCGTCGTGCACGGGGACGGCCGCGAACGCGGGCCGCGGGACGTCGGTCGATGCCCTGGGCCAAGACCCACACGTACCAGTGCGCTGGAGAAGAATCATGAACCGTCGTGTCGTCTGCCCCCGCCGGGAACGTCCCGCTTCGCGGGCCGTTCCCGAAAGCCAGAGCAAAACCCCCGTAGACACCGCCGCCGGGATTGACGAAACAGATAGGGGCACCCCCCGCATAACCAAGGCAGCAGATGAAGGATGTGAGGGGGGATCAGCGGGAGGAGAGGGAGCGAAGTGCTCCCCAGGCGGTCAACAGAGCCACCACGAACACGGTGATGTTGCCGATGCTGTGGGGATATTCACCTCGGGTGACATGCACGACCGCGCCGCCGGCCATGATGCAGGCGAGGCCGACCGCCGCGGCCGGGGTGAGTACCGGGGCGATGTTCGTGGCGCGGGGAAGGATCAGTCCCACCGCACCAAGTACCTCCAGTGCTCCGATCGCTTTGATCGTTTCGGGACGGAAGTCCACGACCCACGGCATGAGCGGGACCATGGCGTCCGGGGACATGACCAGCTTCATCCCGCCGGCGGCGGTGAACAGTAGGGCGAGGAGGGCCTGGGCGACCCACAGGGCGACGGGCACGGCACACTCATTCCATAAGTGAAGGGACTCCTGCGGTTTGTTGTGGCGCTCAAGCTACCAGAAACCGCAGCACCACCTTCACTTGTAGG
This sequence comes from Streptomyces sp. NPDC001732, assembly GCF_053596315.1. Taxonomy (NCBI): domain Bacteria; kingdom Bacillati; phylum Actinomycetota; class Actinomycetes; order Kitasatosporales; family Streptomycetaceae; genus Streptomyces; species Streptomyces sp. NPDC001732. Next base: position 23,259 of record NZ_JBSFFY010000047.1, read on the forward strand.
ATCCAGGCCATGGGATCCGAGCAGAGCCGAAGGCTGCGCAGGGACGCCGAGGTCAACCGGCAACGCATCATGGCGGCTGCCCGCACCGTGTTCGCCGAGCGCGGGCTGAGTGCGCCCCTGGAGGACGTCGCGCGACAGGCCGAAGTCAACATCGCCACGCTCTACCGGCGTTTCCCCGAGCGAGAAGCCCTGATCGAGGCGGTGCTGAGCGACCGCATGACCGATCTGGCCCGCCTCGCCGAGGAGGCGATGCTCACCCCCGACCCCTGGGAAGGCTTCAAGGGCTTCGTCGAGCGCATCTGCGCCATGCAGGCCGCCGACCGCGCCGTCACCGAGGCATTTACCGCCTGCTTCCCCGACTCACCAGCCATGGAAGAGCCACGTTCCCGCGCCATAGAAGCCCTTGACGCCCTGATCCGCCGAGCACAGCAACAACACCGCCTGCGCCCCGAGATCACCAGCAGCGACGTCATCCTGTTCCTGATGGCCAACACCGGCGTACTGTCCTCCACCCGCCACGCCGCCCCCGGTGCCTGGCAGCGCCTGGTCGCCCTGCTGCTCGACTCCTGCCGCCCCGACGGGCCCACGTCGCCGCTGCCGCCCGTTCCCGGCCCCGAGGAACTTCACGACGCGATGCTCGCAGCACGGCCGCGTCGCTGATCGAAGTCCGTACGGCCCAGGCGCCAAGCACCCCACACCGCGCGCACCCACACCACCGACCGGCCCCTGGACCCCACGACCGACCTCGGCACCCTGCCCACAGCCACCTCGAATGGCCGTTCACCCAATGCGCCAGCTGCATCAGCCTCCACCACGAGCAGCGCCGGCCACTGGCCGGCATCGGCCTCACCGCTGAACGCGCCCGCGGCCTGGCTCCACCTCCGAAGCGCGTTCCTCGACCCCGGCTTCCGATACTCGAGCCGGAGGCCTCCACGGGCGCCCCGGCATGCTGAAGGGCCTGCGATGCCGCTTCGGCGCCGGCACACCGCCCTGCTCGACCGGCTGAACACCGGGTGGGCGCGCCGGCCGAGCACGGATCCAAGCCCGGTGAGTTCCGGGTAGCCGGCGGTGGTGTCCGCGCCGGACCGGGCCCTGCGTTTCTTCGCGGCCGGCTTCCTGGCCATGTTCTTCTTCGCGGCTGTCTTCCTGCGGGGGCGCAGCTCATGGACGGTCGCGTCGTCACCGCGTGATTCCGCCAGCAGAGCGATGGCGATGGCGATGGCGATGGCTGCGAATCGTCCGACCTCGCCCGCACCGCTGGTGCGGGTCGGTGACTGGGCACGGACCTGGGCGGTGGAGAAGGTCTTCGGCGTCGAACCGATTTTGCTCAACGACGACCGCCTCGCCCGGGTCCTTACTGACTTCGGCTCGTTGGGGTGAATCTGCGCGAATCCCCTGAAGGGCCTGGAGCGGTGGCTGTATCCCGTGGTGGGCGAGGTATGCGGATGGGGGCGGGCTGACCGCCGCGGGACGTCGGCGCCGGGAGACGGTGCGTATGCAGGCAGCCGAGCTGTTCGAGCAGAGGATCAAGCCGCCGGAGGCCGCGCGGCGGCTGCGGGTGAGCCTGAAATCGGCCTACCGGTGGCACCAACGGTGGCGGGAGGGCGGTGTTCAGGCTCTGGCCTCCCATGGTCCGAGCGGATCACGGTGTCGCCTGTCCCCGCGCTGCCTGGAGAAGCCGGCCGCGTATCTCCAGCAGGGGCCGGCCGCGCACGGCTGGGTGGAGGACCAGGTGTGGATCGCTGCGCGGGTGGCCACGCTGATCGGCAGGAAGTTCCACGTCTCCTACAGCGTCTCGGGTGCCACCTGGCTGATGCACCGGCTCGGGTTCTCCCCGCAGGTCCCCGCCCGGCGGGTCGCCGAGCGCGACGAGCAGGCCGTCACCGTGTGGAAGGAGGCGACCTGGACGGAGGTAAAAGGGCGAGGGCGGCCTGCGGGGGCTGCATCTGCTTCGAGGACGAGGCAGGCTTCACCCGCCGGCCGCCCCGGGGCCGGACCTGGGGCCGACGCGGCCGCACCCCGGTCGTGACGGTGAGCGGACGGCGCTCGGGACGCCTGTCGGTGGCCGGGCTGATCACGATGCGGCCCGGCTCACGGACCCGGCTCTGCCACCGCCTGTGCACCCACCCCTCGGGCAAGGGCAAGCGCCGCAGCATGAGCGAACGCGACTTCATCGCTCTGCTCGACGGCACCCACCAGCTCATCAAGGCACCGATCGTGCTGGTCTGGGACCGGCTCAACACCCATCTCTCCCGCACGATGCGCGAGCTGATCGACGCACGGGAATGGCTGACGGTGTTCCTGCTGCCCGCCTACTCGCCCGACCTGAACCCGGTCGAGGGCGTGTGGGCCCACGTCAAGCGCAGCCTGGCCAACCTCGCCGTCGTCGCCCTGGACAGGCTCGAAGTCCTCGTACGCAACCGGCTCAAACGCCTTCAGTAGCGGCCAGACACCCTCGACGGCTTCACAGCCGGCACCGACCTGGCCCTCGACCACCCCAGCCTCACCCTGACGAGCTGAAGCCAGTAACGCGATCGCCCCGCACCTGGAGCAGATCGCGGGCACGGTCGGCGCTCGGGCGATCGCCGAGTCCGGGGTCGACGTGTCCAGGCCGCACGGGGACATGACCAGCATGTCCGCGCACAGCGCCTATCAACGCTCGACGTACGGCTTGATCGGGGTCTTTTAGGTGTTCGAGCGGGCAGGGGCCTGGCATCCGGTCAGACGGTGCTGGGCAAGGGGGACAACTTGTTCAATACGGCGCGCGTGGCGGCGATGCGCTGAGCAGTGCGCAGGGTGGCGTAGCCGAGGAGGCCGCCCAAGGTGTTGGCGATCAGATCGTTGATGTCGACGGCGCGTCCGTTGCCGAGGGCGATGTACTGAAGCAGTTGTGCGAGCTCGATGCCGAGGCTGGCGAGGGCGCAGATCGCGACGGTGCGGCCACGGGTGAGGCGGTGAGAAAGCAGGGGCAGGAGGAAGCCGAGCGGGACGAACATGATGACGTTGGGCATCATGGAGAGGTCGGCCGTGAGCAGCGGGATCGGTTGGATCTGGCTGATCCAGGGGGCAGCGTTGCGGTATTCGCCTCCGTAGATCCACAGGGGGAAGAACGTGATGGAGGCGACCGCTGTCGCGTAGAGCGCGGTAAGGGCTCGGAGTACCAGTGGGCCGCCGCGCCACCCGGGGACGTTGGCTCGTCGGCGTACGAGGGCGAGGAGGGCGAAGATCGCGAGTGCCGGGCCGAGAACGGCAGCGGTGGGGATCTGGGTCTGGAAGTTCACGTCATCCTCCTGCGGCGGGCTTGTGCGGATCGTCTTGGACGATGGTGTCCGTGCGGGGTGGCGTTGTGGATCTGTCGAAGGACGGAAACCAGGCGGGGCTTCTACGACTTTCGGCAGAGGGGTCTGGGGTGGCCGGGCCCATAGGCTGCGGGTATGCATTCCTTGCTCTTCGGGCCCCGTTCCTTCTGGGTGCGTGGCGTGCTGGTCTGTCTCGGCGTGGCCGCCGTGGGGGCCCTCCTGGCGCTGGCTCTGGCGGTCGACTACTGCAGCGGTGTTTATGTGTCCGCTCTCGCGCCGCAGGTACGCCTCTCGGCTGCGGCGCCGTTCCTGGTGGTGCCGGGCTGGGTGCTGCGACGGTCGCGAGTGGGGCCGTGGGTGTTGGCAGCGGCTGGCGGGATCGCGGGCATCGTGTCCCTTGGATGCAGTGCGTGGATGCACGTCGCGGCGGAACAGCAGGGATCGTCGGCCGGGCGGGCCGACGCCTACACCCTGTTCGAGATCAGCGCTCTCATCGTGGTTCTGGTCCCCACCGTCCGGTATGGCGCTGCCTGGCCGGCTGCCGTGGCGGCCGTCCTGTTGTGCACGGCGGTGGTTCTGCGGCCGGTGGCGGTGGAGGTGAGCGAGAACAGCCTCATCGTGGCCTTGTTCTGCACGTTCGCCGTGTGTGCCGCACTGGTGGGGGCGCTTGTGGCCCGGCTGGTGGCTGTCGAGCGCCGACGTCACGCCGAGCAGGTGCGTCTTGAACAGCGGCTCGCCTTCGCCCGGGATTTGCACGACTTCGTGGCCCACCATGTGACAGGCATCGTCGTGCAGGCGCAAGGGGCCCTGGTAGTCGCGGCATCCAGGCCGGAGATGACCGCGTCGGCGCTGGAGCACATCGAACGGGCTGCTGCGGAGGCTCTCAGAGCTCTGCGGCACATGGTGAGCGGGCTGCGTACGGAGGCCGAGCTCGTACCGGCAGGCGACGTGGAGCAGATGCGTGCTCTCGTGAAAAATTTCGCCCTGCCCGGCGGTGGGCGGGCTCGTTTCGTGCAGGAGGGGCCTGTGGGCAGCCTGCCCGCGGCGACCATGGTGGCCGTGCACCGGGTCGTCATGGAGTCACTGACCAATGTGCGCAAGCACGCACCGGATTCCCGGAAGGTGTCCGTGACGCTCCGTGCCTTTTCGGGGACCGCCGAACTCGACATCGTCAACGACCAGCCCGGCCCGGGCGGGGACACGGCGGGGTACGGTCTCATCGGGCTCGAAGAACGCGTCACAGCCGAGGGCGGCACCTTCCAAGCGGGCCCCGACAACCAAGGACAATGGCGGGTCAGCGCCCGGATTCCTTTCGGCAGCGTGTGGAGGGACCTTCCATGATCCGGGTACTTCTCGCCGACGACCAGGAGATCGTCCGCACCGGTATGGCTATGATCCTCTCCGCCGAGGACGACATCGACGTCGTCGCCCACGCCCAAGACGGCCTACAAGCACTGGAGATGACCGCGCTGCACCGGCCCGACGTCGTTCTCATGGACATCCGGATGCCGCGCCTGGACGGCCTGGACGCCCTGCGTCAGCTCACCCGGCCCTCCGCCGCGCACCGGCCACAAGTCGTCATGGTGACCACCTTCGACGACGAGGAATACCTGACCCGTGCGGTGGAAACGGGCGCCTGCGGATTCATCCTCAAGGACTCCGGGCCCCGCCTGCTCGCCGAAGCGGTCCGCGCGGCCGCGGCTGGCGATGCCATGGTCAGCCCATCGATCACCGTGCGGCTTCTGAAACGGCTTCATACCTCCCCCTCCCGGCCGGAGCCCGCCACCCGGCTGTCACCGCGCGAGGAGGAAGTCGTCATGCTGTTGGCCGAGGGCATGACCAACGCCGAGATCGCCACAGCCCTGACCATCACCATCGGCACGGTCAAAACACACCTCGCCAACGTCCAGGCCAAACTCACCGCCAGAAACCGCGTAGAGATCGCGGCCTGGGCATGGCGCCATGGACGCATGGGACGCAGCACATGACCCCTGCCAATGGCGCAGGAAACAGACCACGCGGGCTTTGTTGATAATCAGGGATGACCGCAAGCTCGGTCAGCTCCGGCGTGATCGCGGTGCCGCACTTGGAACAGAGGAAGACGGTCATTCGCCGAGGTGGACGGTAGAGTGCCGGGCCGCGAGGTCGCGCATGGCGGCGAGCTTCTGTTCTGCGGTTGCGCGCAGACACGCGGCGGCCTCCCCACCGGCGGCATCGCGCGATAGCCAGGGCGGCCGATGACATCGACGTCCTCGGGAGGAACCTGGAGATCGCCGCCCCTTGTGATCGCGAGGACCGGAACCGTGATCCGGGCGAGCGCCGGCGCCGGGTCGCAGGCGATGAAGTCACGGGTCCAGCGCGCGTTCACACACTGCCCCTGAAGACACATCTCGGCCTCGTCGGAGGCTGTGATCCTCTCCAGATTCCTGCGCTGGGCGCGGCCGAGGTCCGTGCGCAACACCCGCAGGACGAGTTTGACCGGCAGGGGCAGCCTGGTGGCCAATTGCTCGGCCTGCCAGGCGAGAACGTCGCCGCCGGGCCGTGCGGCGGCGGAGAGCAGGACCGCTCCCGCCACCTGTGCGTCGGCGGCGAGTTGTGCCGCGTACCAGGCGCCCTCGCTGTGGCCGACGACCAGGAGAGGAGACCGGCGGTCCGGTCGGCGAGCCAGGTGAGCGCGGCCCGCGCGTCGGCGAGCCCGTCCTCCATCCCGGCACGCAGGAAGTCTCCGTCGCTGTCCCCGACGCCGCGCTTGTCTAGCGGAGTGTGGACACTCGGGCCTTCGCCAATGTGTCCGCGACAGCGCGGGTGATTCCGGTCCTGAGCATCGGCCCACCAGGCAGTCGTGCGTCCGAATCGCGGTTCACCCTGCCGGATCCGGGGATCAACAGGGCGACGGGGTCGGCGGCCGCGGTGAATGTCCCGGCCAGTGAACAGCCGTGGCTGTTGATGACTGCCGTCTCGTCAGTCACGAGTTCTTTTCTCTCTTCCTGTGCGCCGCCGACTTCCGCGTCACTGCGGAGAGCAGCCTCGGTCTGCGCGTGGGCGGAGTCAGTTGGGCAGGGCGTCTTCAACGAGTGCCACGGTCGCGCGGGGATCGGAAACCTGGATCACGAGGCGGGCGTAGCGTTCGTCGGCCAGTTGGATGACCACCGCCTTGGCCGGGTCGCGGACGTCCCAGAAGACCCGTTCGCCGTCGACGTGGAAGGTGCCGGCGGTGACGACGCCCGGGAGATGGGTGCCCGGGGATCGGAGCCCCTTGGGCTCCTTGACGATCCCGGGGTCAGCCGTGGCGCCGCGCACGTGGGCCAGCGGAATGGTCAGGCGGCTCTTGAGCGCCCAGAGTTTGTCCAGCCCCTCGATCTCCACGATCAGGTTGTTGTCGGCGATGCTGATGTGTGCCATGATGCTTCCTTTGCTGTAAGAGTGTCAGGGCTGGCCGAGGCGCTGCGCCAGGCCGGCGCCTGCTCGGATGATGCCCTCGTCGGTCGTGCCGGACCTGGCGCGTGTGCGCAGCCCGATGAGCAGTGCGGTGGCCGCTACGGGTGAGGCGGTGGCGTTCCTGTTGTCGGCGGCGCGTTCCGCGTCGCCGACTGCGCTGTCCAGCGCGGTGAAAGCCTCGCCGACCAGTTGGGCCACCTCGGCATCCACCGGTGCCCGTTCGACCGCGGCCAGCAGGACCAGGTCGAGTGCTGTGCCGGTGACCGCGTCGGCGAGGACGTCGTGCGTCTTTTCCGTGTGGCCGCCCGCTGCCGTGACGCGCTCCACCAGGCCGGCCACCTCATGCTCCAGGGACCACTTCAGCGCGGCCAGGTAGAGCCCGCGTTTGCTGCCGAACGTCTTGTACAGGCTGTTGCGGTGCACACCGAGGTGTGACACCAGGTCGTCCACGGATGTGCCGTCGTAGGTCCGGCTGGCGAACAACTTCGCCGCCGACCGGACTACGTCAGCCTCGTCGAATCCTCTCGGTCGTCCCATGGAATGACCGTACACAGTTCAGGAACGATCAGTCAAGAACGGTCGTTCCTTAACTTTGCTCCGGGTCTCGCGGGACCGGAACGGTTCGGCGGGTGCCGAAGTGATCCGCCCCTACGTTTCGGTCATGAAGATCGTTGAGCCCCTCATCCGGCACCGACCCCTGTGTCTCCATAGAGCCGAGCGTTCTGCACTTCGGCACTCCCGTGGTGCTCCTGACCACCGAGAACCCGGACTCCTCCGTCAACCTCGCGCCGATCTCCTCCGCATGGGCGCTGGGACAGGTGATCGTGCTCGGCCTGGGCCCGGACGGCCAGACCGCGCGCAACCTCACCGCCCGTCCCGAACTCGTGATCAACATCGCCGCCCCCGGTCAGTGGCAGGCCGTGGAGCGTCTGGCCCCGCTCACCGGCCGCCATCCCCCCGACCAAGCACAACGGCTGTCGCTTCGAAAAGGACAAGTTCGGCGCGGCGCGGCTGAGCAGCCGCCCGTCCCACGCGGTCCGCCCGCCACGGGTCGACGGATGCCCCCTCCAGTTGGAGGCACATGCCGAGCGCATCCGGCCGGACGCCTCCGGTGAGTTCCTCATCATCGAGGCCCACGTGCTGAAGGTGCACGCCGACCCCCACATAGTCGTCCCCGGTACCGATCACATCGACCCGGCCACATGGAGCCCGCTCATCTACAACTTCCGGCACTACTTCGGCCTCGGGAGCAATGCTCAAGACCTGTGGATCGGACTCGGGAGGGGCGCCTCGCGGAACGCGGAGGGCGTACCTTCCCGAGTGATCGATTTCTGGTCATCGAGTAGGCTCGCGTTGCAGCGCGGGTCGGGAAGGCACGCCCGTGCTGAGCGTAGTCCACGAGGACGGCACCACCCAGAGCGGCTCTCTGATGGACAGCATCGTCCGTGAGGGTGCCCGTCGGATGCTCGCCGCGGCTCTGGAAGCCGAAGTCAACCAGTACATAGCTGAGTTGGTGGGCGAGCGGGACGAGGCCGGTCGCCGTCTGGTGGTCCGTAACGGCCACCACCGGGAGCGGACGGTGACGACCGCCGCCGGGCCGATTGCGGTGAAGGCACCGCGGGTGAACGACAAGCGGGTCGACGGCGAGACGGGCGAGCGCAAGCGGTTCTCGTCCAAGATCCTCGCCCCCTGGTGCCGGAAGTCCCCGAAGATCAGCGAGGTCCTGCCCCTGCTCTACCTGCACGGGCTGTCCTCCGGCGACTTCGTGCCCGCGATGGAGCAGTTCCTCGGCTCGGCCGCTGGGCTCTCGCCGGCCACGGTGGCCCGGCTGACCAAGCAGTGGAGCGACGGCCACGCCGCCTTCCAGGGCCGGGACCTGTCCGGATCCGACTACGTGTACGTGTGGGCCGACGGCGTCCACCCCAAGGTCCGCCTCGGGCAGGCCCGCTCCTGCGTCCTGGTCCTCATGGGAGTGCGCACCGACGGCAGCAAGGAGCTGATCGCGCTCGCCGAGGGCCTGCGCGAGTCGACCGAGTCCTGGGCCGACCTCCTGCGGGACTGCCGCCGGCGCGGCATGCGCGATCCCGAGCTCGTCGTCGGCGACGGAGCGATGGGTCTGTGGCGGGCCCTGGCCGAGGTGTTCCCGCGGGCCAGACATCAAAGGTGCTGGGTTCACAAAACCCGGAACGTGGTCAACGCCCTGCCGAGATCGGCTCAGCCCGGCGCGAAGAAGGCGCTGCAGGAGATCTGCAACGCCGAGGACCGCGATCACGCCGAGAAGGCGGTGAAGGACTTCGGGCGCGCCTACGGCGCGAAGTGGCCCAAGGCCGTCAAGAAGATCACCGACGACGTCGATGAACTCCTGGCGTTCTACGACTTCCCGGCTCAGCACTGGGTCCACCTGCGCACGACGAATCCGATCGAGTCGACCTTCAGCACGGTGAAGCTGCGGACCAAGGTCACCCGCGGCGCCGGCCTGCCTGCCGCGGCCTGAGCACGGAGCCGGAACCCGGCCCCACCACACCCGACACACCGTCAGGCACTCACACACTCAACAACGTGACAGCGCCCGTACGGCTGCTCCTGCGCCGTATCGCGGGCGAGCCCGTCGTCTCGGAGGCGCTCAGGCCCGATCTCGTGGTGCGGGCCTCCATCGGCGCACCGGTCGGGCCGAGCCTGGGGTGAGCGGGAAGGCGTAACTTTACCTCGCCATCCGCCAATACCGGTCCCGTGAAACCCATGGACAGTGTTGCCCAAACGATTGGCGCAATCGTTTGGGTAGAGCATACTGGCCACCAGGAACGCGTCCGGCTACGGCAACGGGGGGCTTGATGAGATGGTTGGGCAGACGGCGCGAAACAACGCCGGTTCCCCATGAGTTCGTCGCGGCGCTGCGGGAGGGCGGCGAGGCAGCGGAGCTGACCGGGCGTCAGGGCAACGCGGAACTGGCCGCCGAACGGTACGGGCAACTGGTCGCGCAAGCAGAACGCGTTCTGGGACGGCAAAACACGGACACCTTGGCGCTGCGGCACCAACTGGCCCACTGGACCGGTGAGTCCGGCCGGAGCGAAGCCGCAGTCCAGCTGTTCACGGGCCTGTTAACCGACCGGGAGCGGATCCAGGGGCCACGCCACCCGGACACCGAACTGGCCCGGCACCAACTCGCCCACTGGCACGGCCGGTCGGGACGGCCACAGGAGGCCGTACGCCGCTACGAGGCCATGCGCCGGTCCGCCGAGCGGGAGAACCGCACCGAGACCGCCCTCACCCTGCTGTGCGAGGTGGGGTACTGGCAGCAGAAGAGCGGCGACAACGCGGCCGCGCTGCGCGCGTTCTCCCAGATGCTGCAGACCGCGCAACAGGAGCTCGGCCCGGGCCACCAGCTCGTCGGCATCGCCCGTCAGCGCTACGCCGAGATCGCCGGCGTACTACCGTTCGGCAACGAGGGCGGCCGCGACGGGCTGCGGGACTTCTTCGCGACGGCCGCCGCGGTCGAGGCCGCCGGAGACTTCACGCGCGCTGGCCGGATGTACGGGGAGATAGCCGCACGGTTCGAGGAACTCGACGGTCCGGCCGGCTCCGAGACCCTCTCCGCGTACGTCGCGCAGGCCAAAGCGGCGGTACAGGCGCAGGACTACGCGACGGCCGTCGACTGTTTCGACAGGGTGCTCGCGTGCATGGAACTCCAGGGCCAGCTGCCGGGCTCGTCGATGTACGACACCGTGCGCGGGCAGCGCGACGAACTCGCCCGTGCGGCCGGCCGCACGGTACTGCGCATCGCGGAACGGACCGCGGCACTGCTGGGGGAGACGGTACAGGCGGCGCCGGATGCGGCATGCGCGGTGCTGGCACGCGAGGCCGGCGCAACCGACACGACCCGCCTCGCGGTTATCGGCAACGGCGCGGACGACACGGCATGGCGCGCTTGGACGGTGGTGCAGTGGGGCGATGCGCTGCGGGACCTGACGGAGCAGGGGTATGAGGCGACGGCCCTGTGCTTCGCCCGTGGCGACCGGCGACCGACGTTCGAAGAGGTTTCTGTTTGCGCCCAGTTGGGGCTGCCGGGGGTCTACGTATCCCGCCTGAGCGACGAGCATGTACAGATCGAGGTGTACGTCTTCGGGGAGGGCGAACCGGAGAAGGCGCGGTGCGTCGTGGTGAAGGACGAGCAGGACCAGCGGCTCACGACGAGTGACCTGGACACGCGGAAGGAGACGTCCGCGGGGACCGCGGGCGAGGGCAGGATCGCGGTGCACCCTCAGGCCGTGGCCCTGGGGGACTGGCGGGAGATGGAGCGGGCGCGGCCCGCGGACGGGGTGGCCGGGGCGGACCGGCCGCAGGCCTTCGGCACGTACGAGGTGCTGGAGTGTGTCGGCGAGGGCGGTTTCGGGCGGGTCTACCTGTGCCAGGACGCCGACGGGCTGATGGTCGCGGTCAAGACGCTGCACGCGCACCTCGCGGCGGCTCCCTCGATCAAGCGGGGCTTCGCCGACGAGGTGCGGGCGGCCCAGCGGGTCGACGGACGGTTCACCGTGCCGGTGATCGCCGCGGACACCGACGGTGCGACCCCGTGGATGGCGGTGCCGTACGTGGCCGCCCCTTCGCTGCAGGAACTCGTCGAGCACTGTGGACGGCTGGAGGCCGACCTGGTGTGCACGCTGGGAGCGGGCATCGCCCTCGCCCTGGGCGCCATCCACGCCGAGGGCATCGTGCACCTCGATCTCAAGCCGGCCAACGTGCTGCTGACCGAGGACGGCCCACGCGTCATCGACTTCGGTGTCGCCCAGATCGAACGGCTCACCGAGCCACGGCGCGGCTTCGCCGGCACCTACGCCTATGCCTCGCCCGAGCAACTGCGCGAGCAGCCCACCTTCACACCCGCCAGTGATGTCTTCTCCCTGGGCACCGTCCTCGCCCGTCTCGCCCTGGGGCGCAGCCCCTGGGGCCGGAACATGCCGTCCGTGGTCGCGAACATCCGGGCCGGAACACCCGATCTCGCCGGGCTGCCGAAGGACCTCGCGCACGTGGTCCGGTCATGCCTTCACCCCGATCCGGACCAGCGGCCGACGGCCGCCGATGTGGCCGAGACACTGGTTCCGGGAGCCGGTGACGGCAGGATCGATCCACCGCCGCTGTCGGAACAGGCGCGGGCTCTCGTCACGGAGCACGCCACCATGCCTGCCACACGCCATTACGAGACGCTCGCCCACACCCGAGCTCATGCCGCCGAAGACACCACCTGGGCCGCGCCGCAGGCTTCCCCCACGGTCGACGCCACAGCCACGGCCACAGCGCCCTCGCGCGATCCAGCCGTGCAGCCCGCGCTCGCCGAGCAGGGTGAGTGACTTCGCCGAGTCATAGCCGGCGGCGAGGTGCACGGTGATGCAGTCGGGTAGCAGCCCGAGTTCGGCCAGTGGATGCGAAGTCGGCGCCAGCGGCGGGGAGTCGTGGCAGTTGGCGCCGGCCAGGACCCGGCCGAACGGAATGCCGTAGCCGTCGGCCACGCCGGAGGGCGTGACCGGGCTGCTCGACCGCCAGCAAGGCACGACACAGGCTCACCGCCCGCACAGGATGACCGTACCCAGCGCCGTCATCCGCAAGCCTAGTCCCACACCACGGACCACACCGTCGCACCGTGCGGCACCCCCGGAACATCACAGTAGACATCCACTAGCTCCGGGATCACACCGCTGCTCTCGAGCCCCTCGATCCACGCGCCACAGACACTCTGATCCGCCGTGGTACACGCAGCGACGGCCTCCCCGGCCAGTTCCTCCATCTCCAGCGTCTCCGGGTGCAGTTGTACCCGGACCCAGGCAACGTCCTCGCGTCTCTCGACAGCGCGAAGGCGTTCGGTCAGTACTGCAAGAGCAGGCCTCCCATAGCCCCACTGGTTCGGCGCAATGCATCCCTCGTTGTCGTTGCCGTCGAAGAACTCGTCCAGGGTGAGCAACGGCATCACGCCATCGTCACCAGCACGGTTGACCACTTGCTCGACTTGGATCACGGTCGAGAACCCCTCCGATCGCCTCCATGGGCCCCGCAGGCGCCGCAGAAACGAGGCGGAGAGAATCCCGGCCGCTGCAACAGGGACCCTCCGGGACACCCCCTCGGAACCATCCGCCGTCCGTTCGGCCCCGACGACCGACCGCTCGGGACGCCACCAGGCCGGAAGCCCGACTCCACGCCGTTCAAAATCCGCGGTCCTCCCCCGCCACCACAACCCATCCGTTCCGGCCACACCGACAGACACAGCATTGGAGCAGATTCCAACTGTGGAAGAGCATGAAATCTTGGGGTTCTGTAAAGTCGCCCTGTGGCAGCAGACGAGACCTCCCGAACGGCCCGCAGGGCCGCCGCGACGCGGCAGTCGATCATCGAAGCGGCGGAGGCGATCCTCGTCGCGGGCGGGCCCACGGCCCTGACCCTGGAGGCCGTCGCCGAACGCGCCGACGTGGCCGTGCAGACGGTCTACAACCGGGTGGGCGGGAGATCCGCGGTCCTCGTCGCGGTGGCCGAGCGGGCCTTCTGGGAGAACCGGGAGTACATGGACGCCGCCTACGCCGCCCCCGGCACCCCGCGCGAACGCATCCTGCTGGCCGCCGAAGCCTACGCGCGCTTCGCCCTCGAACGCCCGCACCACTTCCGGCTGCTCGCCGAACCCCCCGCCGACGCCGGGTCACTGAAGGGCATCGCCGACCTCGTCGACGAACAGAACGCCAAACTCACCGCCGCACTGCGCGACGGTATCGCCGACGGCTCCTTCAACCCCGACCTGGACCCCCGAGCCACCGCCTACGCCCTGTGGGCCGCCATGAACGGCATCCTCGCCCTGAGCTGGCGCGCCGACCGCCTCCATGTCGACCCGCAGGACATGGGCCCCGTGCTCGACACCATCCTCACCGTGTTCACCCGCGGTCTTGACGCCAGGACCTGACCCTCCCCATGCACCGGTCAGGTGTCCTGGGGCGCGTACCTTCGCGAAGACTCCGGCGTTGAACGCGAGGTGCGGAGACGACCCCACCAGCACCGCGTCGGCCGAGGACTGCCTTGGGAGGGCATCGGACGGCATCAGATGACGGTTCAGTCGTCGACCGCCGTCAAACCCCTGGTCATGGTGCGCTCGCCCTCTCGCGCTGCTCTGCAGAATTTCGTGGAGGGGACAGGGCGGCAGGTTGTCGGGGAAAGGCCACAGGCGGAGTCCAGCATCCCTCGGGCGCTTGGTGGCCCCGTCGTCTCGCGCAGCTGCCTCGACTGCCCCAACTCGTAGGCCGATGTCGGAGAGTAACGAGAACTGCATCAGGAAGCCGCTGAGCGGCTCGCGTTCGGCGCTGTCCTCCGACGCTGTCAGCCAGACGACCGGGTCGATCTCGGCCGGGTCCAGCTCCCGGTGGAAGCAGAGCTGGTTCTCCTCGCCGAAGACGACCCGTCGCGGATCCGCGCCCCGGGCGCAGTTCGGTGGTCGGCAGGATCCGGTTCTGCCTGCCCAGCATCCCGGGCCGCTGGTGGGCGAGCCGTTAGAATTCTCGCAGGGCGCACGGCAGGTCGGCGGGCACCGCACCGGGTGCGGCCGGGGCGAGACCCGGCCGCGGGTACCAGCCCGTGGCGAAGTGTCCCAGCGCCCTGACACGATCCTCCCCCAGCCGCGTGAGCCAGTCCAGGCTCGGCGTTTGCGGTGACGGACCGGTCGGCCGCACCTCGTTCAGGACCTCGGGTGCAAGCGGGGGCTCGATCCTCAGGTCGCACTGAAGCAGTTCGCCGCCGGCACAGGACGAATAAACCGGCCGGCCCACGCCCAGATAGCGGCAGCCCCCGAAGACACGCACGAAAAGATGTACGGGGAGGGGACCGTCCGACTCGTCCACCAGCCGTGCTCGCACCACGGCCGACGCCGGGCCCATCAGCCGGAACAGCTCACCGCTCCACACCCCGCTCACGCCCGGCTCGTCCACGGCGTCGGAAAGAATCACCGACGCATCGGCGCCGACCACCACCCGGGCACCGCCCGCCATCGACGAACGCGTATGGATTCCGGCGAGTGAGCACGCAGCCTCCTCCCCCACCATGGCCAACTGTTCGATCACGTGCGGGTCTCCCGCTGCAACGACTCGTCCACTGCCTCAGACTCCTGCCCCGCCGGACGTCGGCCAGGCCCGCCCTCACCGCACGTCCCGTATCGCGCCCGGCACCTCGCGTGTGAACATGAACTCCTCCAAGGCCGCTACGAGTGCGGGGCGACTCCGCGTCGTCCAGGTGCCGAGCAGTACCCCGGCACCCGCCCCGCCGTCCCGGCCGCCCCTGCGTCGATCCAGGCGCAGGAAGTCCACGGCGTAACACCCCCGGGGATCACCTTCCGGCTCCCAGCGCGTGTCGAAGCACAGTCCCGTACCCGCGTGGTCAGCGCTGATCAGCACTGACCCGTACAGCCAGTCGATGGTGTCGGGCCCGGGGTCCACTTCGTAGAGGCTGTTCCAGCCCACCGTCCAGCCAGCAGGGAGGCGCAACGGCTGTATCTTCCGCCATGCCTCGCCCACGGTCATGAGGCGAGATCACCGCGCGGTACGCCAGAGCCGTCCCTGAACAGGAGCTGTCCGGTGTCCACCGCCTTCAGCCGGTCGGCGGCGAAGCGGGCCCGCCAGGTGGGCAGGGTCAGCATGAGGTCTCCGTAAGGTGTTGATCGGCCCGGGAGGGCCGGATGTGGCTGATGAGGTCTTGCCTTCAGTGGCCTCCCGAGGAGTGGCTGTCCGGCTCTCCGGGGCGCCCTGGCTGCTGATCGAGATGTGCGCTTCGGTCGCTTTTTACGGAGATGGCAGCGGGGTGTTCCTCGGGCCGACGGCAGTGCTGTTCGGACCGGGGAGGGGCAAGTGAGCGGTCGGAAGGCCGAGGTCTGGGTCGGTGCCGACGCGGGCAAGGGGCACCACTGGGCGGCGGCGGTCGACGAGACCGGCACGACGCTGTGGTCGAAGAAGATCGAGAACGACGAGGCGGTGATCCTGACCGCGCTCGGCGAGCTCCTCGACCTGGCGGACGAGGTCCACTGGGCGGTGGACATCTCCGGCACGTCCTCCGCGCTGCTGCTGGCCCTGCTCGCAGCCCACGGCCAACGGGCGGTCTACGTGCCCGGCCGCACGGTCAACCGCATGTCCGGTGCCTACCGGGGCGAGGCGAAGACCGATGCCCGCGACGCCTACGTGACCGCGGAGACGTCCCGTCACCGCCGGGACTTCGCGACGATCGACGTGCCGGCCCAGCTCGCGGCCGATCTGGCGCTGCTGACCGCCCACCGGTCCGATCTGATGGCCGACCGGGTGCGGATGATCAACCGGCTGCGCGATGTCCTGACCGGTGTCTTCCCCGCGCTGGAGAGGGCCTTCGACTACAGCAGCCACAAGGGTGCGTTGGTCCTGTTGACCGGCTACCAGCTCCCGGCGGCGATCCGCCGCCGTGGCCGGGCGAGGCTGACGGCGTGGCTGGCCAACCGCGGTGTCCGGGGCGCCGAGGCGGTGGCCGTGACCGCCGTTGAGGCCGCTCAGGCCCAGCAGACCGCGCTGCCCGGCGAGGACGTCGCGGCCCAGATCGTGGCTGACCTGGCCGCGCAGATCCCGGCTCCGGACGACCGGCTGAAGCGGATGGACAAGCAGATCAGTGAGACGTTCCGCAGTCATCCGCAGGCGGAGATCATCGAGTCCATGCCCGGCATCGGGCCGATACTCGGGGCCGAGTTCGTCGTCGCCGCCGGCGACCTTGCGTCCTACGTCGACCCCGGACATCTGGCCTCGGCGGCCGGGCTCGTGCCCGTCCCCCGTGACTCGGGCCGCCGTACCGGCAACCTGCACCGGCCCAAGCGCTACAGCCGACGTCTGCGAAGGGTGTTCTACATGTCCGCGCAGACCAGCATCATCCGCGAGGGACCCAATCGGGACTTCTACCTCAAGAAGCGCGGTGAGGGCTGCAAGCACGTCCAGGCTGTTATCGCCCTGGCCCGCCGACGAGCGAGTGTGCTCTGGGCGCTGCTGCGTGATGGACGGACGTTCACCTCCGTCCCGCCGGTCGCGCAGGCGGCTTGACTCAATCATTGAGACTCCTCTGCGCCGCGGTGTGCTCGTATCCCCAGAGATCTGCCGGGGCCTCGGCAGCCCGGCCCGGGACGGGCGGCGATGACGGCGCGAACGGCTGCCACAGTCTCGCTCTCTTCGTAAGCGACGCGCGTCAGCCATGCTCCCCGTCTGAGGGCGAGCGTAGGGCCCTTGGAGAAGGGAAGCCGCTCCCACTGCAGCGTGAAGCCCGCTGCGTCTTCGAAGAGCTCGCGCAGGTCAGCGGCCAGTGATTCGTTGGATATCTCTGGGGAGTCGGGACCGAGAAAAGCATGGAGTGCAAAAGTCATTGTCGCTGTTCAGTCATCCGAGAGCAGTGGAATCAGGGTCGGCATGAGTCCGATCAGGCGCCGCTCCGCTTGGCGTACTCCGGCACCAGACCTTGCGTGCCGATGGCATTGACGAGCGGCAGCCGGCCACGCGACCGGAGGTGGCTGAATCGGGTACGGAGGGATCCGGCGGTGCCTTCGTTGAAGCAACTTCAGCGATGAGCGTGACCGGCGGAGCCGCTGTCCGGCCATAAAGCCCCGTGGTCGCCGCAGCGCCGACGGACAGTCCGGTCCGCTCTTGGGGGCCTCTCCAGAGGGCGCAGTTCCGCCTGGCCGCGGCTGCTCTCCTTGGCCAACGCCCTGCTCGCGACGGGTTCGGGTCTCTCGCGAAGACGGGATCCTACTTGAGTACACCCCAATCATGGAATGCCTTCCATGATTGGGGTGAAGTCCATTACGGTGCCGTGGGTGTCGACTGTGCAGAAGGAGCTCTCACCGGCGACGTACACGGGCCGCCCGCAAAGGTGTACGCCGTTCCGCCGTCCGGGATGCCGATTCCGCTGTTCGACGGCGCAAGGCCGGCTGCAACGCGTTGGTCTGCGGCAGCCGGGACGAGCTGACGTTGTGCGTCCTTCGGGCCGAGCGGACTCGTGCCGCCGCGGTGGCAGCGGCCGGATGGACAACATCGACGTGATCGCCACCAACACACACGGGCCCGCCCAATGTCCTCAGTGAGGAACCGGCTTGAACCGGCCGTCCGTACACGCGAATCAAAGGAACAGCCATGCCCCTGCCCGACCACCTCTCCGCCGAGATCGACGGCTTGTGCCGTCGCGGCGACACCCTGGCCGAAGCGGGCCGACTCGACGAGGCCAAGGCTCTGTACGTGGAGGCCCTGCGGCTGCTGCCGGATGATCCGAGCGACTGGGCGGCGTCGACCTGGATCTACGTGGCGATCGGTGACGTGCATTTTCGGCAGGGCGTCTTCGACAGGGCGTACCGGTGCTTCCACAACGCCGTCCGGTGCCCCGGCGGACTGGGCAATCCCTTCATCCATCTCCGCCTGGGCCAGAACGCCTTGGAACTCGGCGACCACGACCGCGCAGCGGACGAGTTGATGCGGGCCTACATGGGCGGCGCTCCTGACATCTTCGACGAGGACGACCCCAAGTACCTCGCCTTCCTGCGGACCCGCGCCGACCTCGACCATGACCGGAGTTCAGGATGAGCGCCGGGCGGGCCCGGGAGTGCCGCCCCGAGGAAACACCCGCCGCACCCCAAAGCGAAACGCCGCTGACCATGTTGCTGCCTGCCGCACGTGCGGCCTTCACCCGCCTCGCGGAGGGACTCGGCGGCACGGAGTGCTGCGGATACGCGCTGTACTCCGACGCGGCGGCGATGACGGTCTGCTGCGCGGTCAACACACGGGATCATCTGGCCCGCAGCCAGGCCGCCGATCCGGACGACGCGGAGTACTACCGGTGGAGCCCGGCCGAATGGGCGTATGAGGGCGCAGGCCATGAGTACTTCACCGAGGTGAACCGGCACCTGCTCACACGCTCCATGACTCTCGGCGGCCGGGAGCTGTGCCAGTGGCGCGAGAGCGTGTACGAGGCGTGCGTGGTGACCTTGGAGACACTGTTGGCGGAGGACATCCTCGAGCGGGACGGCGACACCGTCGTGGTATTCGCCGTCTCCGACCACACGGATGCGGAACGGGAGGCGGGCTGGATCCGCCGTCTCAACCCGCCACACCAGACCCGGCGTTTCACCCGCTGGCTCCGCGCCATCGGCAGCCCAGCCGGCGAAACACCACTCGCCAGGTGACGGAATGCGCGTTGTCCCGTCCCCAGGTGTGGTTCACGGTCCTGTGACCGGTTCTCAGCCCGTCTGCTTCAGGACAGCTGAATGCACGCAATCGTCTCGTCCTGGAGAGAAGCAATGGGCGTTCTGATCGACTACTTCCGCGCCCCTGACGCCGCATCCGTTGTCCGGGTGCTCAAACAGACAGACGGCGAGTCCCCACTCGGCACAGAGCCCTCTGTCTTCGACGGAATCGAGGCCAAGGGGGTGGATCCGACTGTTGTCCTGGCGATGCTGATCGCTGCCATTCGGCAGGTTGCGTGGCAGGTGGACCTGGTCGAGGAGACCACCGTGTGGCCGGCCTCCCCGGTCCCAGGCCCGGAGGACACCGAGGACGAGGCCAACCCCTGGCTGACGGGACCGTGGGTGTCCGAACTACGTCCTCCGGTACGGGACACCCTGGCGGCCGTGCGCGACCTCGACGTGCCGGCCATCACTGCCGCATGGGTACAAGCGGAGGAACTGCACGGAGCGCGCGCCGAAGACATGCAACCCGTAGCCGAGGAACTCATCCGGCTCGCCAGGCGGGCTCGCGAAGCCGACGAGCAGCTCTACTGCTGGCAATGCCTGTGAGGAGGTCCGGCTGCCCATCAACGGCATGCCCGTGCCCGCACACCGCGTCCGCCACTGCCAGTGCGCCACGGCCGAAGGGCACGAGGCCACAACCGAGCTGAGCCGCGGACCCGACCGCCCGCCCGTCAACGACGCGGCAGCCATAGCGAGTGGCATGTCGAGTGCACGCACGCCTGGCAGAACGCCTTCCACCGCCTTGCCCGCTGCTACGAACGGCGCATCACCGTCATCGATGCCTTCGTCGCCCTCGCAGACACAATCATCACACTGTCCGTAGCCCGATTCGACGAGCCTGGAAAACCCACCGCTGGGACGACCGCCCGAAACGCCGCCCAGGAGTGCCCGTCTATCCGCGCGGGCTCGGCAGTGTGTATCCCGGCAGCCGTATCTGGCGTGCATACACAGGTGGAGTGCCTTCTGTGGAGGCGGGCTCCTCGTAACACTCGAGAAGCAGGTCGCCACACAGGTCGTCCAGCTCGTTCGGCGCTTCCTCCAGCAAGGCGTGGGCCCACGCCTCGAGGGACGCGTTCTTCAGCGCATCGTTCGGAACCTGATGGACCGGCTCGGGACCCGTCACCTCCCACCCCGACGAACCGTGTTCGCGGAACAGCAGCCGCCACCAATACGGCTGCCAGTAGGGCTTCTTCGACGAGGACCAACTCCCCGGTACCGTTGCGGACGGTGGATGCTTGGTCGAGGTTGCCGCCATGCCTGGTGACGCTTCCATCGACCTGGGGGGGGCGGGCTGGTGGTTCAGCCCGCCGTGACGGCGTGGCGCGGCGCCTGTACTGCTTCACCTGCTGATGCGAGGTGAGGGGTCACGGCGGTCGAGGGCAGGTGTGTGCGTTCGCCCGGGTGGGTTCGGCATCGTCGCCTTGTCGTCCGCTTCGGCGGGTGCGCCGCACGCCGCTGGGTCCGCCGTCTCGCTGCCGCCGGTGACACATGCTGTCCGATGCCAGACGGTCATGGCCGCCGTAACAGTGCCGTACGGCACGGCGGCATCGGTGCGGGCAGGCCCAGCGTGGTCTGTGCGGTCAGCGGGGGACAAACAGGCGAGTTCCTTTTCGAATCCGACCAGCAATTCTCCGCCCGGCGCCACCGCCACCGCCTGGACAAGCAGCGGGAAGGGCAGGGAGGTCGCGACTTGTTCGCCGGTGGCCAGGTCCCATACCCGCACCGTGGCATCGTCGCTGCCGGTGATGGCGACGGGCCGGCCGTCCACCACCGCCCACACCTCGCGGATGTGGCCGGTCAGGGTGTGCCTGAGCTGCGGGGGGACCATGTCGCCCGTGGCCCAGTCCACCCCCCAACGTGCCGCCGGCTCGCCCTCCACCGGCACAGCCGTGATCCGCGCCGCCAGCCCGCGGTCCCCGTACCGGGCCGCGTCCAACGCCAGCGACTGCCGCCGCACCCAAGCCCCCGCATCCCGGTGCAGTTGCGCCGATGCCCGGTACACCGCCGCCGCCAGCTCCTCCTCCCGCCCCGCTGCCCCGCCCAGCGCGGACAGGACCCGTTCCGGGACGGTGTTGACCAGTCACCCCGGATCGGTCAACCGCGCGCTCTCCATGGCACTTTCACGGTACGGACCACCACTTCGAAGACCGGCGCTGTCCAAATCGAACTCCTTCTGTTCATTCGACACCGACGTGCACGGTATTGGGTGCAGAGCCAACATTGGAATACGTTCCATGATTGGAGGGTGATCAAGTAAGATTCGCTCTTGGGGAGAGAGCCGAACTCGGCGAGAGCAGAGTGTTGGCCGAGGACGCGGGAGGTGGTGTGGTGAGTGGCGCGCAAGGTGGGGACGGCGGTCTTCCGGGGCCGTTGAGGCTGCCCGATCCGGGCGATCCACTCGACGACGAGAGCTTCGACCAGCTCGACTTTGCGGGCATCCTCGAACTCGCGCGTGCCTTCATCGATGCCGACGCGGTAGAGCACGCCTCCACCCTCGCGGTGCGTGCCACCGCCTCCGCCAGCACGAAGCGGCGCACGGCCGGCGTACTCGTCACGGCCTTGGTGCAGCTCGCCAGAAAGAGGCCGAAGGACGCACTGAAGAGCGTCAACAGCGTGGGCGAGTCCCCGGACCCGGACATCGCTGGCGAGGTCTTCCTCATCCGGGGCATGGCGATGCACGCCCGACGCAAGTGGGCGGAGGCCGACGCCAACTACCAACTGGCGATGATGCTCCGTAACGGCGCCACCTCGGGCCTTGCGGCCATCCACCTCGGCTTCCTGCGTGTGAGCCTCGGCGACGAGGAGGCGGCAGCACAGAACTTCGCCGCAGCCACGACCTGCGGCGACCCCGTGGTCACCGCGCGGGCCCAGCTCGAACTCGCCCTGACCTTCGACCGCAACGGCCGGCGCGACGCCGCGATCGCCCCTTACGACGCGGCGATGAGCAGCCCGCACCCCAACGTCGCACTGCGCGCGGCGTTCAACCTCGCCGGGCTGCTCAGGGACAGTGGCGACACCATGGCGGCCGTGTTGTCACGAGCCATGCTCGAAAGCGTCTACGCCACCGGTCATCCCGACTACGCCCCCAAGGCCGCGGTCGAACTCGCGGTCGGCCGCCTGGAGGCGGACCAGACCGACGGCGTCGTGGAGTTGCTCACCGTTGGCACCACCTCGGCCGACCCGGCGGTCGCCGCCCTGGCCCACCTCCACCTCGGCTCCTGCCTCGTGGACCCCGTCCAGGCCGACCAGCACCTCGCCATCGCCATGAAGACCGGCTCACGCGAGATCAAGCGGGCCGCCTCCCGGACCCGCAAGCTACGGCGCGCAGCGAACTGACCTTCACCGAGTCGCAGGGGGCGGCATGAGGACTTCCGTTGGCAGATTTCCAAGAAGGTCGTCCCTTCTCGAACACAGAGAGGCTGAGGCCGTGGTGCCGCACACCGAACGAACCAGTGCATCCGTCGCGCGGTCGTCAGCGGCTGCCGCTGCCCTCGTCACCGCAGGCATGCTGGTGATGGCCCTCACCGGCTGCAGCAACAGCGACCCGGTCACCAAGGGCAGGGTCGGCACGACGTTGGACATGATGACGGACGGTGTGCGACTGAGGGTGACCCTCGTGAAAGTCCAAGACACCGGCTCCGGGACCACCGTCCAGTTCAGCGCCACCGACCCCGATCACTCGCAGGCCGCCGACATCAAGAACCAATCCTTCGTCGCGGTGGACGGCTCGGGCACCTGGTCGTTCCCGGTCCAGGCCGCCGTCGTCAACGCGCACCCACCCGACGCCGGCCACAACATCGGCCCCGGCCAGACGGTCACCGGACTCATGACCTTCCAGGTCACCGGTGTGACCCAGATCCTCTACAACGGCGCCGGCTTCGTCGTGAACGCCCAGGGTGATCCGGTCAACGGCGGTTCCGCCTACTACGAAGGCTCCTGGACGGTCAGCCGTTGAGCATCCCCCAGGCCACTCGCCCGACGTCATCAGTGAGGTGTCCCTCGGCGTCGGACGACGGCCGCTCTGCCGGAGGAGCGCGGGAGCGCTGCCGGGTTGTCGTGGGCGTGGCCGGACGGTGCTGCGCGGCATCGCGAGCACTGCCCCGATCCTGCACCTCCCCGAGTTCCGTGAGGGGGGTGGTGCGGATCGTGACGGCGACCGGGAAGCCGATTCCGGAGGTGGCCGAGGATCTGGGCATCCGCCCCGGGACGCCGCGCAGCTGGGTGTCGCGGGCCCGGCGCAATGGGTCGCCGTCGTCGGACCGGCCGGTGGCCGGCTGCGGGAGAGTGAGCGGGCGCCTTCGCCCCGGCCCCCGGCGCGGGACGCTCAGGGCGGCGATCCGACCTTGTTGATCAGATCACTGAACCGGCCGTAGCTGGTGGCGGGCTTGGGCGAACCCCAGGTGATCTGGGCCAGTGACCGCAGCGGACTGCTGATCCTGGAGGCGACATGGTCCTCTGTGTATGAGTTGTCGCTGTCGGCCCAGATCGCCATCTGGGCGCCGCGCAGGCGCGGGCTGTCAGCCGGGATGGCCTGGCTGGCCTTGCCGAGGGCGAACCGGTTGACCGTGAAATCGTCGTAGATTGCTGCGGGGTCGGGGTAGGAGTCGTTGTCGGTGTCTCCGTACAGGAGATTGGAGTTGGTGTTGAGCAGCGCGTAGCCCTGCTGGTGGAGGTCGGCGGCGCTGGGGGAGGAAGAGCCGTACCAGTGCTCGATGGTGAGGCCGGCTCCGACCCGTACCACGGTGTCCGGGACCAACTGGTCGTTCCACATGCTGGGTTTCCTGCCATGGGCGCGCAGATGGTCCGCGAGCCGGTTGACGAAGTCGTAGGCCAGGTCCCAGCCGGTGGCACCGGGACCGTAAAGGCTCCGGGCCGTCGCAGCCAGCTGTGGGAAGGAAGCCAGTTCGTCGGAGGTCAGCCACTCATCGGCGCCGATGCACCATCGCGGTCCCGGAAAGACGTCCAGGTACTCGCTGAGGAACGATCGGGCCAGGTCGCACGCCGCATCCATCTGGGACAGGTCGAGGCTGAGATACCCGTTGGCCCGGCGCAACGCCAGGTCCGGGTGCTGGCCGAGCATCGGGTTCATGTGTCCCGGCATGTCGATCTCCGGGACGATGGTGATATGCCGGGCCGCGGCGTAGAGCACGAGATCCGCCATCTCGGCTTTGGTGTAGTGCTTCTCGGCGACGGCGGCGGGATGGGTGTCGCATTCGAGGCGGTATGCCTGTGTGTCGGTCAGGTGCAGGTGCAGCATGTTGTATTTGAGCCAGGCGAGTTCCCGGATGAGGGTTCTGAGGAAGCCGATGGAGTAGTACTTGCGGGCCACGTCGAGCATGAACGACCGTTCGGGGTACGCGGGTGCGTCGGTGCTGCTGCCGCCGGGGATCGTGGTGCTCTGGCTCAGGAGTTGTCCGACCGTCCGAGTGCCGTGGAAGACGCCCGTGTCGCTGGAGCCGCTGATGGTGAGTGCTCCGCGGACGTTGAGCCAGTAGGCGTCCTTGGGCAGTTCGGGGTTGTCGAGGGCAAGGTAGATGTCGCCGGTCAGCGCGTCGTACGCGGTACCGGTCGTCACTGTCGGGGTGATGCCGGTCAGCGCCTTCAGATCGGCGGCGAACAGATGGGCGCTGGTCGACAGCAGCGGCATGGCATCGGCGGCGACGACGATTTTCACGGACTCACCGAGCATGAAACTGGTTGATCCTGCCGTCCAGTTGGACAGGGCTGGTATGACCGTCGGGGCGCTGGAAGCAGTACGGCTTCGCGTCGGTGAGGCCAGGCCGTACGCGGCTGCAGTGACAAGGCCCCCACCCCCGAAGAGCCATCCGACGAACCGTCTGCGACTCGGAGAGCGGTGCGGGTTCGAGTCGGCCTCATGCATGGGCGTCCTGCCCCTCGGTCCACCTGCCGGCCTCGCCGGCACGGCCGCAGGCGCCGAGCGCCAGACCGAGCCCCGTGCCGAGCACCAACACCACTCCGCTCCGGGCAGCCCGGCGGCGACGAACAGATCCGTATCGGCCCTTGGCGGGCTGCGCCATGAATCAACTCCATTGAGTCGGGCCATTACTTGACCCAACCCCAGGAGTGGAAGCTATTCCAAATCTGGAGAGCTGTAAAGCTGCCCTGATCGCGACGCCTTGATTGTGGAGGCCAGCGCAGAGCGTGCCGGCGGGGTGAGCCGGTCGTGGGCGGTGAGGCCGACGCCTGCCGAATCCCTTACGCCGGTGGCGGTCATGCGTACCAAGGAGCAGTCAGGTGGAAGTGCGGTCCGGCGGGGCGGGTCGCGTCGAGGTTTTCGGCGATCGCCGGGAGCGTGCGGGCCACCGCCGTTCCGCCGTCCGCTCCAGTCACGACGCCGTGCGCGGTGGCGTACAGGCGGGCCGATGCGAGGCCGGCCGCAGCCTCACCGTGCGGGTCAGGACGGGGGCGGATCGGCCGATGCCACGGAGGGCGCGCGGAGTGATGAAGCGCGCCGGTCAGTCGCCGGGCTCCAGCAGTCCGGTCTCGGCGGCTGCGGGTTCGCTCCGCGCGCTCCCCCGTCCGCCGAAGGTCACCCGTACCTGCACGGTCGCGCAGATACGGGCGCTGAGCGGCGTGAAGGGCCGCGGGACCAGGATCTGCTCCGCGGACTCCACCCGGACGATATCTGCGCCGTCCAGCTCCACTTCGTAGGCGGTCTGCGCCCATTCCTTTCGTGGGACGGCACGTAGCGCCACGGGCCTGCGCCCGTCGTGACCGCAGTTCCTGCCCGCTCATCGCCATCGGGTGATGAGCGCGGCGGTGCGCCGAAGAGCCGCCGACGACGGTGACGCCGCAGATCGGTCGATGCGTCTGCGGGCGACGCTCTCAGCCGAGTGCGGGCCCGATGGGGGCGCCGCTGGAAGCACGAGCGACGAGTTGGGGGCGCAGGTGCTGGGAGGTGGCGGGTTCACCGGCGATGCGGTGCAGGAGTTGGCGTACAGCCGCGCGACCGAGTTCGGCCATGGGTGAGTGGACGCTCGTCAAGGGTATGGGCAGTTCGGCGGCGAGGGGGGTGTCGTTGAAGCCGACCAGGGCAAAGTCGCTGCCGGGGCGCAGGCCCAGGTCGCGGGCGGCGCCCATGGCGCCGAGGGCGGCGAGGTCGTTGACCGCGAAGAGCGCGGTGGGCCTGTCGGCGGGCGCGAGCAGCTCCGTCGCGGCCCGACGTCCGCCGGGGATGTCGAAGGGGCAGTGGCGCACCCGGTGGCCCGGGACCGGCAGGCCGGCCTCACGGTAGCGGTCCAGGAAGCCTGCCGCGCGGTCGGTTCCGGTGCTGGCGAACGGTTCTCCGGCGATCACCGCGACCCGGCGGTGCCCCAGTCCCAGCAGGTGTTCCGCCGCCATCCGCCCGCCCAGGAAGTCGTCGCAGGTCACGGCGGGATGATCCCCGTCCGTGCGGCGGTTGACCAGCACGAACGGGACGCGTCGCAGCGCGGGGTCGGCCAGCACAGCGCCGTCGAGATGCGCGTCACCGATGATCAGCCCGTCCACCCGGCGCCCCAGCACCATCGCGATCCGCTCCCGCTGCACGGCGGGATCGTCGCGGGTGTTGGTCACGAAGACCGACAGCCCGTGTGCGGCCGCCTCCTCCTCCACACCCTCGTAGATGGTAGCCACCACGATCTCCGACAGACGCGGGAAGAGCACACCCACCAGGTTGCTGCGCCGGGTGCGCAGACTGGTGGCGTGAGGATTGGGCCGGTAGCCCAACTCCCGGGCCAGGGACCGGATGCGCTGCGCCGTCTCCCCGGATGCCGCCCGGCCCTGCACGTCCACCTTGCCGTTGAGGACCCGCGACACCGTCGAGACGTGCAGCCCCAGCCGCTCTGCGATCCCCTGCAACGTGACCGGCTCGTCCGTACCCGTCGTAGCGCCACCCATCTCATCCACGGTCCCATTGTGGCCGAGTCCGCCACAGCCCCTGACATGTGCGCACGGATACGGGATCCCTCTCTGTGGCAACAGAGCGGTCTTCCACGCCGCTGCCATGAGGGCCGTCTCACCGCCACCCGCGGGAGCGGCCTGTCAGCCCAGCTCCGGCTGACCAGTGTGATGCGCCAGAAATCCTGAGGGTTACTGAGATTGAACTCGTGGTGTCGTAGGGGCTGGCGGCTGGCCGTCCGGGCGGTACCACCGGGGCATGCGGTATCCACAAGGGGGCGGGCTGACCGCCGAACGGCAGCGGTTCCGCGAGGAGTTACGGCTCCAGGCGGCCGAGCGGTTCGCCCGGGGCGAGGGCAGTACAGCGATTGCCAGGGATCTGCGGGTCAGTGTCCGCT
>NZ_JBSFFY010000048.1:0-49539 GCF_053596315.1 Streptomyces sp. NPDC001732
TTTTGCCGGGGTGCCGGGGGGGCTCCAACCCCCCCCCCGCCCCCGCCCGCGGGCGGGGGGCGGGCGGCCGCCGGGCCCCGGCCCCCCCCCCCGGCCCCGTCGCCGTCGCCGTGCCCGGACGCCTACGCGGCGCCCGACACCTCGGCGAGGTACGCGTTGGCCTTCTCCGGGTCGAAGAAGAAGTTCTCGAAGTCCGCCGGGTCGTCGAAGCCGTTGGCGAAGCGGTTGGCGACCGGCTGGAGCTGACCGGCGGCGCCGATCAGGTTCAGCACGTGCTCCGGCGGTACGCCGAGCATCGCGTTGGTCCACTTCACGACGTGCTGCGCGGTCTCCCAGTAACGGTCGAACGTCGCCTGCATCCACTCCGCGTCGAACTCCCGGTCGCCGTGCTCCAGGATCGCGTCCAGGTATGTGTTGGCGCACTTGGAGGCGGAGTTGGAGCCCTGGCCGGTGACCGGGTCGTTGGCGACGACGACGTCGGCCACGCCGAGCACCAGGCCGCCGCCGGGCAGCCGGCCGATCGGCTTGCGGACGGTCGGCGCGTAACGGCCCGCCAGGGTGCCGTTGGCGTCGGTCAGCTCGACCTTGGTGGCGCGGGCGTACTCCCACGGCGTGAACCGCTCCATGAGCTCCAGCGTCTTCGCGAGGTGCTCGGAGGGGTCCTTGATGCCCTGGAAGACGTCGAGCGGCCCGCCCGGGATGCCTTCCCAGAACAGGATGTCGGCGCGGCCGGACGTGGTCAGGGTCGGCATCACGAACAGCTCGCCGACGCCGGGGACCAGGTTGCAGCGGACCGCGTCGAAGTCGGGGTGCTCCGGGCGCGGGCCCATGCCGTGGACGTACGCGACGGCCAGGGCGCGCTGCGGGGCGTCGAACGGCGAACGGGAGGCGTCCCGGCCGAACATGGAGACCAGCTCGCCCTTGCCCGCGGAGACCAGCACCAGGTCGTAGGTGCGGGAGAAGTAGTCCAGGTCGGAGACGGCCGCGCCGTGGATGACGAGCTGGCCGCCGCGCTGGGCGAACGTCTCCATCCAGCCGGCCATCTTCACGCGCTGGTCGACGGACTGCGCGAAGCCGTCCAGCCTGCCGACCCAGTCGACGGCGCGCGATGAGTCGGGCGCGGCGACGGAGACGCCGAGGCCCTCGATGCGCGGGGCCTGGGACTCCCAGAAGTTGAGCTGGTAGTCGCGCTCGTGCTGGAGCGCCGTGTGGAACATGCACTGCGTCGACATGACCCGGCCGGACCGGATCTCGTCGGCGGTGCGGTTGGACATCAGGGTGACTTCGTAGCCCTTGGACTGCAGTCCGAGGGCGAGCTGGAGTCCGGACTGACCGGCTCCGACTATGAGTATTCTCCGCATCGCGGTTCTCCGTTACGTGTTGCGTACGAGCCAGGCGGGGACTGAAGGACCTGGCCGGACCGGGGGCTGCGGCGTCGTCCCGGGGGTGTTTCGAAAGTGGCGCCGGAGGCCCCGGCCAGAGGGGACTTTCGGAACACGCCCTAGGCGGGGGTGGCGTCGAGGGCGTGGCCGACGAGGGCCAGCAGCGATTCGACGACCGTGATCCTGTTGCGTGCGTCCATGATCACGACGGGCACGTGCGGCGGTACGGTCAGGGCCTCCCTGACGTCCTCCACCTCGAACGTCGGTGTTCCCTCGAACTGGTTGACGGCGACGATGTACGGCAGGCCGCAGCTCTCGAAGTAGTCGAGTGCGGGGAAGCAGTCGGCGAGCCGCCGGGTGTCGGCGAGCACCACCGCGCCGATCGCGCCGCGAACCAGGTCGTCCCACATGAACCAGAAGCGCTGCTGGCCGGGGGTGCCGAACACGTACAGCACGAGGTCGTCGTCGAGCGTGAGCCGGCCGAAGTCCATCGCGACGGTCGTGGTGACCTTGTCGGGCGTGGCGGAGAGGTCGTCGGTCTCCTCGCTGGCCTGGGTCATCAGCGCTTCGGTCTTCAGCGGGGTGATCTCGGAGACCGATCCGACGAAGGTCGTCTTGCCCACGCCGAAGCCGCCCGCGACCACGATCTTCGTGGCGATGGGGGCCCTGGTGTGGTCCAGCTGCCAGGCCTGCGGCGATTCCTCGGCCTGGTTGTCGGTGCCCGGCTGACGCGGGGTGAAGAGCGGCGACTCAGAGACGACGGAGGCCATTGAGCACCCTTTCGAGCAGTGCGCGGTCGGGCTGGCCGGCGCTGTGACCGGTCCCGTACACACGGATCTTCCCTTGGTCGGCCAAGTCGCTGAGCAGCACCCGGACCACGCCGAGCGGCATCTTCAACAGGGCCGAGATCTCCGCGACCGTACGCATCCGGCGGCAGATTTCGACGATGGCCCGGAGCTCCGGCATGAGGCGGGCGGCCGTCTTGCCCTGGGGCAGTTCGCGGCGCTCCTCGGGCGCTTCGAGCGCGGCGACGAACGTCTCGACGAGCAGGACGTGGCCGAAACGGGTGCGCCCGCCGGTGAGCGAGTACGGACGGACCCGGGCGGGCCTGCGGTCGGCCCCGCGGACGGGAAGCCTGCGGGCGGTTTCGGCAGCGGGCTTCACTCGGCGCTCTCCATCGATTTGCGCAGTTCACTGCGGAGTTCGGGGGTGAGTACGTGTCCGGCCCGGCCGACGAAGAGCGCCATGTGGTACGCGATGACGCTCATGTCGCAGTCCGGGGTGGCGTGCACCCCGAGCAGCGATCCGTCGCTGATCGACATGACGAAGACGCTGCCCTGGTCCATGGCGACCATGGTCTGTTTGACGCCGCCGCCGTCCATCAGCTCGGCGGCACCGATGGTGAGGCTGCCGATGCCGGAGACGACGGTCGCGAGGTCCGCGCTGGAGCCCCTGGGCCCGTCCTGCCGGCCCTCGGTCCGGGCGGCCAGGTGGCCGGGGTCGGACGAGAGCAGCATCAGGCCGTCGGACGAGACGACGGCGACCGAGTGGACCCCTGGCACCTCCTCCACCAGATTGCTCAACAACCAGTGAAGGTTCCGGGCCTCGTTACTCAGCCCGAGCGTGCTGGGCGCAGTCAACTGTGTGCCTCCTCGACTGTGTCCCCCGTCTCATCCGTCTGGTCGTTTCGGACATCTCCACGGCCGGTCCCGCCGTGGTCGGTCTCGCCGCGCCCGGTGTGTGCGGAACCCCCGCCGGGTGCGGCGGCCACCGGGAACGACCCGGTCGCCGTGAATTCGGCGATCTCCGCCTCGACGTCCTTCCGGCCGTCCTTCGCGCCCTGGTGGAAGCCGCCGAGCCGACGGCGCAGCGCCTCCTTGTCCAGGGCTCCCTTGCGCTCGGCGGCGGGTGCCGTGGCGGGCTTGACGACCTTGGGGGTGCGCTTGGGCAGCCCCTTGTCCGTGAGGCGTTCGGCCGTCGCCTGCGGCCGGTCCTCTCGCTCCGGCTGCTGTTCCGGCCGCCGGGGTCCGGGCAGGGCGTCGGCCACGGTCGTCGTGGGCTCCGGCGCGGGGGCCGGGGCGGTGTGCGGCTCCGGGGCCTCGTCCACGGTGCGCTCGTGGCGGTCGGGGCCGATGGCGTACGGGCCGGGCGCACCGGTCCCGGGAGCGGGGTCCACCTGGGCGGGAGCGGCTGCCGGGAGCCGGACCTGCATCGTGGTCTCGGAATCGGGCTCCGCCACGGGCTCGTGCCGGGCCTCGGTGTCGGTATCGGCCTCGGTCTCGGCGACGGCCTGAACGGTGGTCGTCTCGGCGACGGCCCCCGGGGCGGCCTCGGAGGCGTTCTCCGTCGCGGGCTCCGCCTCGGCCGCGGGCTCCGCACCGACCTCCGCCTCGGCCGCGGGCTCCGCACCGGCCCCTGCCTCGTCGGCACTCGGCTCTTCGGCCTTCGGCTCGTCGACGCCCGACTCGCGGATCGCCCGCTCGGCCGCGTCGATCAGCGGGTCGCCGGAGCGGGCGGGCCCGCGTCCTCCCGGCAGCGCGTTGGAGTTGGCCTCGGCGACCGAGCCCGGCAGGTTCAGTGCGGGCGCCTCCCCGGGGGCCTGCACCGGCGGCGCGGCGGCCGGGGGTGCCTTCGGCAGCAGGGCCTCGGGCAGGACGACGACGGCCGTGACCCCGCTGCCCTTGTGCTCGCGCAGCTGGACCCGTACGCCGTGGCGCGCGGCGAGCAGGGAGGTGACCCGGAGGCCGAGCCCGGTTTCCGGCGTCCCGTTGCCGTCCTGCTCGTCCGAGTCGAACAGCGCGGGGTCGCCGAGGCGGGTGTTGAGCTCGGCCATCCGCTCGGCCGACATCCCGATGCCCTCGTCCCGGACGGAGAGCATCACCTCGCCGCTCTCCAGCAGCCAGCCGGAGAGCTGGACGTGGGAGTCGGGCGGCGAGAAGGAGGTCGCGTTCTCCAGGAGTTCGGCGACGAGGTGGCTGAGGTCGTCGGCGGCGAAACCGGCGATCTGGGCGTGCGGCGGCAGGGACTGGATGGTGACCCGCTCGTACCGCTCGATCTCCGACACGGCCGCGCGCAACACGTCGACCAGCGGGATCGGTCCCGCGTGCCCGTGGCTGTGCTCGGCGCCCGCGAGGACCAGCGTGTTCTCGCTGTGCCTGCGCATGACGGTGGCCATGTGGTCGAGCTTGAAGAGGGTCGCGAGCCGCTCCGGGTCGTGCTCCCGCTCCTCCAGGCTCTCGATGACGCCGAGCTGGCGCTCGACGAGGCCGAGGGTGCGCAGCGAGAGGTTGACGAAGGTGTGGTGGACCGTGTGCTCCAGCCGCTTCAGCTGGGCGGTGAGGTCGGCGGTCTGGACCTGGAGTTCGGCGCGCTGGAGGGTGAGTGCCTCGCGCCCGGCGACCAGCTCGGCGCGTTCGGTCTGCAGCTCCTCGAAGCGGCCGTTGAACTCCTGGAGGAGCCCCTGGAACCTGCCGTGCAGGCTGTTGAGGGACCGGACGACCTGGGCGAACTCGTCGTTGCGGCCGGTGTAGCGGATCGGCTCCGCGGTCTCGGGCTCTGCGGCGAGGCGGGCAGCGCCGATCCGCAGGACGGCGAGCGGCTGGGTGAGGGTGCGGGCCACCGCCGTGGAGACGCCGACCGCGATCAGCAGACAGCCGCCGAGCAGCGCGATGCGCAGTTCGAGCGCGGTGACGTCGTCGTCGCGCAGCTGTTCCAGGCGCTGCACCTGCTGGGTGCCGAGGGCGGACTCGACGCTCCGCATCCGGTCGACCCGGGCGGAGAGCGCCGCCCCGGCCTTCTTGCGGCTGGTCCGCAGGTCCGATTCCGACAGCTCGGGGCGGTCGGTGAGGGTGTTGAGGTACTTCTCCGCGCTGTTGACCTCGGGCCCGGTGACGGTGGACGACAGCTTGTCGCGGGCGGTGGAGCCCGCGGCCTGGTCGAAGTCCGCGAGCGCGGCGAGTTCCCGGACCCGGGCCTGCTGGGCGGCGGCGCTCAGTTCGTCGCGGGTGCCCTCGTTCTTGCCGCCGCCCCCGTCCTGGGGCTGGACCGGCAGGCCGGTGACCGGGTCCAGCTGCGGGGTCGTGACCGGGCGGGGCACCGAGAGCGCGGCGAGCAGCAGGCCGCGGGTGGCGGACGCCTGCTCGGTGGCCTGCCCGAGGGCGAGCGGGGCACGGGTGGCGTCGGCCGCGTGCGGCGGGGTCTTCTCGTCGAGTTCCTCGGCGAGGTCGTGGAGCTTGGCGATGACCTCGGAGTACGCCCGGTGGGCGTCCAGCGCCGTGCCCTTGCCGCTGAGCGCGTCGCGGCGCAGGGAGGGGATGGTGGAGAGGTCGCGGCGCAGTGCGGCCGGGGCCGCGTCCCTGATCTCGTCGACCTGCTGGTCGACGCGGGCGCTCCGGCTGCCGGTGCCGTCCTCGTCGTCCGCCGCCGGGCCGGACTCGTCGTCCCGGCCCGCCGCGATGTGGGCGGTGATCTCGTCGCGCTCGTCCGCGAGGGCGTGGGCGAGGGCGATGGCCTGCTGATTCAGCTCGGCGAGGGTGACCAGCCGTTGTGAATCGTTCAGCACGGAGGAGGCGGTGAGGATCGCGGGGGTGCCCGCGGCGATGACGGTGATGCCGACGACGGCGACACCGGCGACCAGCCGACTCCGTACCCGCACGGGGCGCCGGGTGCTCCCGCTCCCGCTCTCGACGGATTCCGGTGGCGTCACCCCGGAATCGTCGTGCTTGCCGCCCTTGCTCCGAGGCCGCTTCTTCTGCACCGGTGCTCGCAATCTTGTACTCGTCCGCCCTTGAAGCAGAGGTGACGCACGGTCACAAGTGATGAGCGTCCCGACCCCTGGTACGGCTTCTGACCATTCCAGTGCTTTTGAGAGGGGGGCGCGCATCAACCACTCCGCCACCTGAACGAGTGAACATCACTCCAGAGTTGGCAAACAAGTTTCTTCTCGAACCTTCTCGGGTACCGGCGTCCCGTCGGCTGGAACTTCCGCGCGGGCTTTGGCAGGATGCCCGCCCGCACGCCGCACGGAGCTTTCCCTTCCGCCCTAAGCACACTCCTGACCTGCTGGTACAGGCCATTATCGGCCTGATGCAGGGTTCGTGAAGGCATCGTGCAGACTGACCGCATGCGCATCGAACTGGCCACCCTCGCCGGCAGCCCGGAACGCCCGAACGAGGACTGGGCCGCCACCGCACTGCCCGCATCCGGGCAGGGTGGGGCATTGGTCCTGCTGGATGGGGTGACTCCGCCCCCGGGCGACGACGGTTGTGTGCACTCGGTCCCCTGGTTCACCGCGCGACTGGGCGGGGCTCTGGTCGAACTGTCCGGTTCGCGGCGGGATCTGACCCTCCAGGAGATTCTGGCCACGTCCATTCGGTACACCGCCGACGCGCACCGCTCCTCGTGTGACCTTTCTCACGTTCGGACGCCGCAGGCGACGGTCGTCATGGCCCGCTGGGACGAGAGCGGCATCGAGCACCTGGTGCTCTCCGATTCCGTACTGCTGTTCGAGGCGTACGACGGAACCGTGCGCCCCCTGCTCGACGACCGGCTCGACCGGCTGCCGCCGGGGTCGCTGGCGAGTGACGCGATCGCCGACGCCCGGGTGCGGAACAAGGAGGGCGGCTTCTTCACCGCCGCCGCCGACCCCTCCGTGGCGGACCGCGCGGTCACCGGGCACACCCCCGCCGGCCGGGTGCGGGCGCTGGCCGCGCTGACCGACGGGGCGGCCCGCTGGACGCAGATGTTCCACGAGGGCGACTGGGCGGACTGCCTCGGAGTCCTGCACAAGGAAGGGGCCCAGGGGCTGATCGACCGGGTGCGGTCCCTGGAGGACGCGGACACGGAGCGCACGCACCTGCGCCGCAGCAAGACCCACGACGACGCCACGGCGCTCTACGCGGTGCTGTGACGGAGGACCGAAGGGCCGACGGCGCGAACACCCGCCAGAAAGGCCGAAAGGTCCGCAGCACGATCGTCCGGACGGGCGGTCATGGCCGTCGCGCCGGCCTCACTCCTCGGCGCGGGCGTTCAAGTGGTGGAGCAGCCGGGCCAGTTCGGCCACCTCGGCCCGGTCCCAGTCGTCGAGCTTGCGGACGTAGCGCTCCCGGCGGGCGTCGCGCACGCTGCGGTAGCGGGCCAGCCCCTCGGCGGTGAGGTGGACGAGGAAGGCCCTGCCGTCGGCCGGATCGGGCTCGCGCGCCACCAGTCCGAGACCCTCCAGGGCGCGCAATTGACGGCTCATGGTCGCCTTGCCCACCCCGAAGTAGGCCGCGAGATCGGTGGCCCGTTGCCGCCCCGCCGACTCCAGCCGGACGAGGAGTCCGTACGCGGCGGGCTCCAGCTCCGGGTGGACCTCGCGTGCCATCTCCCCGGAATTGGCCCGCGCCCGGCGCAGAAAGACGGCCAACTCACGCTCCAGAGCGAGGAATGCGTGGTCCACACCACTCTCCCCGGTCGCGCCGGGTTCACTACCGCTTTCGCTCCCGTGCACGTCAACACCCCTCATGAGCTTTCCTATTGCTGAAAAATTCTTTCACCGCTGGTCATCGCCGCAGCTTGGCCAGTATTTCGCAGGCATAGACCAACGACGGCGCCCGGACCCTCTTCCGCAGCGCGTTTCTACGTGCGTAGAGTCATGCATGGCATGTCCACACCATGACATGCGGCAGGGGGCGTTCCGCGCTCCCTGGGATCAGCGCGTCCCCCCACCGAGTCCTCGGAGGCACTCCCATGCCGGTGCTCAGATCCACATCCGGAACGTCCCGTCTCGCCGCGGCCGGAACCCTGCTCGCGGCCCTCTCCCTGCTCGTCGCCCTGCCGGGCGCGGCCAGTGCCGCCGATCACGACAAGGCGGCCAAGAAGCCCGCCCGCGGCACGGCCACGATGGGCATGGGCGTCGTCGCCCACGACGGCCAGAACAAGCAGGACCGTGGGTCGATCGACGCCCTCGCCGTCCAGACCGAAGGCGTCGACGTCTCCGGCTGGCAGGGCAACGTCAACTGGTCCACCCTCTGGAACAGCGGCGTGAGGTGGGCCTACGTCAAGGCCACCGAGGGCACGTACTACAAGAACGACTACTTCGCGCAGCAGTACAACGGCTCGTACAACGTGGGCATGATCCGGGGCTCGTACCACTTCGCCACCCCGAACACCACGAGCGGCGCCACCCAGGCCGACTACTTCGTGAACAACGGGGGCGGCTGGTCGCGGGACGGCAAGACGCTGCCCGGCGTGCTCGACATCGAGTGGAACCCGTACGGCGACCAGTGCTACGGCAAGACCCAGGCCGGCATGGTCTCCTGGATCCGCGACTTCGTGAACAGGTACAAGGCGCGCACCGGCCGCGACGCGGTCATCTACACCGCGACCAGCTGGTGGAAGACCTGCACCGGCAACAACAGCAGCTTCGGCACCACCAACCCGCTGTGGGTGGCCCGCTACGACTCCACCGTCGGCGAACTCCCGGCCGGCTGGGGCTACTACACGATGTGGCAGTACACCTCGTCCGGCCCCTACGTCGGTGACCACAACCGCTTCAACGGCGCCTACGACCGGGTGCAGGCACTGGCCAACGGCTGACCCGGCCCGCCGCGAGCCGCGCGGCACACCTCTCCGCATCGCTGCGCCCCGGTGACCCACCCAGTCACCGGGGCGCAGCCCTGTTCTCGCCCCTGACCAGGCATTCCTTCTCCGGCCGACAGCCAGGACCCCTCTATGAACCCGGTGTATACACTCTGTGTATAGTCCTTCTCCGTCGCACATCGTGCGTGCCCGCACAACTACGGAGGAGTGAGCCGCCTTGTCCATGAAGACGAAGCCGATCGGCACGGGGTTGGCCGCGGCCCTTGTGACAGCCCTCACCCTGACGCTGAGCGGCTGCTCCATGCAGACCACCGCGCCGGGCTCGGCACGGGAGGACGCGGGGTCCGACGCCAAGGGCTCCTTCGGTCCGGTGGACTGCCGCAAGGCGAAGTGCATAGCCCTGACCTTCGACGCGGGGCCGGGCGAGGACACCCCGCACCTGCTGGACGTCCTCAAGGAGAAGAAGGTGCACGCGACCTTCTTCCTGCTGGGCAAGAACCACGTCAAGAAGCACCCTGACACCGTGCGCAGGCTCGCCGCCGAGGGGCACGAGGTGGCCAACCACACCTGGACCCACCAGGTCCTGACGGACCGGGAGCCGGACGAGATACGCGCCGAGTTGAAGAAGACACAGGACGCGATAGCGGAGATAACCGGCAGGAAGCCGCGGCTGATGCGCCCGCCCCAGGGCCGCACCGACGACACCGTCTCGGAGGTCAGCAAGGAGCTGGGGCTCTCCCAGATCCTGTGGAGCGCCACCGCGAAGGACTACTCCACGAACGACTCGGCCCTGATCGAGAAGCGCATCCTGGACCAGGCGAGCAAGGACGGCATCATCCTGCTGCACGACATCTACAAGGGCACGGTGCCCGCGGTGCCGGGCATCATCGACGCGCTGAAGAAGCAGGGCTACACCTTCGTCACCGTCCCGCAGCTGATGGCGCCCGCCGAGCCGGTCCCCGGCACCATCTACCGGCCCTGACCCCGGCCGCGCAGGCACGCGGGACGGCCCGCCCTCCCGTTGCCGGGGAGGCGGGCCGTCCCTACCGGTCGCGCACGCGGCGCCACGTCCGTCACGCCGTGACGGTCACGCCGCGGCCGGGATCCTCTCGCCGCCGGTCCGGGCCTCGGCCGGGGCCAGGGCGATCTCCAGGACCTGGCGGACGTCCGTCACCGGGTGGACCTCCAGCGTGTCCAGGACCTCGGCGGGGACGTCGTCCAGGTCGGCCTCGTTCCGCTTCGGGATCACCACGGTGGTGATCCCGGCCCGGTGCGCGGCCAGCAGCTTCTGCTTCAGGCCGCCGATCGGCAGTACCCGTCCGGTCAGCGAGACCTCACCGGTCATCGCCACGTCCGTACGGGTCGGCCGCCCGGAGAGCAGCGAGGCCAGCGCCGTCGTCATCGTGATGCCGGCGCTCGGGCCGTCCTTCGGGACCGCGCCCGCCGGGAAGTGGATGTGCACGCCGCGGTCCTTCAGGTCCGCGACCGGCAGTTCCAGCTCCGCGCCGTGCGACCGCAGGAAGCTCAGCGCGATCTGCGCGGACTCCTTCATCACGTCGCCGAGCTGACCGGTGAGGGTCAGTCCGGAGGCCCCGGTCTCCGGGTCGGCCAGTGACGCCTCCACGAAGAGCACGTCGCCCCCGGCCCCCGTCACCGCGAGCCCGGTGGCCACGCCCGGCACCGACGTGCGGCGCTCGGCCGGGTCCTGGGCGGACTCCGGGACGTGGTGCGGACGCCCGATCAGGCCCCGCAGGTCCGCCTCGGTGACCGTGAACGGCAGTTCCCGGTCGCCCAGTTCGTGCTGGGCCGCGATCTTGCGGAGCAGCCGGGCGACGGCCCGCTCCAGGTTCCGCACGCCCGCCTCGCGGGTGTACTCGCCGGCCAGCTTGCGCAGCGCGGACTCGTCGAGCATCACCTCGTCCTTCTCCAGACCGGCCCGCTCCAGCTGGCGCGGGAGCAGGTGGTCCCGGGCGATGACGACCTTCTCGTCCTCGGTGTAGCCGTCGAGCCTGACCAGCTCCATGCGGTCGAGCAGGGCTTCCGGGATGGCTTCGAGCACATTGGCGGTGGCGAGGAAGACCACGTCGCTGAGGTCGAGTTCGACCTCCAGGTAGTGGTCGCGGAAGGTGTGGTTCTGCGCCGGGTCGAGGACTTCGAGGAGGGCGGCGGCCGGGTCGCCCCGGAAGTCGGAGCCGACCTTGTCGATCTCGTCGAGCAGGACGACCGGGTTCATCGAACCGGCCTCCTTGATCGCCCGGACGATCCGTCCCGGCAGGGCGCCGACGTACGTGCGCCGGTGGCCCCGGATCTCCGCCTCGTCGCGCACACCGCCGAGGGCGACGCGGACGAACTTGCGGCCCATGGCGTGCGCGACGGACTCGCCGAGCGAGGTCTTGCCCACGCCCGGAGGCCCCACCAGCGCCAGCACGGCACCGCCGCGCCGGCCGCCGACGACGCCGAGGCCGCGGTCGGCGCGCCGCTTGCGCACGGCCAGGTACTCGGTGATGCGTTCCTTCACGTCCTGCAGACCCGCGTGCTCGGCGTCGAGCACCTGCTGGGCGCCCCGGATGTCGTAGGCGTCCTCGGTCCGCTCGGTCCACGGCAGTTCGAGGACGGTGTCGAGCCAGGTCCTGATCCAGGAGCCCTCGGGGCTCTGGTCGGAGGAGCGCTCCAGCTTCTCGACCTCCTTGAGCGCGGCCTCGCGGACGTGCTCGGGAAGGTCGGCGGCCTCGACGCGCGCCCGGTAGTCGTCGGACTCGTCCTCCGGGTCGCCGTTGAGCTCGGCGAGTTCCTTGCGCACGGCGTCGAGCTGGCGGCGCAGCAGGAATTCGCGCTGCTGCTTGTCGACGCCCTCCTGGACGTCCTTGGCGATGGACTCGGCCACGTCCTGCTCGGCGAGGTGTTCGCCGAGCCACTGGATGGCGAGCTTCAGCCGGGCGACCGGGTCCGTGGTCTCCAGGAGCTGCACCTTCTGGGCGGTGGTGAGGAAGGGCGAGTAACCGGAATTGTCGGCGAGTGCGGAGATGTCCTCGATCTGCTGGACCCGGTCCACGACCTGCCAGGCGCCGCGCTTCTTCAGCCAGCTGGTGGCGAGCGCCTTGTACTCCTTGACCAGCTCGGCGGCGGCGCCGGGGAGCGGCTCGGGAACGACCGCGTCGACCCGGGTCCCCTCCACCCACAGCGCTCCGCCCGGCCCGCTGGTCCCGGCCCCGATCCGCACCCGGCCCCGGCCGCGGATGAGTGCGCCCGGATCCCCGTCCGAAAGCCGTCCGACCTGCTCGACGGTGCCGATCACGCCGGTGCCGGTGTAGGTGCCGTCGATCCGCGGCACCAGGAGCACCTCGGGCTTGCCGCCGCCGTCACGGGCCGCGGCCTGCGCGGCCTCCACCGCGGCGCGCACATCGGTGTCGGACAGGTCCAGAGGCACCACCATCCCGGGCAGCACGACCTCGTCGTCGAGCGGCAGCACGGGAAGGGCGAGCGGAGCGCCAGCGTTGGAATCGGTAGCCATGATCTCCCCTTCGGCAGTCAAGTTGAGCTATGAAGGCTCAATGCTTCTGAGCCGCCCATTGTTCCCCAGGGGGTGTTCGCTGTGAGCGATCACTCGGTCGCTGTCCAGAACCGGTGGACCTCGCGCAGGCCGATTCGGGCTGCACATGGCCTTGCATCAGTCGGTATGGCCTGCGTCGACGGGCATGGTCCTGCGTCGACGGGTGGGGCCGGACGGCCGTGGGGCTGTGCCCGGCGCACAGGCCGGCCCGCGCCGGCCCCGCCGTCAGCACCTGCCTAACATCCGGCCATGAGCATGATCGGGGAGTACGCCCGCCTGACCCCCGCCGAACTGGATCGCGCGATCCGTGACCCCGAGTGGGCCCGGGAGTTCGTCGTCGGGCTGATCGAGAGGGAACCGGACACGGGGCCCGCGGCATCCGAGGCGCGTTGCCACGACATCGACAAAACATGGCACGCACTCGACTTCCTGCTGCGTCGCATCGACTTCCCCGTCGGCATCGCGCACGGCGAGAAAGAGGTCCCCGGAGCCGAGGGCTGGGGCCATGAGCCACCCCGCTACCTCACCCCGGAGCGCGTACGCCTCGCAGCGGAGACGCTCGCCGACGCACCTCACGAGGCCCTCGTCGAGGGTGTTCGTCCGGCAGAGCTCGCCGAGGCCGAGATCTACCCCGCCGTCGTCTGGGAGCGCGGCGAGCCGCTCGACTACGTGACCAGCCACTACCAGGCACTGGTTCCGTTCTTCCGGGCAGCGGCAGACGCCGGGGACGCCATGCTCATCCGGCTGGACTGACAGGGGACGCGCCCGTCCGGCGCCCGGTCGCCTGCGTGGCACCGGACGGGTGCGCACCCCGGCTCCGTCACTCCGCGGCGGCCGGGGAGAAGTCCGGCACCGGTACCGGGCGCGAACCGTTCCTCAGCGACTCCGCACCGGCCACGCCGACCAGCGACGCAGCCACCGCGGGCCGCACCGGGACCAGCGGCGGCTCCCCGCGCTCCACCGTGGCCCGGAATCCCTGGAGGACGCGCACCGTGCCCTCGGCCCGCCGTTCCACCGGCCGCCCGTCCAGGGTGAGGGGCGGCGCGACCCGCTCCTCCTCGTGCGCGACGCCGTCATCCCGGGTCCAGCCCTCCGCCCGGACGCGGACGGACCAGGACCGCTCGCCCGACGCGCGCACCGACTCGGCCAGCGCCCGGGTGCCACGGACGGACAGCCAGCTCCAGTGACTGTCGGGCTCGCCCTGGAGAAAGCCGTGGCGGGTCACGGCCAGCGCGCCGGTGGACAGCCGAACGGTCATGACGACGGCCCGGACCGGGTCCGCCTCGTGCGCCCGGAACGCGGACACCTCCACCGGCCAGGCGTCCGTGAGGGCCAGCACCGGCGAGACGGTGTGCGTGCAGTACGCCGTGGCGGAGATGCGGCCGCGCCAGCTGCCGGGATCACCGATCAGCGCGTCGACGTCCTGCGGCGACATGCCGTGCAGGTAGTCGGCCTCGATCAGGTCGACCCGGCCCAGCTCCCCGGCCCCGATCGCCTGCCGGAGCAGCCGGACGTGCGGGTGGAGGACGTAGTTCTCGGCGAAGGAGTAGGTGGCGGTGGACCGCTCCGCCGCCTCGATCAGCCGCCGGCCCTCTTCCTCGTCCACGCAGGCCGCGCACTCGGAGAGCACATGCACGCCCCGCTCCAGGAACGCGATGGCCAGCGGCGCGTGCGCGTCGAAGTCGTTGGCCAGGACGACCCCGTCCAGGGGGAGGTCCAGCAGGTCCTCCCACCGGTCGGTGAGCACCGCTTCCGGCAACTCCTCCCGCGCCGCCTCCAGGCGTTCGGCCTCCCGGTCGCAGGCGGCCACCACCTCCATGCCCACCCGCCGGCACCAGTCCGCCAGGTACAGCCCCATCCTCAACCCGATCACAGCAACGCGCATACGCACATGCTCTCTTGGCACCGTCCGCCCACTCCAAGCCTTTTCCGGCCGTCCTGCCCGGCGCGTACGGGTTCCTGCCCGACGCATGCGGAAAATCGTTCGGCTCCGCCCTGCGCACCGGGCACAGTGCCCACATGGACGACGACAGCGGCCCGGGTCCGTCCAACTGTGTTGCCCTTG
The DNA here is from genome assembly GCF_053596315.1 of Streptomyces sp. NPDC001732. Classification (NCBI taxonomy): domain Bacteria; kingdom Bacillati; phylum Actinomycetota; class Actinomycetes; order Kitasatosporales; family Streptomycetaceae; genus Streptomyces; species Streptomyces sp. NPDC001732. The sequence goes on from NZ_JBSFFY010000048.1 coordinate 14,579, forward strand.
CGCACGGCCAGGTACTCGGTGCTGAACTGCTGGCCAGCCAAATCGGCCGGGGACTCAATTTCCGTCGCTCGCCCCACACTTCAGCTCACGCTGAGCGAATGCCATGAATTGCTTCAGCAGTGCCGGCAGAACGCTCGGCAGCTTACCTTTGTCAGGGACGCTGTCCGTACTGATAAAAAGGTCGATGTACTTTCCGGGCGAATTGGGCCCCTTGGAGGGTTCACAAACGAAGTAGGCGGCAGCACCGTCGTACCAGATGATGCCCTTCTTTCCCACATCGATCGGCTGCGGATTCGCCTTGTCCACCGAATTCCAGTCAATCTGATCCTCGAAGCCTCGAAGGGCAGCGTTTGCTAGAAACTTTGTAGCACCATCAATATCGAGGGAGCATGTCACCGAGTCGTAATTCCCAGCAAAAACGAAAGGCCTATGAGAAAGGGTGGCTTTTTTACCCGTCGGCAGGATGGGCGACACATCACTGCTGGCAAACGCGCCCCAACAGATTCGCTTGGGCAGCTCCGGGACAGCCTTCTTTTCCTCGCTCGAGCAGCCCACCAGCAGACCTGCCAGTATCGCAAATATCGACGCAGTCGCCACAGAATTAACGAATCGACGCACGATTAACTTCCCTTGCTCGATGAACTGGCAACCAAATCGCGGCCCACCGAATGCGCCACTGCCGTCTGAGTCGAGGCTGAGCCTCGATACTCATCAATCTGCTCAGATGTGAGATCAGTCCCTCGCGCAGCCGCGTCCACCGCAGACACGGCGGCCTCCCTGGCGGCTCGCTCGGCGGCCGCGTAGCCTGCCGCGGATTCATGGCGAGACGCATCCGACGTATCGCCCTCTGCGCTCTTCACGACAGACTCGCTGATGTCTTCCTTGATCCAACCCACCACGTCGCCGCCTACAGGAAGCATCTCGATGTACTTGGCCCCGACGGCGTCGATGATGCGATTCGCCCACTTCGCGTTTTCTGCGACGCCCTGGTTGTATTCCTCGTTCGCAGCGACCTGCGCATCGTGGACGCCTTGCGCCCTCGCCTCGGTCATGATGCCGGCGATCTCGCCTCCGGGTGGACAGCATTACGCACTGCCTCGCCCACGTCACCGTGCTTCTCGGGGTTCTGGAAGACATCGGACACCAGCGCTGTGGTGTATGCCTGCTGGGCATTGGTGATCGCACCGTAGGCCTGGGGGTCCTGGCCGACTGCGCCGAGGAAGAAGGCCATCTCGTCCTTCTTGAATTCCGCGGGCACGCCCAACGGTTTGATCTGATTGGCGCCGTTCTCGGCCGTGGCCTGCAGGTCGGGCATGTACTCGGCGGCCATGTTGCCGAAGTTCTGGGACAGTCCGCCGAGTCGCCCGTCTCCTGTCACGAGCTCGGGTTCCGCGCCGATCTTCGCGACGACCTTCTCCATCAGGCCGCTCATGGTCTTGCCGTGCGACACCGGCCGCGCGTCCTCGTCGCCCGGTACCCGTCCCGTGACCGCCGCTTCCAAGGCGTTGCCCATGGCCGTCCGGCCAGGGTTCTGCTCACCGCCAACGGCAGTGTCGTACCAGTCGCTCCCAGGCTTCTTGTCGAGCATGTAGTCGATGACGTCCTGCGCCTTCTTCCCCTTGAGCGCAGCGTCGTCCGTGGTCACGATGCCGTCCTTGTTGGTGTCCTCGCGGAGTGGCTCGTCGAAGAAGGCCGTTGACGCCCCGGGGTTGTTGCTCATGGCCTGCATCAGGCCGGTCAGGGGGTTGAAGCCCTTGCCGCCCGCCTCGTCGAGGTTGATGAGCGACTTCGGGCCCGTGGGCATGTTCTGGGACCAGACGTCCGGGTTCTTCTTGTCCATGGCGACCATGTCCCGGCCGACCGACAGCAGGAAGTCCTTGTCGTACTCCCCTTCCCGGAGGAGTGCGCCCAGGGCCTGGTAGCCGTACACCTGCGCGAAGCCGACACCGGGTACGTCGAACTGCTTGCGGCCCGCCCTCATGAGCTGCATGGTCCACGCGTCGCCGAGGTGGTGCGGGGTCGACGTCTGGGTGGCGAGACCGAGCATGGCGCCCATGTCGCCCTGGATGTTGCGGACCATGTTCACCCGGTCCTGGCCGGCCGGTCCGAGGGACGTCGCATCCAGCGACATCCGTGCGTACGCCTCAAGGGTGCCCTCGGCACCCAGCTTCCGGTAGAAGGCCGGGGCGAACTCGGGGTCGTTGCGGTTGTCGTCCAGGAGGTCTTCGAGTTCCCTCAGCGCCGCCACATTGCGCGCCGTGCCGCCGTCCCCGGTGACCTTCTTCATCAGCTCCGCCGCCCGGTCCACCTGCTCGGCGTCCAGGCTCTTGTACTTGGGAGCCGTGAAGTTGTGGTCGTCCTTCACGTTCGCCGCGAGAGCGCGCTTCAGCGAGTCGTCGGCGTCGGAACAGTCCTCGACGATCCTCCTCTGCCAGGAGGCCACGGCATCGTTCTGCTTCCGCAGGGCTTCCGCGTAACCCGGATCGTGGCGCGCCGCGATGTCGCCCTCCAGGTCGTACCGGGGCGTGACCTTGCCCATGGCGTCCACATGGATCCCGGCGGCCGGGCCCTCCTCGTCCCTGATCCTGACGAGTGCGTCCTTGGCGGTCCTGAACGACGTGTGCGCATCCGCGAGCAGCAGCTTGATGCCCTTGGCCTGGGCCTCGGCGTCTTCGAACTCCTTGGCGGTCTTGGCTATGAAGGGTTTGGTGACGTCGGAGTTGGCGCCCTGCCATCGCGCCTTGTCGGACTTGGCCTTCATTCCCTGCCTTGCGTCGTCGGCAAGTCTCCCCAGCTTGGCCACCATCTCCGACCAGTCGTCCGCGGCTTTCTTCAGCTTGCCCACGGGCGCGTTGACGACGTCATCGAATGTCAGCACGGTGTCCCCGCCCCGCCCTACTTGTAGTAATCGCTGATCTTGGACACGGAGAGCAGGTTGCCGCCGATGTCGGCGTCGTTCCCGGCGTGAACGGACTTGCTGTAGTCGAGGTGGTCGGAAATCCGGGCACAGGCGTCCAGGAGCGTCCGTAACTGGCTGTTCCACCGGTCATGCACCTTCAACAGCTGCGATCCGCTGGTGAAGTTGCCGTTCGTCAGGGCGACCGCCGCCTCGAAAGTGGCAGGACGGGCATGGTCACCGTCCCGGGAGAGCCGGCTCCGCAGCAGGTACGCCTCGTGTCCGACTGCTCCGAGGTCGTCCTGGTTCACCACCAGATCAGCAGCACCGCCTGAAGCTGCAGGATCTCCGTCAGCTCGATTCAGCCGCATTTGAGCTGATTGCTGCTGAGTGGCCTCGGCCTTGATCTGTTCCCACTCGTTCCAGGCCATCATGCGCCCCCGATCGACTGTTTCCAGTTGTGTGGTGTGGTACTCGGCGGTAGTGGCTTCTGCGCGCAGCGCTGCCGGCCCGCGCCGTACGGTCGTCGCCCATCCTGGCCGGAGCGGCCCCCGAGCCGTCCAGCGCGATCAGCGGATCGTCAACCCTCTTCTTGAAGGTCTTCGTCTTCTGGGCTTCGATCGCCAAGGCCTGCTGAGGGTTCACCGCGTACAGAGTGTCGAACGAGGTTCCCGTGCCGGGCACTGCCGCCCCGCATTCCCGTGCGGCATGGAAACCCCTCCCCGTCCAGCCCATGACCGACCAGTCGTTCTATTCGAGCAGAGTTCGCTGATTCACAGTGGCAATGTTCCGTGATCCGGCCAACTCGCGACCGACCGAGGCCGAAACAACCCCCCTCCCCTCACCGCGCCGCCAGTGCCCGGTCGTTCCGGACGGTCTTCTGCTCGAAGCCCTGGTCGAACGGGGCCTGAACAATCGCATGGGTTGGTGGCCGTCGGCCGTACGCTGGGATTTCATGCCAGAAGGGCAGGGGGCCGAGGTGAACGAGAAGCACGGCGACGACCACGGCGGTGGGCCTCGGCAAGCTGCGTGCGCTCGCGAAGCGGCTGAAGACGCAGCAGGAACCCGCGGGCGGGCTCCGGGGGACGGACGACACCGCGGCGGCCACGACGACAGCGGCGGGGACCGGGGGCTGGACGAGGACGGGACGATCCGGCGGGAGGGCTCGCTGAGCCGGGTGCCCGCGGTGTTCGCCCCCGTGGTGGCGGCGGCCCGGTGCCGGATCTCCGCGGCGTTCGACGGCACGCGGCTGCACAGCGCGTACGTCTACGGCAGCATCCCGCGGGGCACGGCCGTGCCCGGCGTCTCCGACCTGGACCTGTTGCTGGCGCTGCACGACGCGCCCACCCCGGCGGACGAGGCCGCGGCCCGTGCCGTCGAGGCCGACCTGGACGCCTCGTCCGACCGGATCGACGGGGTCGGCGTCCTCCTCTCCGACGTCGGGACGCTCACCAGCGAGCTCGAACGCGACGACCTCGGCTTCTTCGTCGCCTGCCTCTGCACGCCGCTGCTGGGCGAGGACCTCGCCCGGCAACTGCCGTCCTACCGCCCGACCGACCGGCTGGCCCGGGAAACCAACGGGGACCTCCACCTGCTGCTCCCCCGGTGGCGGCGAAGGGCCGCCGGAGCCACCACGGACGCCGAGCGCCGGTACCTCAGCCGTGGGGTCGCCCGCCGGCTCGTCCGTTCCGGCTTCACCCTCGTGATGCCGCGGTGGGGCGGCTGGACCAGTGATCTGGTGGAGTCGGCCGAGGTGTTCGCCCGTTACTACGCCGACCGTCCGGAGCGGGTCGAGCAGGTGCGGTCGGCCGCGCGCGTCGGGCGCGCCCCGTCGGCCGACCCCGCCGTCATCGCGATGCTCGTCGAGGATCTCGCTCCGTGGCTGGCGGCCGAGTACCTCGCGGTGCACGGCCCGAAGGCACCGCGCCCCTGAGCGCCGTGCCCCTGCCGATCGTTCCCCTGCCGCCTGTTCCTCTGCCGATCGCGCCTCCACCGATACCGCCCGCGCCCCTGAGCGCCGTGCTCCTGAACGTCTTGCCCCTGGGCGCCGTTCCCCGCACCGCGCTGCTCCGCACCGCGCCGGCCCTGCGCAGCAGCGGCCAGCAGGCCACCCCCAGCAGCAGTGCCGGCAGATGGCCCCGGTCGGCGAACGGGTTGTCGAGCTCGATCAGGTCCCGCACCACCATCGCGCCGACCGCGCCGAGCACCAGGACCCGCGACAGCGGGGTGAACAGCCCGGCGAGCGCGCCCACGCTCGCCATCAGCCCGAAGCTGATGCCGTAGTCGAGGCGGTGCAGGGACGACTCCGGCAGATGGCCGGCCACCACGGACAGCCCGGCCGGGATCTCCGTGGCGAGCGTCGCCACGACATGGCCGAGCAGGAACACCGCGGCGGTGCGCCATCCCCCGATACGGCGTTCCAGCGCGGTCAGCACGAGGGCGAAGCCGAGGACGTACGGCGAGGTGAGCCCGCCGACGACCCACAGGGCACTGGCGACCGGGACGAGCAGCGGCCGCTCGCCGAGGTGCGCCACGTCCGTGCTCGATGTGCGCAGCACGGCGGAGACGGTGCCGGGATCGGCGTACTCCATGAAGAGGGACGTGGCGACCGGCACCATCAGGTAGCCGAAGGTGAACGGGGCACCGGTGGGCGTCGGCAGCGACCCCGGCCACCACCTGCCCCTCCTGGCCGGAACGGGGTCCTCCGTACGGTCCTGCCACGGGGCGTCGGTACGGGGCGTACGGGACCGGCGCGGAACGGCGGCCGGCAACGAAACCTTTCCGGGCCCCGCACCGTACATCCCTCCGGGCGCCTCTGCGCCCGTCCCTCCTGGCCCCGCACCGGATGCCTCTACGGTTGCCTCCCCCGGCCCCTCCCCGGGCTCCGCGCGAACCGTCCTGTCCGTACGCTGATGCACCGCGTGAGGCCCCTTTCCGTACCGGCCCCGAACCCGTGCGTGTCCCGAAGCAACGCTCCCCCCTCCGTGATCCGCCTCCGCTCCGTCCATGCCGTGAGCCACAGGGGCCGCCCGTGAACCGGTCCGCTCCCGGTGCCCGATAGAAGGGGTGTGAAGCTGTTGCACCCCTCGGGGGAGGACCCGGACGACGAGGCGCTGCTGCGTGCCGTCGCACGCGGGGACACGGAAGCCCTGACCACGCTCTACGACCGGCACGCCGGCTGGCTGCTCGCCCGGCTGAACAGGCGGTGCGCGGACGGTGAGACCGTGCGGGAGGTGCTTCAGGACACCTTCGTGACGGTCTGGCGCTCCGCCCGTTCGCACCGCGGCGCGCAGGTCGGCGGCTGGCTGTGGGTGATCGCCTCGCGCCGGCTGGTGGACGCGCAGCGGACGCACGCCCGCGTCCGTCTCGCCGCGCTGGCCGAGCGGGCGGAGCACGAGGAACGGGCCGCCGCCGCGCCGTCCGCCGAGGAGCGGGTGCTCGCCGGTCTGGAGTACGGGGACGTGGGCGCGGCGCTCGACCGGATCTCGCCCGAGCTGCGGGAGGTGCTGCGCGCCACCGTGATCGACGGGCTGACGACCCGGGAGACGGCCCGGCTCCTCGGCATACCGGAGGGCACGGTCAAGACCCGGGCGATGCGGGCCAGACGCGAGCTGCGCGCCGCGCTGGAACTTCCGGCCCCGGGGGCGGGACCGCTGGGAGGCACGGCATGACCACGACAGGAGGTGACGGCATGGCCCCGTGGCACGTGGGCGGAGAACTGGCCGGGCGGTACGCCGCGAACGCGCTGCCGGAGACGGACGCCTGGTCCGTGGAGAAGCACCTGGAGGCGTGCGGGCAGTGCGCGTCGGAGGTCTCGGCCGCGGTGCGCGCGCGCCGGGAGGCGGCCGCGGTGCTGGCCGGGGTGCGGGAGGGGGTGCTGGCCGCGGTGTCCGCGGAGAGCGCCGCCCCGGACACCGCCGCCCCGGTCCGCCGCCTCCGCCGCATCGCCCTCGCACCCGGCCGGGGCGGTCCGCAGGGCCGGGGCCGGAGCCGGGGCCGTTCCGGCCCGGGAGGTGCCCGCGGCCGGGATCGTTCCACCGCCGTCGCGCCCGGCCGGGGCCGTCCGCCCGTCGTCGTGCCGGGTGCCCGGGGCGGGCGGCTGCTGTGGGCCGCGGGGCCCGCGCTGCGCGGGCCGTGGCTGCTGGCGCTGGTGCTGGTGGCGGCCGGGGCCCTCGCCCTGGCGTACGGGGCCGGGCTCGGCGGTGCCACGCGTCCGCTGCTGCTCGTCGTCGCGCCGGTGCTGCCGCTGGCCGGGGTCGTCGTCTCCTACGGGCGGCACACGGACCCGATGCACGAGATCGCCGCGGCCACCCCGTCCGGCGGGCTGCGGCTGCTGCTGACCAGGAGCGCCGGGGTGCTGGGCGTGAGCATCCCGGCACTCACCCTCGCCGGGGCGGCGCTGCCCCCGTCCGCCGGGCCCGGTCCGGCCGCCTGGCTGCTGCCGGGGCTGGCGATGACGCTGGCGGCGCTCGCGCTCGGCTCGTACGTCGGCTGCCGCACCGGCGCCTCGTCCGTGGCCGCCGCCTGGGCGGTCGCCGTCGTCCTGTCCGCCGGTGCCTCGCCCCCCGCCGTCGAGGCGCCGGTGACCGAGGCCGCGCGGTACTTCGCGGGTCCCGCCGCACAGGGCGCCTGGGCCGCGGCGGCGCTGCTGTGCGCCGCGCTGCTCGCCGCGCGCCGCAGATCCTTCGACCATCTGGAGACGTTGTGAACACGAACGGCACCACGGCCGTGAACACGGTGGAGGTCAGGCAACTGACCGTCCGGCACCGCAGGACGACCGCGCTGGACGCCGTCGACCTCGACTTCGCACCCGGTGTGCACGGGCTCCTCGGCCCGAACGGGGCGGGCAAGACCTCGCTGATCCGGGTGCTCGCCACGGTCGCGGCACCGTCCGGCGGCCGGCTGGAGCTGCTCGGCAGCCAGGTCGGCGACAGGGCGGACCACCGCAGCCGGGCGGAGGTCCGGCGCAGGCTCGGCTATCTGCCGCAGGACTTCGGCTACTACCCGGGCTTCACGGTCCGCGAGTTCGTCTCCTACGTGGCCTGGCTCAAGGAGATGGACCCGGCGGACGTCCCCGCCGCCGTCGAACGCGCGGTGGACCGGGTGGGTCTGACGGACCGGATCGACGCCCGGGTGAAGACCCTGTCGGGCGGCATGGTGCGCCGGGTCGGCATCGCCCAGGCCATCGTCAACGACCCGGACCTGCTCCTGCTCGACGAGCCCACCGCCGGCCTCGACCCGGAGCAGCGGGTCGAGTTCCGGGCGCTGATACGGGAACTGGGCCGCACCGCCACCGTGATCGTCTCGACCCACCTGGTCGAGGACGTGGCCGCGGCCTGCACCGAGGTCACGCTGATCGAGGCGGGCCGGATCGCGTACCGGGGCACGACGCGTGAGCTGACGGAACTCGGCGGCACGGACGGCACGGCAGGCGGCGGCGCGGCCCTGCCGGACGGCAACCCCGTCGAACGCGGCTACACCGCCGCGCTGCGCGCGCACCGGGCGGCGGTGGCGAACCGATGACGACCCCCGCCACGCCCGGAAGGGCCGCGCCCGAAAAGACCTCGCCCGGAAGGACCGCACCCGGAAAAGCCTCCTCCGGAAGGACCTTGCCCGGAAAGGTCCCGTCCGGGAAGCCCTCGCCCGGGAAGCCCCGGGCCCGCACCGCTCCGAGCACCGCCCTGCGCACCGAACTCCGGCGCGGGATCGCGCCCTGGGCGGGCCTCGCCGTCGCCCTCACCCTCCTCGTCCCGCTGTGGGGCAAGTTGCCCCAGTGGCAGGGGAGCTGGGGCGGGACGCAGAGCGAGCTGCACGCGGCGGCAACGCTGCTCGCCGGCCCGCTCGTCGCCGCGGCGGCCTGCTGGCAGGGGGGCCGGGAACACCGGCGCCGCACCGCCGAACTGCTGCTCTCGGTGCCGCGCGGCCGGCTCGTCCGGGTCGTGACGGCCATGACGCCCGTCGCGCTGTGGGCGGCGGCCGGGTATCTGGTCGCGCTGGCCGCGGTGTTCGCGGCGACCGCCCCGTACGCCGGTGCGGGCGGCCCGTCCCTCGCGATCGCCGCCACGGACCTCGGGTTCCTGCTGTCCGTCGCCCCGGTGGGCTTCGTCGTCGGCCGGCTGGTGCGGTGGCGGCTGGTCGCCCCGGTGCTGGCGGTCGTCCTGTACGTCGTGCTGGGAGCCCCGGGTTACCTGCGGACGAGCGTCCGCTTCCTGAGCCCGGCCGAACAGTTCCCGCTCGAAGGGTTCGTGCCGGTGTGGTGGTTCGCGCCGGTCCTGCTGGCGTGGACGGGTGGCATCGGCGTCGCCGTACTGCTCGCGTACGCGGCCCGGCGGCGATTCCTGGCCGTCGTGCCGCTCGCACTGGCGGTCACGGCCGGGACGCTGATCGCGTCGACGGGCGAGAACCTGTTCCGGGACGACCCGGCCGCGACACGCAGGGTCTGCTCGGCACCGGCCCCCGGCACCCCGCAGATCTGCCTGGCCGCACCCGACTCGCCGGTGCTGCCCGGGGCGTCCGAGGCGCTGAAGGGGATGTTCTCCCGGCTGGAGGGGGTTCCCGGGGCGCCGGTCCGCTACGTGGCCCCGCCGTTCGACCCGAAGGACGGCGAAGCTCCCCTCGCCCACGTCGTACGCGGCTGGGGCATCACCCGCGACCGGCTGACCGATCCCCGCGCGTACGCGGCGAACACCGCCCTGAGCCTGACCTTCCGCGACTGCTCGGACGGCTTGAGGACGAGCGACCGCAAGGCGGCCGAGCGGGTGGAGCGCACCGACGACGCGGTACGGAGCTGGCTGGCCGGCGAGGCCTCGCCGTGGGACCCGCGCTCCCGCCACCTCGCCCGTCTCGAGGCCATGCCGGACGCCGACCGCAGTGCCTGGCTCGGCCGCTACCTGGCCACCCGGGAGAGCTGCGTGCCCGCGGAGGTCCCGGCCCTGTGAACGAGCGACCTACCCGCGCCGCGCCCCTTTCTCCCCTCCGCTCCCGTCTCCCCCTCCTGTACGCCCGCTCCCGCGGTCTCCTCCTCACCGTCGCCACCCTGGCCTGCGTCGCCCTCGTCGCCGCCTGGGCGGCCCACTGGCTGGAGGGCCGGCCCCGCTTCGACCACACCGCCCGCGTCCCGGTCGTCGTACTGGCCCCGCTGCTCGCCTCCGCCGCGATCGGCACCGGCCTGCACACGCACAGCGACGAACTGGACCGGACCGCGGTACGCCGCTGGTGGCCGCGCCGGCTGTTGCACCTGCTGGCGCTGACCGCGCTGACGGCCGCCGCGCTCGCGGCTGCCGTGCCCGGCCACCCGGAGGCGTACGGGGCTCCCGGCATGGTGCGCAACGTGCTCGGCGCGACCGGGGTGGCCGCGGCCTCCGCCGCCCTGATCGGCGCCCGGCCGAGCTGGCTGCCGATGACCGTCTACGGGGGCGCCGTGTATCTGGCCGCGCCCGCCGTGCCGGGCGGCGCGGCGGCGGTGTGGGCCTGGCCGATGCAGCCGGGCCCGCAGGGGGCCTCCTGGGCGGTGGCCGGGACGGCGTTCGTGGCCGGGGCGGCGCTCCTCGCGGTGCGCGGCCCGCGCCCGGAAAGGGGCTGACCGCCCTTCCCGTACCGGCCCTTCCCCGTACCGCCCGGCCCTCCCCGTATCTCTCCTCTCCCGTACGGCCCGCCCCGTACCTCTCCGTACCCGCCCGGCCCGCCGGTCCGTCAACTCGTTGGCCTCCGGCCCCGCCGAGCGGTCAGGATGGCGGGGAACGTGTCCGCCGTCGACCGGAGACCCGCACCATGCCCGACACCCACGGCCCCCGCCCCTTCGTCCCCGCCCCCTCCCCCGTCACGCTCGACCGGCGCGAAGGCCCGTACGGCGAGGTCGTCCTGCGGGAGCGCGGCGACGACTTCGAGATCATCGCCAACGGGTGCTTCCTGATGGACACCTCGGACGGGCGCTCCGAGCGGCTGCTGATCGACGCGGCGCTGGCCGCCCTGCCCGCCGGCCGGCCGGAGCCGTCGGTGCTCATCGGGGGGCTGGGGGTCGGCTTCTCGCTGGCCCGCGCCGCCGCCGAGCCGCGCTGGGGGCGGATCGTCGTGGCCGAGCGGGAGCAGGCGATCGTGGACTGGCACCTGGAGGGGCCGCTGGCCTCGATCTCCGGCGCGGCGCTCGCCGATCCGCGGACCTCGATCCTGACTGCGGACCTCGTCGCCCACCTGCACACGACCACGGAGCGTTACGACGCTCTGTGCCTGGACATCGACAACGGACCCGACTGGACGGTCACCGAGGACAACACGAGCCTGTACTCGCCCGCCGGTCTGGCGGACTGTCTGGCGCGGCTGACGCCGGGCGGCGTTCTCGCGGTGTGGTCCGCGCAGCCTTCCGCCGACTTCGAACAGGCCTTGCGGAATGCCGGATTCAGTGGGGTAAGGACCGAAGAGGTAAGTGTTGCCCGAGGTGTTCCCGACGTGGTGCATCTCGCACTTCGGACGGACTGAGATTCCCCCGCCGGGTATCGACGGCCCCGAAAACCCCCGGGGCCAAGCATCACAAGGCCGACACTCCGCCACTTCCTCGCGCCCGAGCCGTTACACCCTGCGTAGCCGAGAGCAGTCCGCTGCCTTTACGCTGCTGACCCGTAACGGGGTCACCCACGAAATCCACAAGCGAAGACCGTGCGTCCGGGGGAGCGGCCCCCGCGAGGACGGGCAGGGGCGGGGCGATGGAACAGACACACACCACCCACAACGGCGTCGCGGCCACCCCGGGAGCGCAGCGCCGGGTGCTGGTGGTCGAGGACGACGCCACGATCGTGGATGCCATTTCCGCCCGGCTGCGGGCCGAGGGCTTTCTGGTGCAGACCGCACTCGACGGCCCCGCGGCGGTGGACGCGGCCGAGGCGTGGCAGCCCGACCTGATGGTGCTCGACATCATGCTTCCCGGCTTCGACGGCCTGGAGGTCTGCCGCCGGGTGCAGGCCCAGCGGCCGGTGCCGGTGCTGATGCTGACGGCGCGGGACGACGAGACCGACATGCTGGTCGGCCTCGGGGTCGGCGCCGACGACTACATGACCAAGCCGTTCTCGATGCGCGAGCTGGCGGCGCGGGTGCACGTCCTGCTGCGCCGGGTCGAGCGTGCGGCCCTGGCCGCCGTGACGCCGCGGAGCGGGATACTGCGCCTCGGCGAGCTGGAGATCGACCACGCCCAGCGGCGGGTCCGGGTGCGCGCCGAGGACGTCCACCTCACGCCGACCGAGTTCGATCTGCTGGTCTGCCTGGCGAACACCCCGCGCGCCGTCCTCTCCCGGGAACAGCTGCTGGCCGAGGTCTGGGACTGGGCGGACGCCTCCGGCACCCGCACCGTGGACAGCCACATCAAGGCGCTGCGCCGGAAGATCGGCGCGGAGCGGATCCGTACCGTGCACGGTGTCGGCTACGCCCTGGAGACCCCGGCGCCATGACCGCGTCCGGCCCCGGGCTGAGGCCCTTCTCCGTCAAGGCCAAGCTGGGCACGCTCGTGGTGGTCTCGGTGTTCATCACCACCGGGCTGCTGATGGTGGCCGTGCGCACCAGGACCGAGCTGCGGTTCATCACGGTGTTCTCGGTGATCGCGACCCTGCTGATCACCCAGTTCGTGGCGCACGGCCTGACGGCACCGCTGGACGAGATGACGACGGTGGCCCGGTCGATATCGCACGGCGACTACACCCGGCGGGTGAGCGGCGCCGACCGGCGCGACGAGCTGGGCGACCTGGCCCAGACGATCAACCTCATGGCGGACGACCTGGAGGCGGTGGACCGGCATCGCAAAGAGCTGGTGGCCAACGTCTCGCACGAGTTGCGCACCCCCATCGCGGCGCTGAGAGCCGTGCTGGAGAACGTCGTGGACGGGGTGTCCTCGGCCGATCCGGAGACCATGCGCACCGCGCTGAAGCAGACCGAGCGGCTCGGCCGGCTGGTGGAGACGCTGCTGGACCTGTCCCGGCTGGACAACGGGGTGGTCACCCTCAAGGCCCGCCGTTTCGAGGTGTGGCCGTATCTGTCGGGGGTGCTGAAGGAGGCGAATCTCGCCGTCTCGCACCGCAGGCTGTCGTCCGGTTCCGGGAACCACACCCGAAAGGACGTACACCTGCATCTGGACGTCTCGCCGCCCGAGCTGACCGCGCACGCGGATGCGGAACGCCTGCACCAGGTGGTGGCCAATCTGATCGACAACGCTGTCAAGCACAGCCCGCGCCACGGCCGGGTCACCGTGCTGGCGCGGCGCGGGGCCGGACCGGAATCCCTGGTGCTGGAGGTTCTGGACGAGGGACCGGGCATTCCGGAGGCGGAGCGGCACCGGGTCTTCGAACGTTTCAACCGCGGCGAGGTGCCGTCCCCGCACGGTCCTGGCAGCGACGGGGGCACGGGGCTCGGCCTGGCGATCGCCCGCTGGGCGGTGGATCTGCACGGCGGACGCATCCGCGTGGCCGAATCTGCTCGCGGCTGCCGCATCCAGGTCACTCTTCCGGGGACCACACAGCCGCGAGGTTGACATAGGGTTCGAACCGGAAGGGCACGTTCTGCGTGTTCCGTTCAGGGGGTGCGATCCAGGGGGCCGCAGCCGCGGTTCCGCGTACCCGCAGGAAAGCGAAACCATGCTTGTTTCCCGCCATTTCTCGCCCCGAAACCCGCCTTCCAGTGTGACTTGCGCGACGAAGACCGGCCCGGCCTGCGAGGAACGGCCGGGGAGGCGTAGCCTTGATTTCCGCTGTCCATCACCTTGTGAAGCGGAAGAGGGCGGTTGCCGCCGTGTCGTCTCAGTCCCCCAGTAACTCGAGCATCTCGACCGACCAAGCCAGCCCGGGTGCGAACCCCGCTGCGGCTTTCGGGCCCAACGAGTGGCTCGTCGACGAGATCTACCAGCAGTACCTCCAGGATCCCAATTCGGTCGATCGCGCCTGGTGGGACTTCTTCGCCGACTACAAGCCGGGCGCGTCCGGCACGGCGGACAAGCCCGTTCCCGGTGCCGCAGCCGCAGCGGCCCCGGCCGCCCCCGCACAGGCCGCCCCGGCGCAGGCCCCCGCCCCGGCCGCGAAGACCCCGGCGCCCGCGGCTCCGGCTCCCGCACAGGCCGCCGCTCCGGCGAAGGCCGCTCCGGCCCCGGCCGCGAAGGCCGCCGCGCCCGCCCCCGCCAAGGCCGCACCGGCCACCGAGGCCGCCGAGGGCCCCGAGTACGTGACCCTGCGCGGCCCCTCGGCCGCCGTCGCGAAGAACATGAACGCCTCGCTGGAGCTGCCGACGGCCACGTCCGTCCGCGCCGTCCCGGTGAAGCTGCTCTTCGACAACCGCATCGTCATCAACAACCACCTCAAGCGCGCCCGGGGCGGGAAGATCTCCTTCACGCACCTCATCGGGTACGCGATGGTGCAGGCCATCAAGGCCATGCCGGCGATGAACCACTCCTTCGCGATGAAGGACGGCAAGCCGACCCTGGTCAAGCCCGAGCACGTGAACTTCGGTCTGGCCATCGACCTGGTGAAGCCGAACGGCGACCGCCAGCTCGTCGTCGCCGGCATCAAGAAGGCCGAGACGCTGAACTTCTTCGAGTTCTGGCAGGCCTACGAGGACATCGTCCGCCGCGCCCGCAACGGCAAGCTGACGATGGACGACTTCACGGGCGTCACCGTCTCCCTGACGAACCCGGGCGGTCTCGGCACGGTCCACTCGGTCCCCCGTCTGATGCCCGGTCAGTCGGTCATCATGGGCGTCGGCTCGATGGACTACCCGGCCGAGTTCCAGGGCACGTCGCAGGACACCCTGAACAAGCTGGGCATCTCCAAGGTCATGACGCTGACCTCGACGTACGACCACCGGGTCATCCAGGGCGCCGCCTCCGGCGAGTTCCTGCGGATCGTCGCCCAGCTCCTGCTCGGCGAGAACGAGTTCTACGACGAGATCTTCAAGTCGCTGCGCATCCCGTACGAGCCGGTCCGCTGGCTGACGGACATCGACGCCTCGCACGACAACGACGTGACCAAGGCCGCGCGGGTCTTCGAGCTGATCCACTCCTACCGGGTCCGCGGCCACGTCATGGCCGACACCGACCCGCTGGAGTACCGCCAGCGCAAGCACCCCGACCTGGACATCACCGAGCACGGCCTCACCCTGTGGGACCTGGAGCGGGACTTCGCGGTCGGCGGTTTCGCCGGCAAGTCGATGATGAAGCTCCGCGACATCCTCGGCGTGCTGCGCGAGTCGTACTGCCGCACCACCGGCATCGAGTTCATGCACATCCAGGACCCGAAGCAGCGCAAGTGGATCCAGGACCGGGTGGAGCGCACGCGCACCCAGCAGCCGGAGCGCGAGGAGCAGCTGCGCATCCTGCGCCGGCTGAACGCGGCCGAGGCGTTCGAGACCTTCCTGCAGACCAAGTACGTCGGCCAGAAGCGGTTCTCGCTGGAGGGCGGCGAGTCCGTCATCCCGCTGCTCGACGCGGTCATCGACTCCGCCGCCGAGGCCCGCCTCGACGAGGTCGTCATCGGCATGGCCCACCGCGGCCGGCTGAACGTGCTGGCGAACATCGTCGGCAAGTCGTACGCCCAGATCTTCCGCGAGTTCGAGGGCAACCTCGACCCCCGGTCGATGCACGGCTCCGGCGACGTGAAGTACCACCTGGGCGCCGAGGGCACCTTCACCGGCCTGGACGGCGAGCAGATCAAGGTCTCGCTGGCCGCCAACCCCTCGCACCTGGAGGCGGTCGACCCGGTCCTGGAGGGCATCGCCCGCGCCAAGCAGGACATCATCAACAAGGGCGGCACGGACTTCACCGTCCTGCCCGTCGCGCTCCACGGGGACGCGGCCTTCGCGGGCCAGGGCGTCGTCGCCGAGACGCTCAACATGTCGCAGCTGCGCGGCTACCGCACCGGCGGCACCGTGCACGTGGTGATCAACAACCAGGTCGGCTTCACCGCCGCCCCGGAGTCCTCGCGCTCCTCGATGTACGCCACCGACGTGGCGCGCATGATCGAGGCCCCGATCATCCACGTCAACGGCGACGACCCCGAGGCCGTCGTCCGCGTGGCCCGGCTGGCCTTCGAGTTCCGGCAGGCGTTCAACAAGGACGTCGTGATCGACCTCATCTGCTACCGCCGCCGCGGTCACAACGAGGGCGACAACCCGGAGTTCACCAACCCGCAGATGTACACCCTGATCGACAAGAAGCGCTCGGTGCGCAAGCTCTACACCGAGTCCCTCATCGGTCGCGGCGACATCACGCTGGAAGAGGCCGAGCAGGCGCTCCAGGACTTCCAGGGCCAGCTGGAGAAGGTCTTCGCGGAGGTCCGCGAGGCCACCTCGCTGCCGGCCCCGGCGCACTCCCCCGAGGTCCAGCCGGAGTTCCCGGTCGCCGTGACCACCGCGGTCTCCCAGGAGGTCGTGAAGGTCATCGCGGAGTCCCAGGTCAACATCCCCGACCGGATCACCGTCCACCCCCGTCTGATGCCGCAGATGCAGCGTCGCGCGGCCTCGGTGGAGAACGGCACGATCGACTGGGGCATGGGCGAGACCCTGGCCATCGGTTCGCTGCTGATGGAGGGCACCCCGGTCCGGCTCGCCGGCCAGGACAGCCGCCGCGGCACCTTCGGCCAGCGCCACGCGGTTCTCGTCGACCAGGTGACCGGCGAGGACTACACCCCGCTGCTCTACCTCTCCGACGACCAGGCCCGTTACAACGTCTACGACTCGCTGCTCAGCGAGTACGCGGCGATGGGCTTCGAGTACGGCTACTCGCTGGCCCGCCCCGAATCGCTGGTCATCTGGGAGGCCCAGTTCGGTGACTTCGTCAACGGCGCGCAGACCGTCGTCGACGAGTTCATCTCCTCGGCCGAGCAGAAGTGGGGCCAGACCTCCGGCGTCACGCTGCTGCTGCCGCACGGCTACGAGGGCCAGGGCCCGGACCACTCGTCCGCCCGCCCGGAGCGCTTCCTCACGCTGTGCGCGCAGAACAACATGACGGTCGCCATGCCGACCCTGCCGTCGAACTACTTCCACCTCCTGCGGTGGCAGGTGCACAACCCGCACCACAAGCCGCTGATCGTCTTCACCCCGAAGTCGATGCTCCGCCTCAAGGCGGCCTCCTCGAAGGTGGAGGAGTTCACCAGCGGCGGCTTCCGTCCGGTGATCGGCGACGACTCGGTGAACCCGGCCGACGTCCGCAAGGTCGTCTTCTGCGCCGGCAAGGTCTACTACGACCTGGAGGCCGAGCGCACGAAGCGCGGCGTCACGGACACCGCGATCATCCGTCTGGAGCGCCTGTACCCGCTGCCGGGTGCCGAGCTCCAGGCCGAGATCGCCAAGTACCCGAACGCCGAGAAGTACCTCTGGACCCAGGAGGAGCCGGCCAACCAGGGCGCCTGGCCGTTCATCGCCCTGAACCTGATCGACCACCTGGACCTGGCCGTCGGTGCCGACGTCCCGCACGGTGAGCGCCTGCGCCGCATCTCGCGCCCGCACAGCTCGTCCCCGGCGGTCGGCTCGGCCAAGCGCCACCAGGCCGAGCAGGCACAGCTGGTCGCCGAGGTCTTCGAGGCCTGACCCGCTGCCGTACGGACAGGGGCCCGTTCCCGCGAGACGATCGCGGGAACGGGCCCCTCGGCATGTCCCGGCGTGAGTCCGCAACGTACGTTCCTGAGACTCCTTTCCGGAAGGCGAAGGCGACCACGACAGCCGGCCCGGCCGCGATGGCTCGCGCCGAGCCGGATGTCCTTCAGCGGGCCCCTGGCGGCGAGGAGTGCCGAGCGCAGTTCATCAAATGCCAACTGCCTTGAGACAAAAGGGAATTGACGAGAACTCATTTACTTGACAGGCCCTTGGTGAAACCCGATCAGATGATCTGGGGCTCGAAGTCCCAGTACGGCCGGTTACGAGAACGTGCCGTAACCGTATGGACGTGCTGGGCGCCGAGGGTGGCCGCCAGGTCGTCCAGCGCCTCGCTTTCGATCTTCTCGGCCCGCTGCCGGTCCCGGATGCCACGCAGGTCCGCAGCATGGGCGATCCGGGCGGAAAGGGTCAGCGGGTGGGTCCGGCCGAGAGTCTCGGTGGCCCTGATGGTGACCGATTCCATCAGCGCGGCTGCGGCTTCCGGGTCTCCCGCCACGTTGCGCAGCGCCGACACGTTGATTGCGCACCCCAGGGTCCAGGGGTGGCTCTCGCCCACGGCCCGCGTCATGGAGACGAGCGACTCCTCCAGGAGTGCGTGTGCATGGTCCCGCTCCCCCACGCCGCGCAGAATCAAGGCGTGGTTGGCCCGCGTTCCCACCGCAAAGGGGTGCTCTTCACCGAGCATGTCCCTGTAGCCGCCGACGACCTTCTCGCTTATGGCCCTGGCCTGGTCGATGTTGGCGTGCTCACGAGCGAAGCAGCTCTGCCCGGAGGCGAACATCATGGTCAGTGGGTGGCTCTCGCCGAGTACCCGTTCGCACCGTTCCAGAACCCGGGTGAACAGTGCCGCGGCCCTGGCCCGCTCTCCCGAGCGGTAGTGGCACAACGCGAGGTTGAACTCGGCCCGCAGCGTCTGGGGATTGTCGTGCCCCAGGATGCGCCGGTGCACCTGGGCACTCTGGTTCTGAAGCGACAGCGCGTCGCCGTACCGGCCGAGCAGGCGCAAGTCGGTGGCGTAGTTGATCTCCGAGGACAGAGTCCAGGTGTGACGCTGGCGAAGGAGCTGCCGCCGGGCATCCAGTGTGCGCAGGTCGAGCTCCAGGGACTCCTTGTACCTGCCCAGGAGCCGGAGCGAAACGGCCAGATTGTTCTGCGCGTTGAGCGTGCGTGAATCCTGGTCGCCCAGCAGTTCACGGTAGTCGGCCAGGACCCAGCCCGAAATCTCCAGCGCCTCGTCGTAGCGGCCCAGGCCCCGCAGGTCGGCCGCGAGGCCGCTCGCGGCGCGCAGGTGCTCCAGGTCGTGTGTCCCCCGCTCGGCACGCAGGTGGTCGACGGCGGCGCGTTCGATGGCTTCCGTGCCGGCGTAGTCACCGACGGCCCTCAGCAGGTTGGCATAGTGATAGCTGAGGTCCCAGATCTTCGAGTGGTTCTCCCCGAGGAGTTCCTTCCACGCCTCCATGGCGCGTCCGCCCAGTTTGATCCCCGCCTGGTACTCACCGGACAAATACATGTAGCGCAGGCAGTTGAGCACCAGGGACTGCACCGACGGGTCGGTGCTCCTGAGCACGTCGGCCCACTTCAAGTGCGGGGTGAGCTCGGCGTACGCAGGCCACATACGAGTGTCCATGGGCCGGCCGGGGTCCGCCGCCGCGAGAGCCCGTCGGACGACGTCGATGAACTCCAGACGGTCCCGTTCCGCCATGTCATGGCCGACGATCTGGTGGACCATTCTGTGCATGTAGAGCGATTCTCCCGACGACACCGCGTCGACGACCGACTCGTGCGACTCCAGGCGCACGACGGAGTACTGACGGAGCTGGCCGATCGCCTTGTTCCAGAGCAGCGGGTCGTTCATCAGGCCGGACACCTGTTCCGGCAGCTCTCCTGGAGGCATGTCCTTCAACAGCCTCACGGGGATGGAGCCAGGCGCGAAGAAGCTGCACAGACGCAGCAGGTCGACAGATTCGGGGACCGTGTCCTTGAGCTTGTTCAGCAGTATCGACCAGGCGGTCTGGAAAGCGAGCGGGAAGTCCGCGGAGACCTTGACGACGTCCTGGTCGATGCCGCCTTCGAGCAGCTCGATGTACTCCTCGACCGACAGGTCGGAGTCGTTCAGCCAGCCGGCGGTCTGGTCGAGGAGCAGCGGAAGGTCCTCCAGGGCCTCGGCCAGCTGATCGGCCTCGGCGGGAGTCAGGCGGGCGGCGCGGCGGCGGATGAAGGCGACGGACTCATGGCGCGCGTAGACCGGTACCTCGACAAGGTTGCTGTTGTGCTCGCTCCACTCCGGGTTGCGGGAGGTGATCAGGACGTGTCCCGGCCCCGTCGGTACCAGGTCCCAGATCTGGTCGGGTTCGTCCGCGCCGTCCAGGATCAGCAGCCAATGGGAGTGCGGGTCGCCACGGCGCAGCGAGTCGCGTACCGCACGCAGCCGTTCGCCGTACTCGGCGCCGGTGGACAGGCCCAGTTCGGGGGCGAGCTCGGCAAGCTTCTGCCGGTAGAGCGCACGCCGGTCGGCGGGCACCCACCAAACCACGTCGTACTCGGAACCGAAGCGGTAGACGTACTCCGCAGCCAACTGGGTCTTGCCGACACCGGACATTCCATGCAATGTCACGACCCCGGCCCCCGAGCCGGAGTCCTGAAGGGCTCGGTGCGCCTCGCTGAGCAGGTCCTCACGCCCGGTGAACCGAATGTTGCGGCGCGGCACCCCGCCCCAGACCTGCGGGGTGTCGGCCGGATATCGCGGTCCCGGCCCGGCTTCCGCCGGATCGAGCAGCGGGTCGGTGGGCAGCCCCAGCCGGACGAGGAGCCGCCGCTCGGCCTCGTCGGCGCCGACATTGGTCAGGTCGGCCGCGCCGAAGACCGATGTGGCACCCGGCAGCACGGAAGTGGTGACACAGACCGCGGCGAACCGATCGGGATCCGGGGCCACCACCGCGCGCAGCGCCTTGCTCCACTCCTCGTGGCTCCGAGGACCGAGTTGGAAGTACCAGTCGCTGAGCAGTACCAGGATCCGGCCGCGGGAGAGCGTCAGGTCCCTCAACGAATCCTCCAGCGGGACCTCCACCGGCGGGTTCCAGCGCTGCTGGACGACCGTCACCCCGCGCCGCTCCAGCCGGTCGGCGATCCACGTCGCCCAGGCCCGGTTGAAGCCGGCGAAACTGATGGTGACGGTTTGCGCCCCGGTTGATCCAACTTGCCTTTGCGTTACGGGCATTCAACCGTCTCCCTGTCTCGGTGCGAGCGTTTCAACATACTCCGGGCCGCAGTCGCTCCGGCCGACATCCGACGGATGTTCACTGCCTTCGCCGACCGTTCCTCTGCTGCCATATCACCTTGGCGGTGCTCACGTACGCCTCCGCGCGGGCGCGGTGCCCCGGAGGAGGCGGACAATCGTCCAGACGGTGGTAGAGCGTGATCATCTCGTCGACCAGCACCCGGCCTTCACGGGTCAGCTCCGCCGATCCGGCCAGCACGGGCAGCACGGCGCCGACCTGTTCGCGACAGCGGGCGTGCTCGGTCCAGCCCAGATCGCGTTGGGTGACGCGCCGCGCGTGCAGCGCGAACCGCTGCCAGTAGTCGGCGAGCGCGATGTGTGAGTAGGCGCCCTGCAGGAGACCGTCGAAGGGGCGGGGGTCGGGACGCCAGGGGGCGAAGTGGCGCGGCGTCGCGTCCTCCCGGTGCAGACGCACGAGGCCGCCGAGGGCTGCCAGCTTGGTGTGCTGGAGTTCGTGGACGAGCGTGGCGGCGAAATGGGCGGAGGTGGCCGGTCTGCTGCTGAGGACGGCGCCGAACGCCTCACGTCTGGTTCCACTGCAGTGCACCGCGCCTTCGCCGGCCGGCCCGGAGCCTGTCGGGCGGCCGAGCGGTACCACGCAGCGCAGCAACGTGGCCACTTCGGTGAGGCGGTGGACACCGCCTGCGCGGAGCAGGGGTGCCACTCCGGCCCAGGAGGCGATCCAGCCCTTGCGCTCGTGATCACCGACACGGACGGTCCCGCTCGGCCCGCAGAGCGGCGGTCCGGCGCCGGTGATGCCGTACGGATCGACGTCGTCCACGGGTACGGGGCCGCTTCCGGGCAGCACGGGAGGCAGCATGAGAACCGGCTGCCAGCGGGGGTCGGCCGAACTCATGGTGCCGTCCGGCAGGATCCGGACCGTCAGGGCCGGTGCGCCGGTCGGCCGTATCTCCATCTCGTCCTCGGTGCAGGCAAGTTCGACCGGTCCTGGGCCTGCCTTGATCGCCCCCAGGGTGGGCAGGCAAGCCAGTCCGTCGCGGGAGGCGAGCCGGGTGGTGCACGGCATCCCGGCACGAATCGCGGCCGCTGCCGCAAGTGCGGTCAGATGGTCCAGGTCGTCGAGGAGGTCCGGACCGGAGGCGGTCGCGGCCGTGAGCCCGGCCAGCAGCCGCTCGGCCCAAGGGCCCACCATCGGGTGGAAGAGCACGGTACGCACCGCGGCCCGGTCGATGCGCTCGGCGGCTTCGAGCAACGCCCAGTCCGCGCGCAGCCGGTCGAGCAGAGGGGGTGGGCACACGGTCGTCGGCGCGGCGGCCGCCGCGTCGAGCAGGGCTCTGAGAAGGACGAGGCGGCGGGTGTCCTGATCGCGTACGAGCAGGCCGAGGGTGGCGGCGCCTCCCTCGGTGCGGCCGAGCTCGCGCAGCACACGGTCGGGGACGGGGGAGCTCATGGGGGGTCTCCCGCAGTTGCGTCGGCGAGCCGGTCCGCGACGTGGCGGACCAGCCGTTCGAGGTCGGCGCAGTAGACGGACGGGTTGATGAAGCCGTTCTCGGCACGGTAGCGATGGGCGTAGTGGCCCCCGCCGCAGACGGTCAGAAGCGGGCAGGCCCGGCAGACGGCGGCGAGTGCGCCGGTTCCGGCCTGGCGGGCGACGACGCCGGGGTGGCGCAGGGCGTCGTCGAAGGTGTGGCGGAAGACGTCGAGTCCGGTGGCGGTCGCGGTGTCGTAGGCGGACTTGAGGGAGTCGACCTGCTCGATCGATCCGTCCGTCTCGACCACCACCGCGTTGATGGGGTCGAGTCCGAGAGACTCGGTGGCAGCGGGCAGCCCGAGAAGCAGGGCGATGCACTCCTCGAAGAGCCTGATCCGGCTCTCCCGCCGGCCGGCCGACCACCAACGGTCGAAGACGGTGCACAGCCAGTCGCCGTACGGCGTGGCGCGGCCCGATCCGGGGCCCATCGGGATGTCTGCCGGGTCCGGCAGGCCGGGCGGCGGGTTGGTCCAGTTGCCGTGTGGCAGGAGAAGGTTCAGGGCCGGGGGCCGCAGGGCGAGCAGTGACTCGTACATCTCCAGGGGGTCGGTGCGTGGGTCGACGACGACGAGGATGCCCGCGTACGCCTCGGGGTGACGGTCGGCGAGGAGTCGGGCGCCGCGTGAGGCAGCGGGCCAGGAGGGGCGACCGGCATGGTCGGTGCGCAGAGTGTTGTGGGCGGCCAGGCCGCCGTCGAGGCTGATGCCGATGCGTATGCCGTGCCGGGCGAGGGCAGCGATGCCGTCGTCGGTGAGCAGGGTGGCATTGGTCTGGACGGTGGTGCGGACGGTGCAGCCGTCGGGCACCCGGGCACGCACCCGGCCGGCGAAGGCGGACAGCCGCTCGGGGCCCGCGAGGAGGGGCTCGCCCCCGTGCAGCACGAGGGCGACGTGGCGGAGCCGATGGGTGGCCGCGTGCTCGGCGATCCGGTCCGCGACGCGGTGGAGGACGGCGGGCGGCGCGGCGGCCGGGCGGCTCCGCCAGGTCCGGTCGGGGCCTTCGTACAGGTAGCAGTAGCGGCAGGCCAGATTGCAGCGGCCGTGCACCTTCACGATGAACTGTCCGAAGGGCACGGGCGCCGGTACGGCTGGGTCGGAAGTCACGGTCGGCGCCGCGTCCGGCTCACTTCGTGGGCCCATGCGCGGCGCCCCCTCTCCATGCCGCTCGGCGGACCCCTCGCCTCGCGGCGTCGCCCGTCGAGACACTCCGCCGTCCCCGTGCCGTGCGTCTGCCGGGACGGACACCGGTACCGGCCCGGGGCGAGTGGTCCGGGCGTGCGGCGAGGCCGGCCCCGTCCCGGGCGCTGACGCCCCGGTCAATCGCGCCCCGGCCAAGACCGTGCGTGCCGATTCGCGACGATGCGGGCTCGCCTCAGAAGGCGCTGTCGAATCCCCAGAACATCTCCCGCGGCTGCTCGGCCCGCCCGCGCAGATCCGCGACCACCTCGGCGAGCACCGGATGGTCCAGCGTCCGCAGCGACTCCAGATCGAGCCCCAGCAGGTCCGGCAACGCATCCGGTCCGCCGTCCGGTATGCCCTGGTGTGCCGTCTCGCTCATCTTGCCTCCCCGTAACCCCGCATCGTGCTCGCGGTGGTGTGCTCGCCCTTGAGCGCACCCGTTGAGCTCGCGCCCCTGATCCGTGCAGTCGACACGGCTCTCGCCCGCACCGGTCCCCCTGTACGGATGCCCCGTACGACCGGGCCCACGCCTTGTGAAGCATGCGCCGGGTGCTCCTCGTCGAGCACTCAGCGTCCCAGCTCCGCCAGCCGCTCGGCGGTCGACTCACCTGCCGCGCCGCCGCCGTCCGGCAGTTTGCACCACTCCCGATGGGCTGCCCGGTACGCCTGGCGTGCGGCCCGGGGACGTCCTGCCTTCTCGTACGTCATACCCCGCCAGTGATTGGCTGTAGCACTCAATTCGACTGCTTGTTCCAGCCGTTGCGGACTTTCCAGCTCTGTCTCCGCCCTGCCCGCCGCCTCCGCCGCGCCCCGGAACGCCTCGGCCGCGTCGTCGAGGCGGGCGGGGCGCCGCAGCACCCGGGAGGCGTCGAGATGGGCGCGGCCCAGCTCCAGCCAGCAGCGCGCCTCGGTCAGCGGGTCGGCCGCCTCCCGGGCCGCGAGGCCGAAGAGGTGCTCGGCCTCCCTCAGGTCGACCCGGTCATCGGTGGCCCGGTGCCGCAGCATCAGCGCCCGGCCCAGCATCAGCAGCCGCTCGGCCTGGTACGCGCTCCCCGCCGCCGTCTCCGTACGGCAGTCGCGCAGTACCCGGATCGCGGCGCCGATGTGCGGGTCCCCGTCGGGCAGCCGGGCCCGGCGCAGCAGGGTGCCGCCCCACTCGGCGAGCAGGTCGGCATGGGCCTTCGAGTCGCGCGGGACGCCCCGGGCGGCCCGTGCGAACCAGTCGGCCGCCGCCACGAGTTCGTCCGGCTCGCCGGTGTGCTCGTACCGTGCGGCGCGGACCCGTCCGGCCCTGATCCGCAGCGAGGCGAGCAGCCGCTGGTCGCGTACGGTCGCCAGGGCCTGCTCGATCAGGGCCGCGGCCTCGTCCGGTTCCTCGCCGGAGCCGAGCAGGGCGTCCACCAGGTCCAGCAGGATGCGCACCTCGGTGCCCAGGGTGTGCCGGCCGCCCTGCTCGAACGCGGTGCGCAGGGAGCGGGCCGCCTGTCCGGCGTACACCCGGGCCTGTTCGACGTCGGCGGTGGCACCGGCCAGTTTCAGCAGGGTCCTGCCGTGGGCCGGGGGCAGGGCCGCGGGCCGGTTCTCCTGGTCGGGCCAGACGTCGGCGAACGCCTCCAGCATCCCGCACGCCGCCTGCAACAGGGCGGTGTCGCCGTCGAGCCGCCACTGCGCCTCCAGGGCCCGGACCCGTTCCAGGGTGAGCCGGAGCGCCTCGGCGGGTTCCAGGGCGGGGGCGGCGCAGGCGGCCGTGTACTCGCGGTCGGCGCGCCGCAGCAGCTCCACCGCACCGCGCCGGTCGCCGCGCCGCCGCCGGTCCTCGGCCGCGGCGTGCAACACCTTGGCGAGCACGGCCCGTTCGCGTACGGAGCCGGGGTGCTCGGCGGCCCGTTCGGCGGCGTACTCGGCCTCGCGGAGCAGTTCCGCGTCGCCCTGGACCTCCCACAGCCGCAGGACGCAGCGGGAGTACTCCGCCCACAGGCCGGGTTCGGCGCCCCGCCCCTCCTCCTCGCGCTCGGCGGCGCCGCGCAGCAGCTGCACGGCGTCGATCAGGTACTGCACCATGCGGTCCGACTCGAACTTCCGCAGGAGGTTTTGGGCGTTCGCCACCGCGGCGTTCGGGGTCCGGGCGGCGCTCCGGGAGTCGTCCCGTCCCTGCTGTGTCACGAACTGCTCGGGCAGGGGCATGAAACGCTCCAGCACGCGGACCGCCACCTCGGCGAAGGGGTGGGGGACCCGCGACCCGCCGCTCGCACCGCCCTCCCCGTTCTCGCCGCCCTCCTCGGCCTCCGCATCGGGTACGCCGTTCCCGACGGCGCCCGTGGGACGGGGCTGCCGCGCCGGCCCGTACCGACCCTCGCCGAGCTGGGCGAAGGCCAGGGCGGGGAAGTTCGGCCCGCCCTTCCCGAACCGCTGCTCGATGTACTCCGAGCAGTGCTTCAGCACGAGCAGCGCCTCGTCGCGGCCCAGCGGGCCGAGCAGCGCCTCCCGGACGCCGGGCACGAACTCGAACCACTGCCCGTCGTCACCGCCGCCGTCCTCACCCCTGCTCCGGGTCAGGAGGCCGCTCAGCAGCACCTCGGCCAGTTCGGAGGGGCCCGAGTGGGGCAGCATCGTGCGCTGCACCAGTTGCATCACCGGCAGGTGCAGCGGCGCCGCCGCGAGGTAGACGGCCAGCTGTCCGGCGACCGGCGAGGCCGCCGAACGGAAGCGGCTGACCAGTTGGAGCGAGGACGGGCTGCCGCCGGGGCGCTGCGCCGCGGCGGCCGGCTGGTCGGCCCGCACCCAGCCGACCGCTCCGGAGATGTGGCCCGCGCCGCTGCCGGAGAGCAGTCTCGCCCAGGCCGCCAGCGCGGCTTCCACCGGCGGGAGCACGGGGACCGCGAGGGCGCCCGGGTGCACGGCGGGGCCGGTGCCCGGCTGTTCCACCACCTTCAGCACGGCGGCTCCGCCGGGGCCGTCTCCCCGGGACAGCGAACCGCGGGTGACCGGGAGCCTGGTCCGGTTCCACATCCGCTGCGGCAGCGGCTGGAGCACGGCGGCCGGGGCCTGTCCGGCCAGGTGGTGCAGCAGCCGGTGGGCCCGTCCGCTGTGCCAGAGCGGGCCGGCGCAGTCGCTGACCAGGACGGTGATGCGGCGCCCGGTCGGATCGCTCAGCCGGTCCGCGGAGCTGAGCGGCGCGGCGGCCGGGTCGGGGCTGCGGCTCACCGCGGCGGCGCCGTCGGGCCCCTGGTGCAGATAGCGGACCTGGACGTCCCGGAAGGCGCCCAACTGTGCGAATATCTGCTGGAGTTCGCCGAACATCCGGTCCCACACCAGCATCGAGGACGAGGCGTCCATGACGCACTGGAGGACCGCCTCGCGCCGGGACTCGCCCCGGAACACCGGCATGATCAGCCCGCCGGCCCGTGCGCTGCGCTCCGCGGTCGCCGTCTCGTCGAGGGTGCGGCGCAGCGGTGGGGCGGCCGGGCGGTAGCGCTGCAACGGGCGCATCGCGCGCTGGAGTCGCAGCGGTGCGGGAAGGACCGGCGCGGCGGGCACCCCGAAGGTGAGGGCCCGTGCACCGCCTCTCGCCGCACCGCCCCGGTCGGCTCCCGGTGGGGCTCCGGTGCGCGGTACGGGGTAGAGGGTGATCCGCCGGTCGGCGTCCGCCCGGTCCTCCGAGGACGGGGCTCCGTCGCCCGGTTCGTCCTCCGTTCCGGCGTCCGCCCGGCCGGCCGGGGGCTCCGCGGCGTCGGGCCCGGGGCGCGCGGGCTGCCCGGTCGCCGTCTCCCGCGGGGGACGAGCGGGCGGTACGTCTCCCTCCGCGAGGTCGTCGGCCGGTGGCGCGTCCGGGTGCCGGGCCCACCGGGCCAGCCAGAAGGCGTCCCGGAGCTGCTCGACGTCGGGGTCGAGCCCGGCCTCGCGCAGCCGTGCCACGAACGCGGGGTACAGCCCGGCGTCGTCGTCGGGGTCGCGTCTTCCGTCCGGCCCGTGTCGTGGCCCGGCGCCCGTCATCAGCTCATCACCTCGGCCGGTCGAGTCGCTGGATGAGCAGGTCCGCGAGCCGGTCGCGGCCCGCCGGGGCGGCGGCATCGGTGAGGTAGATCGCGTTCAACAGCTGGTCGGTAGCGAGGAGTTCGCTGCGGGACCGCTCCAGGAAGTGGGCGATGAGGTCGTCCCCGGAGCGGGCCGCCTCGTCGCCCAGGTGGGCGCGGACGAACGTGGCGAGCCGTTGGTGGTCGGGGCGTCCGAGTTCCAGGTGGATGCAACGGCGCATCAGGGGCGCCGGGAAGTCCCGCTCGCCGTTGCTGGTGAGCACCACGAACGGGAAGGACGTGCACTGCACCCGGCCGCCGCGCACCTTCACCTTGTTGCCGTCGTCGTCGAGGACCTCCGCCTCCCCGCCGGGCAGCCGGTCGGCGATCCGCTCCAGTTCCCGGATGCCGAACTCGCCCTCCTCCAGCACGTTGAGCAGGTCGTTGGGGAGGTCGATGTCGCTCTTGTCGAGCTCGTCGATCAGCAGCACCCGCGGCCGTTCGGAGGGCAGCAGCGCGGTGCCGAGCGGCCCGAGCCTGATGTAGCTGCCCACGTCGCCGGCGGCCTCGGCGCCGGCCGTGCCCGCCGCGGCGCCGTGCGCGGCGATCTGCACGTCCTGGAGCCGGGCGATCGCGTCGTAGTGGTACAGGCCGTCGAGCAGGGTCGTCCGGCTCACGATCGGCCAGCGCAGGACCCGGCCGAGCCCGAGCTCGTGGGCGACGGAGTGGGCCAGGGTGCTCTTGCCCGCGCCGGGAGTGCCGGTGACCAGCAGCGGGCGCCGCAGATAGAGCGCGGCGTTGATCATTTCGAGCTCCTCGGCACCCGGCCGGTGGAGTTCGGCCATGTGCCGGTGGCCACCGAGGCGGCGGTCGGCGGAACCGTCCCCGTCCGCCTCGTCCGGGGCGGGTGCGCCACGGCTCGCGAAGTCCCGCCAGGGCGGCGGCGGCGGCAACTGCTCGATGCCTTCGTGCGGTTCGCCGGCCCCTCGGTAGATGAGCCACTCGCTGGGTTCACTCATAACGTGTTCCTCGTCGTCACTCGTCCGCCAGGGCCAGCAGTCGAACGTGCTTCACGGTAGTCATCCGGCGCACCCCCCGTAAGAGAATTCACGGCGCTTGCAGCAACTCCCCGGCGCCGCACGCCGGATGCTGCGGGTCGTCGAGCATCAGCACCACCCCGTGGGACCAATACGTCTCCGCGCGCCCCGCGAACACCCCTTTTCTCAATTCGTGGATCTTTCGCGGGAGCCGGTCGGCCACCCGGCTCCCGGCGACCGTGTCGCCGACACGGAGGTGGAACTCCGTGCAGACCGCGGCCGGTTCGGCTCCGGGCCGCTGCCACAGGACCACGCCGAAGCCGCTGTCGAGCACGCGCACGAATCCCGCGAGGCTCTGCGCGTCACCGCGTCCGCCGTACCGGCAGAGCACGGGGACGGTCTCGTAGCCCAGCTCGCGCAACTCCGCCCCCGAGGGCACGGATACCCGCATCACGTCCTCGCAGTCGAGGACCACGGCCCTCATCGGACCGGTCCGGACGCGGTTCCAGCGCGCCTCGCGTTCCCGGAACTCGTCGTCGGACGGTTCGGGGCGCTCGTCCGAGCAGCGGACGACCACCGGCCGCTGGACCCCGAGCGGCCGTCCGTCCGGCGGCAGTCGCCACTCCTCGACCTCCAGGTCCAGCAGCGCGAGCGGCACCGAGACCTGGAGGACGGCGGGGCTGCCGGGTTCGTCGCACAGCCGGAACGCCTCCGTGAGGGGCCCGGCGAGCCTGGACCGCAGATCGCCGACCGGCGTTCCCTGGCTGTTCTCGGTCATGGGCACGTCCTGGCCGGAGGGGAAGGCCACGATCCGCCAGTCGTAGCTGTCCGGTTCCCAGGCGCGCGCCTGCAGGCTCAGCAGGACGAACGGGGCGGGCCGCGACGGCTCGGCCGGTTCACCGGCCGACGGCCCGAAAGCCCGCCGGTCCTCAGGACCCTGCCGGTGCCCGGACTCCTTGTCGTACGGGACCAGGTCGTGCCGGGCGGGGTCGCACCGGTCCTCCGAGTCGTACCGTCCCCGGTGCCGGAGCCTGGTCATCTCCAGGCGGAACGGCGGGCTGAGCCGGTTCTTCGCCGTCTCCTTCACCCAGTCCCACAGGGCGTCCTCGGCCGACTTGGTGGAGGGCACCACGTAGGGGCGCTCGGCGGCGATGACGCCCATGCAGTAGCGCAGGATGCGCTCCAGCGCCTCGTCGCCCTCGCGCGCGTCGTAGAGGACGCCGAGTCCGTCGCGCCAGCCGCGCGGGGCCGGGACGCCGACGGGCCGGTGGCCGTGGCCCAGGCCGCCGAGGATGTCGAGGAGGCCGCGGGTGCTGACCGGCGGCGGGAGTTTGGCGAGCCGGCCGAGCAGGTCGACGCGCTGCTGCGGAGTGAGGGCCGGGCCCGCCCTGGCGCCCAGGTCCCGCTGGACGTCCGCCCAGGTCTCCTCGTCGTCGACGGGGTTGTCGTGCCGGTCCGCGTGGTAGCGGTCGTGGGCGTGGAACACGGCCTGGTACGGGTCGTCGGACTCGGCGGTCGCCGCCGACTCCGGCACGGGGAGCGTGCGCAGCCGCTCGATGCCGATGGCCGTGCCGCCGTCGGTGTCGTCGGAGCGCGACTTGAGAACGCCGACGACCTCGCCGCGGGCCAGGTCGACGACGGGGCCGCCGGACATGCCCGGGTACAGCCGGCTCGCCTCGATCAGCACCTGTTCGTCGCCGTCGGACCAGTCGTCGATGGTGCCCACCACCCGGCACTCCCGGCCGAGCCGCTTGAGCGTCCCGGCCCCGCCGTCCGCCCAGCCCGCGAAGTAGTACGCGCCGCGGTTCAGGCCCGTGGAGCGCTCGCTGAGGTACACGCAGGGGTGGTCGACGGGGCGCAGCAACTGGATGAGCGCGAGGTCGGGGGCCGGCCATCCACCGGTGCCGGGCGGCTCCTCGGGCAGGGCGGCCACGACCGTGCCCCCGACGGTGACGGCCTCGCCGCTGCGGGCCGTCTTGTAGACCACGTCCACCTGACGCCCCCTCCCCTCCGACGCCACGTGCGCGCACGTGAGGACCCAGCTCGGGGCGACGAAGAAGCCGCTCCCCAGGAATTCGCCCTCGGGTCCCCCAGGGGCATACCCGGGCTCCGGACGATGGATGCGCACCGTCGCGTCCTTCACGAGGCTCATCAGAGCGGACTCCCCGCCGTTCGGGCCGGGCCACGCGCCCCCGCCCGGCAGCCGCGTCACGATCCGCTTCCGCCCTCAGGCCCGGTGCCGCTCGCATGCGCCGGTGCGCCGGTGGATGCACCGGCGGACGGATCGTCGCCGTCCGGATCGTCGGCGTCCGGATCACCGTTGTCCGGATCGCCGCTGTCCGGGGCGCCGGCAGCCGGGCCCGCGGGCGGGGGCACGGAGGCGGGCCCGGCGGGCTGCGCGGCGGAGGGTACGGGCGCGGGCGCCGGGGCCGGTGGGCCGATCCGGGGCGGCGTCGAGGGCACGGGAGGCGGGACGACGACCGTGGGGTCGGGCGGTACGGGCGGCTGCCCGGCCGCCTGCGCGGGCACCTGGGCGGGAGACGGCGGCTCGACGGGCGGGCCGCCGCCGTTCCACGTCAGGGTGACCTTGATCGACCCCTTGGCCTCGCCGTCCGCGAGGAGTCCGACGACCTTGCCCGCCTTCGCGGTGAGCTCGATGCCGAATTCGACGTTGACCTCGTCGGGCCGTACGGACCTCAGCGGCTCGGCGAGCGAACGCGCGACGCTGGTCACGACGCCGTGCAGACCCTCGACCCGGGCCTGCACCCGGTCCGACATCCGGTCGGCCCGGATGTCCGTGAAGGACGGCCCCGCTCCGGGGCGCGCCTTGACGTCCGTGAACGACGGACCCCTCGATGCCGTCGGCTCCGTCGGCTCCTCCGCCACGGAGATCCGTGCCCAGATCTCCGTGCCGTCGGGCATCTCGATGCGCGTGATACGGGCTTCACTGTCGCCCATGAAAACCCCCGTTCCCCAACTACCCGCAGGTTAACGGCAGTACGCGCCCGAAGCGAGGGACACGAGGAGGTGTGCGGACCGGGAGGCGGAGGTGTTCCGGGCCGGTTCCGGACAAGGCCCGCGCCCCCCTCGGGAGGCTCTGCGGGGGACGCGCTCCCGGCCGCCTCGGGGCCGCCACCAGGCATTAGGCTTGGCGCATGTACTTCACCGACCGCGGTATCGAGGAGCTGGAGAAGCGGCGAGGCGAGGAGGAGGTCACCTTCGAGTGGCTCGCCGAGCAGCTGCGTACGTTCGTCGATCTCAACCCCGACTTCGAGGTGCCGGTCGAGCGCCTCGCGACCTGGCTGGCCCGGCTCGACGACGAGGACGACGAGTAGCCACCCGGCCCCGCACTCCCCGGGCCGGTGCACGACGGCCCGGCGCGCACCGGGCCGTCGTGCCCGGCGCTCTCACCGTCTCACCACCTCACCGCCCCACGCCGCCCGTCTCCGCCTCCGCCGTCACCCCGGCCTTCTCGCGTCCGTCGTGGACGAGGAGGCCGAGCGCTCCGTGCGCCAGTAGCAGCGTCCCCGCGAGGGCCCAGCCGCCCTCGCGCCGCCTGATCCCCCAGAGGGTCAGCGGCAGTCCGACGGCGAGCTGGGCACCGGCCAGCGCACGGGCCCGGGGGCCGCGCGCCCGGGGGCCGAGGCGGTTGCACCCGGCCGCGTCGAGCCCGACCCGCACCGCCTCGCGCGGGCCGGGCCGGACGATCGGTTCCGCCTCGGGGCACTCCTCGGCCGCCGCGTACAGCCGGTCGCCCGGCGGGTCCGGGTCCAGACCGGCCGGAAGGGCCAGCCCGATCCGGGTGAGGACGGCCAGCAGCCCGCGCAGCCGGGTGCGCGCGTCGGCGTCCGGGTCGGGCCGGATCAGCCCTTCGAGCGCCTGCACGTCCAGTACGGGATCGAGGGCGAG
Source organism: Streptomyces sp. NPDC001732 (assembly GCF_053596315.1). Lineage (NCBI taxonomy): Bacteria > Bacillati > Actinomycetota > Actinomycetes > Kitasatosporales > Streptomycetaceae > Streptomyces > Streptomyces sp. NPDC001732. The sequence goes on from NZ_JBSFFY010000048.1 coordinate 46,997, forward strand.
GCGCTCGGCGAGCGTACGCACGGCCTCCTCCTCGCCGGCCGGGGTGCCGTCCGCCAGCCAGACGTAACCGACCGGGCGACGGAAGCCCGACGCGAGCAGACAGCCGGCCCGGTCACCGTCCCACCACAGGCCGAGCACCGGCCACGCCGAACCGACCGCGAGCGCGGCGGCCCAACCGGCCACGACCCGGTCCACCGGCTCCGCGGCGTCCCCGCCACCGGCCCCGTCGCCGCCACCACTGGTGTCACTCGCCCCCGCCCCCGCGTCCTGCCAGGGCCTTCCCTCCGGCACGAGGGCGGACCAGCCGTCCCCGGCGGGCACGAGCAGCATCCGCTCACGCAGCAGATGGGCCACCGGCCGCACGGCCCCGGGTTCGGCACGGCACAGCAGCAGCGCCCCCATGGGGGATGTCGCTTTCATGCCCCACACCGTAGGCCGGTCCAACCGCATTTGGCGCACTTTGATCGACCAGTGGCATCGCGACACGTCTTGACTTCCACAGACCGCGATATAGCGTGTTCAACAAGAGACGCGATATGTTGCGTCATTCCGTGTTCCCTGGAGGTCAGATCCATGCCTGTGTCGTCATGGGCCATCGCCGAGCCCCAGAAACTGACCTTCGACGACCCCGTGACGTCGCTGAACGTGCGCGTCGTCGGGGGCACCGTCAATGTCGTCGGAACCGACGAGCCGACCGCCCGGCTGGAGATCTCCGAGGTCGAGGGCCCGCCACTGACCGTGACCCAGGAGGGCGGCACGCTCACGGTCGCGTACGAGGACCTGCCCTGGCACAACTTCCTCAAGTGGCTCGACCCCAAGGGGCGGCAACGCAGGGCGGTCGTCTCGCTCGCCGTACCGGCCGGGTCGGCCGTGGAGGTCGGCGTGGTCGGCGCCGGGGCCGTCGTGTCCGGGATCCGCGGGCGCGCGGAGGTACGTGGCGTCACCGGTGACGCCACGCTCGTCGGGCTCACGGGCCCGGTACGGGCCGAGACCGTGTCCGGCAGCGTGGAGGCCCAGTCGGTCACCGGCGAGCTGCGCTTCCAGTCGGTCTCGGGCGATCTCACGGTCGTCGAGGGAGCGGGCACCTCGGTACGGGCGGAGTCGGTCAGCGGCGACATGGTGCTGGACCTGAACCCGGGCGGGGGCCCCACGGACATCCGGCTGACCACCGTCTCCGGCGAGGTCGCCATCCGGCTGCCGCACCCGGCGGACGCGACGGTCGAGGCCAACACCGCGAGCGGCACCGTCTCCAACGGCTTCGAGGACCTGCGGGTCAGCGGCCAGTGGGGGGCGAAGAAGATCACCGGCACGCTGGGCGCCGGTACCGGCAAACTGCGGGCGACGACCGTCACGGGATCGATCGCCCTGCTGCGCCGCCCGCCGACCGAGGACGACCCGTACACCGCCGAGCCGACCGGAAAGGTGCTCTGACATGCCCCCCGTATTCGCCCACGGCCGTCTCCGCCTCTACCTGCTGAAGCTTCTCGACGAGGCCCCCCGGCACGGCTACGAGGTGATCAGGCTGCTGGAGGAACGTTTCCAAGGGCTGTACGCCCCCTCTGCGGGCACGGTCTACCCGCGCCTGGCCAAGCTGGAGGCCGAGGGCCTCGTCACGCACGCCACCGAGGGCGGTCGCAAGGTCTACTCGATCACCGACGCGGGCCGCGCCGAACTGGCCGACCGCACCGGCGAACTGGCCGATCTGGAGCTGGAGATCCGGGACTCGGTCTCCGAACTCGCCGCCGAGATACGGGACGACGTGCGCGGCGCCGCCGGCAAGCTGCGCAGCGAGATGCGGGCCGCGGCGCGCGAGACCAGGCACACCGGCTCCGGCACCGGGAGCGACCGGGAGTCCCCCTTCGGGAACTTCGGCGACCTCGGCGACTTCGGCGACAAGGAGGCGTGGCGGATCGCGAAGGAGGAGCTGCGCAGGGCCAAGCAGGAGTGGAAGGAACAGGCCCGCCGGGCGAAGGACGAGTCCCGCCGCGCCCGGGAGGACGCCCAGAAGGCCCGGCGCCAGGCCAAGGAGGCCCAGGAGCGGGCGCGCGAGCAGATGCAGAACGCCGCCCGCCAGGTCCAGGAGCACTTCGCCCGGGGCGACTGGCCCTCGGGCGTACGGGAGGGGCTGGCCGAGATCACCGGTCAGCTGGGCAGCTTCGCCAGGACGGGTACGTGGCCCCCGTACGTCAAGCCGGAGCCCGCCGACGCCGACCCCGACTGGGGCAAGGACGCCGCCCGCACCGGCGACCCGGCGCGCGATCTGGACCGGCTGCTCGACCGGTTCCGCGACGACATCCGTGACGCCGCCCGGGACCGGGGCGTCACGGAGGAGCAGGTGACGGAGGCCCGTCGCCATCTGTCGACGGCGGCGGCGCACATCGGGGCACTGCTGCGGAAGGGCGACGGGGACGGCGGGGGAAGCGCGAGCAGGGGCGACGCCGGGGAGCGGTGACGGATCGGGGGAGGGGCGTACGCCGGTGCCGACCTGCCGCATCCGCGTCGGCGTGCTCACGGCCGTGGTGCCCGACTCGATGCGGTTCTGC
>NZ_JBSFFY010000049.1:0-49087 GCF_053596315.1 Streptomyces sp. NPDC001732
GTCCGCATACTGGATGTATTCGGACGTTCCGACAACGCAGCGAGGTGCTGTAGCTGTCGTCGCGCGCCCGCCGGGGATTACGGGACAGCCCTTAGCCATCGAGCCGGGTCGGGGATCACCATTTCCGGTGAATGCCGATACTGCCCTGTACCGCCCAGCGCTTGAGGCCGATGCAGCCGGGCGCGGATGTGTCCGGGGCATGGGTGTCCCCGTTCGAAAACGCTCGTCGCGAGACGAGAAGCGGGAAGAGAAACGGACCGAGCGGTCCGAGCCATGGATTCACAGGTCGGCGTCCCCACTTCATCGGCTCCGGAATCGTCGCGCATTCCACGTGCGGCGACGCCGGAAACGAGCGATAACCGGCCGGTGCGAAGGAAGCGCGCCTCACGGGGCACCCCCGTCGGCGCACACGGACCCGTGCGCCAAACGTGCGTCGTGGCCGCAGCCGTTCGCCCTGCCGGGTGCAGCCGGTCTCCGATCGTGCCGGGCCCGCAGGGCGTGCACGGCCCTGCACCGTGCCCGGCTTCCAGCGGTTGCGGCAAGGCCGTCCCGGCAACGGTCGGGCAAAGCCGTCGTCCCCGAGACGGGCCCACCCTCGGGCGGCCCCAACTGCCGTGCAGTGAACCGCACATGGACCCGGTCCGTACGGAAACGTCCGGAACAGCACCATCCACATGGCACACCGCCGCAGACCCCGGGCCAGGGATCCGGGGCCAGGACCCCCGCCCCTCTCCCGCCCCGCACGGAAATGTCGGCGGCCGACGCGCCCACGGCCCCCGAGACCACTCTTCACAGCGAGTCGAGCACCGAGGGCGCCCGGACGGCTGATTCGGCACGATTGAGGACACTCCCACCCCTCCCCCGGGCAACCGAACGTCACCGCACGCCGGACGGTGTCCCGTACACCGCACACCTCCTCACGCCCCGGCGCATCCGTCCCGCGTCCATCGACCGCACCTTGCGCACGCCTCCGGCCGCAGCCCGGGACGACCAATCCAAGAACGGCCAGAAATAATCTTTGACCCATCACCAGGGCAGCAACCGGAAAATAATCCTCCGGATTGCTCGGCAGTTACCCGGGGTCGATGTCTCATCCAATGATCTTGACGGGATGCAACATCACTGTGTAACTTCCGTCAGAAAGTGCTGCCCATCTTCCACCGGCCCGAAAGTCGCCCCCTCCACGCTCGTGAAAAGAATTCACCTTGTCGCATCAGGGAGAGGTTTTCACCGTGATTCATGCGTGTAATTTACTCGGGCCCCTGCCGCAGCTCTTTCCTTAACCGAGCGAAATTCCGCAGCACAGCATTCACAGCCGCCTCCAGACTTTCCTGCCCGGCTCCTCTCTCACGGCGACCCGCACAGCCCACCCCACCGCCGCCCATTCCTTCGCTGCCCTGCATCCCATGAGAGCGAGAATGCATTGCCCCACATGCAGCTGAACATTCTCGGCCCGCTCGAAATCAACATATCCGGCCTCCCGGTGCCACCAGGGGGGACAAAGCCGCAGATCTTACTTGCACATCTGTGTCTGAATGCGAACCGCCATGTGTCGAGCGGCAGCATCATCGAAGCCATCTGGGGCGCGCAGCCGCCGCCGAGTGCGCGGAAGAACGTTCAGCTGTACGTGAGCCGGCTGCGCAGGTTGTTCGAGAGGGTGAGCCACATCCGGCTGGCCACGACGGGGGACGGCTACCAGCTCTCGACCGCTCCCGATCAAGTGGACCTGGAGCGATGCATGCGGTTGCTGGAGTTCGGCAAGGAGAGCCGTCGGAACGGCAACCCCGAGCAGGCCGGCGAGCTGTTCCACGAGGCGATTCGGCTGTGGCGCGGCAAGCCCTTGAGCGGCCTCGCGCAGACACCGGTCATGCAGGCCGAAGCCGCCAGACTGGATCAACTCCGGCTGGGCCTGCTGATGGAGTACTTCCGGACGCAGCTGATCATCGGCCGGCATGTGGAGATCATCCCCGAGCTGCTGGCCACCGTCGCCGCCCATCCGCACCAGGAACGGCTGCGCGCCGACCTCATGCTGGCCCTGTGGCTGTCCGGCCAGCGCCACGAGGCCCTCGCCGTCTATCGCGAGACGTACCAGATCCTCGCCGACGATCTGGGCATTCCCCCCGGACGGCAGCTGCAGGCGCTGCACCAGGCGATCCTCGCCGATGACGCCGAAGCCGTCGAAGGTATTCCCAGGAGGCCGGGCCCCTTTCCCGAAGACGCCTGCCGGGCCAGGGGCCGTCATCTCACCGCACGGCCGCGTCAGGCCATATTCTCGATCTTGACCACGGCGTCGGAGAAAGCATCGGTGAACCCGAGAACGCTCCCGACGAAGTAGAGCTCCGCGCGCATGCACCGATGGACGTTGTCGGCCTCCCGGAAACCGTGCTCCTCTCCTTCAAAGGCCAGATAGGCGCAAGGCACACCGTTCTCACGCACCGCCTCGTACATGGCGCGGGACTGGTCGGCGGGCACCACGGGATCGGCCAGTCCCTGGAAAAGGATCACCGGACTGCTCACCCGATGCGCGGAGTACAGCGGTGACCGCTCCCGATAGACGTCCTTCGCTCCCGGGTACGGCCCCACGAGACGTTCGCAGTAGTGCGACTCGAATTTGTGCGTGCCCTGGTCGAAGGCTACGAGGTCGGCAATTCCGTAGTAGCAGATGCCGACATGGAACGTCGAGTGGAACGCAAGCGCGTTGAGCACGGTGAAGCCACCGGCGCTCGCCCCCTGGATGACGAGGCCGTCGGGATCCACCTCCCCGAGGGCCACCATGTGCTCGGCGCCCGCGACGCAGTCCAGGGCGTCCGTCTCGCCCCAACGCCCGACCAGGCGCTCACGGTACTCCCGCCCGTAGCCGGAGCTGCCGCCGTAGTTCACATCGAGTACGGCGATGCCCCGCGACGTCCAGTACTGGATGGAATAGTCGAGCATGGGGCTCGACGCCGCCGTGGGCCCTCCGTGCGCACGGACCAGCAGAGGGGGCAGCGTACCGTCGGGGGCGCGGAAGTCCGGGTTGCGCGGCCGGTAGAAGAAGGCGTGCGAGGTCTGTCCTCCACCGCCCGTGAAGGAGACCGGCTCGGGCTCCGAGAGGAATTCCTCGGCGATCGGGTCTGCTGCCTGGACACGCCCGAGCACCTCGAACGCGCCGGTTTCCGGGGTGACTTCGACGACCGACCGGGGCGCGAAGGGCGTGGCGGCATCAAGGACGATCCGGCTGCGACGGGAGCGGACGACCGATCCCGCCTCGGTGTGGGGGAGCGGGATTTCCCGCGCCGTCGCCGTCGGCACGTCGACGACGTAGAGCCGCCAGCGTCCGTTGTCGCAGCCGGCCGCGGCGATGGTGGTGGCGTCGAGGAACGCGTAGTTGACGAGGTGGAGCACCCACTGCGGGCGGCCGAAGTCCGCCTTCAGGGCGGTGACGGGCTCGGACCTCCCGGAACACAGCCGGTGGATGTTCCAGAATCCGGACCGGTCGGACACGAAGTAGAGCATTCCGTCCGGGCCCCACTGCGGCTGGATCACCGACTCGGCGGGTCCGCCGGCCACCTTGCGGGCTCCGGTGGGCCGTCCTTCCCCGTCCAGGTCGGCGAGCCACAGCTCGGTGCCGTCCCAGGGCATGTTCGGCGCCGACCACTCGATCCAGCACAGTTGCTTCCCGTCCGGGCCGACCCGTGGCGAGCAGAGGAAGTCCCGTCCCCGGAGCAGGACTTCCGGCTCCTTTGCCCCTCCTCCCAGGGGCACGGACACAAGACGGTGGTCCGGGTACGTCCCGCCTTCACCGTGCACCTCGGCCAGACACACCAGACGCTCGCGGCTGTGGTCGATGGAGAGATCGGCGTAGCGGACGGACCGGTTCTCGGGTGTGAGGGGTGCCTCCCCGCCGTCCGCCCCGAACCTCCACAACCGCAGATCGCCGTCGCTCGCCACGTAGGCCGTGCCGTCGTCCACGAGGAAGCTGCCGCCGCCGTACTCGTACACACTGCTGCGGACACTCAGCTCGGGCGGACCGACATCGGCGACGCGGCCGTCCGGGCGGCGCCGCACCAGAGCGATCCGTCCACCCTCCTCGGGCCGTTCCTCCGCCCAGTAGACGTCGTCGCCGTCGACCTGGATGTCGCCCAGCCGGAAGATGCTGTGCGCTGCGTGCTCCTCCGAGACCGGGGACGACCACGTCCCGTACCTTGCTTCCTTCATCCGCATCGCCGACCTGCGCCCTCTCTCCGGTCCGTGTCACACACGCTGCCCGACCACCACGTCCTGGACGAATCGCCCGCCGAAGTCCACGTTCCACACCGCGCTGAGCGGCGGGAGTTCCTTCAGTACCCCTCCTGCGGTGAGTTCGACGACCAGTTCCCTCATGACATGCCGGGTCAGCGCGGCCCCGAGACACGCGTGCCGCCCCCGTCCGAACACGACATGGCGGGCTCCGGTCCGGTCGGGGCGGAAGGCCAGCGGGTCCGCGAACCTTCTCGGGTCACGGTTGGCCGCCACGAGCACGAGCACCACCCGCGCCTCGGCCCGTACGACGTGTCCGTGCAGGGTGAAGTCGGTCAGTGCGCGCCGCATGGCCAGGTGGAAGGGGGTGGCCAGCCGCAGGGCTTCGTCGACCACCGGGTCGAGGCCCGCCGTGAGGTCGATCGACTCGCCCTTCGGCCCTGTCACCTCCTCCAGCAACCGTGCGACGGCTGTCGCGGCGGGCTCCAGCGCCCCGGTCACGAGCTGGGCGTAGACCGCGGTGGCGTCCTGGAGGTCCAAGGACCCTTCCGCCATGGCGTCGCCCAGCGCGGAGGCGAGGACGCCCCGCCCCGCCCCGCAGCGCCGTGCGACGTGCTCCGTCAACTCGTCCAGCGCGTGCTCGGCGTCGAGGCCGACCCGGGGGTCGTACGTCTCGCTCGGTCCGACGGCGAGGATCCGGGTGGCACAGTCCGCGAGCTCTGCCAGTGTCTCCGCGGGCTCGTCGATCAGACGGGCGAGACCTGCCGCGAGGGCGGGCCTCACCACCCCCTCGAACAGCCGGTCGCCCGGCGTGCCGGGGCTCGTCGCCGCGACGGACTCCTTCAGCGCGGCGACGACCCGGCCGACGGCAGCGGGAGTGAACAGCGGGAGGAGCAGACGCCGCATGCCGGTGTGGCGCGGCGGGTCGGAGAACACCGGCCAGAGGTCGACGAACTCCGTCACCCGCCAGTACGTCTTCCGCTGCTCCTCCGTCAGACCGGGTGGGCACCACGTCTCGACCTGTGCCCCGAGCCGGGGGTCCCCGAGCAGGGCGTACACGTCGTCGTAGCGGGTCACGTACCAGGTGCTCGTGCTCTCGTCCCAGGCGACACCGCGGGACTCCCGCAGTCCGTCGAGCCATTCCAGCGGGGCGGTCTCCCGGGACGGTGGAATCGCGGTCACCAGCGAGGAGCTCCGTTCCCGGCCCGCGGGAAGTAGGGCACGTCGGAGGCGGAGGGGAGGCCCAGGAGGACGGCGATGAGCCGCTCCCACCCGAGGAAGCTGGCCACCATCCCCGAGGGCGCCCTCTCCAGCGAGGGCAGCAGGTACTCGTAGCGCCGGCGCAGATCCGGCAGACCCGCGTGCTGGAGGTTCTCCAGGAACTGGGTGTGGTCCGCGTAGCCGCGGATGTGGATCACCTCGAGACCACCCAGGTAGAACTCCGCGTCGGTTATGCATTCGCTGCCGTCGGCGGCCCGCTTCCGGCGCGAGGTGATCGACCGCACCTTGTAGGTCGAGTCGGTCACCTCGGACGGCCTCCAGCCGAAGGGCGGGTAGATGTTCCAGGTGGCGTCGAGGCCCGGACCGGCCGCCTCCCGCACGATCTCCTCGACCACTGCGCGGTTGGTGTCATTCGTTTCGATCAGATACCGCTGCCGAGCGGCGAGTGCCTGCGGGCCGGGCTCGTCCGCGGACTCGTCCAGTGCGAAGCAGCGGGCGCCGGTGTCCGTGAGCCTCTTGAGCAACTGGTCGCGGTGCGCGAGCGTGCTCTCCTCGGGAAAGGTGAGGAACACGAGGGACTCGACGGCCAGACCGTTGGTGATGTGCTCGGGCACGAGCCCGCCGGGGCCGAGGTGGAAGAACTCCCGCCGGTCGAGGTCGATCCCCAACGCCTTCGCCAGATGGATCACCAGCTGATCCGTCAGCGCCACCATCTCCTCGACCGTGGTGCCGCTCTGGGCGAAGACCAGCTGCTCGAACTCCATCAGGTAGTTTCCGTCGGAGAACGACGCGTCCGCCTCGTACCGGTAGCAGCGGCCGAACGTGTAACTCCGCGTCACGCCCTCGGCCATCGCGTTGAAGAGCGGGAACTCGGGGGACTGCAGCAATCTGAGGTCCAGGTCGGAGGACTTCCTGCTGTGCAGGAGCGAGAACTCCTCGACGCCGTATTCCTCCGACTGGGCCCAGACCGACGGCAGAACGATCTCCGCATAACCCTGATCGTGCAGCCACTTGTGGGCCTCCCACCGCAGCTTGCTGATCAGTTCGCGGTGGGGCGCCAGCATTCCGGCCCTGTCCGTCGCTTCGTCCATCACAAATCCGTCCCCTTCATCCATGGTTCACAGCACAGACCGGTCGGCAAGCAAGTACTCGCTCAATTCCCTCCGGCCTTCGGGCGATTCCGGAACAGCGGCGTACGTGGTGGTGATCTGGCGTCGGTTGTCGGCACCACCGAACGACGCGTGGTAGGAATGCGGGTCGAAGGCAATGAGGTCACCCGGTGAGGATTCGACGACGAAGCACGGCACCTCGGTCGGCTCCATGCCGAGATGGCGGGCCGGATTCTCCATCTCCGCGGCGAAGTCGTCCCAGCTGCCGCCCCGACGGTGCGTGCCCGGCATGAACCGGAGGGCTCCGGTGTCGGGGCCGAGCGGCTCCAGGTACTGGACGATCTTGAGCAGCCGAAGAGCACGGTGGTTGCCGTCCCGGTGCCAGTAGGTGGCACCGTCGTAGCGGACCCCGTCACCACCGACGTAGGCGGCATTCCCGCCCAACAGCCGACGTGCCAGCAGCGGGCAGCGGTCGTCGGCCAGCAGCGCCTCCTGGAGCACGTCGCTGCGCTCGGCGATACGGGTCACTCCCGCACGGCCCTGCCGGCCGACCAACGGGAGTTCCTTGGCGAAGACGCCTTCGAAGGCTTCGGCGATCGCCGGTGCCGCGTCCGTCTGGATACCGCGCAGATGCAGGAAGCCGAACGTCCTGAAGTGGGTGACATCGGCCTCGGTCACTGAGAAGGGGGCGAGTTTCATCCGATCGGCACCGATCCGGAGACGTAGCGGTTCAGGAAATAGCGGTTCGTGTCGCGCCGTTCGGTTTCGGTCACCGGTTCGCCGACGCAGTTGAATGCCAACTGCCGCCTGACACCACCGTGCCACGCGGAATGCAGGACGTTCGTGTCGAAGACGATGACATCACCGGGCCGGGATTCGACCACGACGCCCGGTACGTCACCGCCGTCGAGGCCGAGGTCCTTCTCGTGCCTTATGACGTGCCGTGTCGGATCTCCCAGCCATCCGTTGTCGGCCCGGTGCGATCCCGGGATGAAGCGCAGCGCCCCCGTTTCGGCTTCGGTGGTCTCCAGGTACAGGACGAAGCGCAGGAAGGGCGTCTGGTAGAACCCGTCGGAGTGCCAGTACGAATCGCCGACCAGCAGATTGGCGTCGCTGGTCACGATCTGGAAATTTCGCTCGAAGAACGTCCGGCAGACAGCGCGCACCCACTCCGATTCGGTGACGAGCCCGAGTTCGGGCATCTCGGCGAGGACGTCGAACGCGGTCACCCGCTCCTCCGGCACGGCGCCGGCCGGGCGCTCGACCACCCGGTCGAACGCGCGCGTCAGGTCGTCGATCACCTCGGCCGCCGCCTGTTCGATGCGGGCGAACCCGAACACCCTGAGCTGCTGGGCCACCCTGTCCTCAAGCGTCGGCATGTGTCTCCTCGGCCGAGTGCCGCTTCCCGGCGGCCGTCGTCCGGGCCGGCCCGGCCGGATAGTCGTCCAGCTGCTCGACGTTCCGGGGGCCGATGACGACAGCCTCGGGGGCGTACATCTCGCATATCTCGGCGATCCTGGCGGAGATCGACTCCGTCTTCAGGCCGGGCGCCACGGTGTGCAGCCGTGAGCCGCCCGAGAAGAGGCTGCGCACCACGAGACGGTAGTCGCGAAGCAGTCCGAGCGTGGCGGTGTCCTCGGGGTCCAGTTGGTCCGCCTCGCACATGACCAGGCTGCCGGCCGGCAGCCGGCCGGCGATCTGCGGCAGGCTCACCTCCGGCAGGAGCACGCTGACGCCGATGAGGTCCGCGTGCCCGGTCTCCGCGCAGTGCCGGGCGAACCCGGCCAGGTCGATGTCCGAGACCCGCGCCGGTTCCGGGTTGTGCACGAAGGCGACGTCGACCCGCTCGCGCCGCAGCCGCTTCAGGCTGCCCTGCAGGGATGCGGCCAGCCCTTCGAGGCTGTAGTCGAGCGTGGGCAGGGGCGTGGTGATGTCGACACCTGCTTTGGTCCACACGACGGCGTCGTCGGGCAGGTGGTTGCCGAGGTCTTCCTCCGCCGCCCCGCGGCCGTAGATGGGAGATGTGTCGAAGGCTGCGAATCCCTTCGCGATCGCCCGCCGGACGAACTCGCCTCCTGCGTCGGCGTCGCGGCCCAGAACCATCAGGCCGTTGAACGATCCCGAGCACCGCATGGTGCCCACCACGATGGCCGGCTGACCCTCGGTCATGGTCATGAGCGACTCACCCCTCCTGGTTGTCCGAACGGCAGATCGCCATGCAGGCGAGTCCTGTCGTCGGCGGCGTGCGGAACGACCGGTCGAGTGCGTCGCGGATCTCCTGCCGCGTGGCGGAGACCGACACCTGCCCGGACCTGTCGTAGGGACAGCGGCGCAGGAACCCGTCGGCGGACAGATACAGCCGTGCGGATTCGCAGGACCGTGTCACCGAACCGTGCAGCCAGTCGTGGTAGTCCGACACGACCGTGCGCAACTGGTCGGACATGCCGAACGAGGTGGATATCAGCTCCAGGTCGCGCGCAAGGTTCGGATTCTCGAAACGGAACGTCGGTGAGGGCAGCAGGGGGCTGACCTCGACCGGCACCCCCGCCGCCCCGACCACCGCCGCGATCTCGGTCAGATCGTCGTCGCCCAGGTCGTAGGCCGTGACGTGCAGGCTGGCCCGGCGGTGCCCGAGCGCCTCGAAGACCTTGTCGGTCGATGAGATGGTCCGGCCGGTGCGACCCAGTTCATCCGCCTTCCGGCTGTCCGCGGACACGGTGACGTGGCTGAGCATGCCCGCCACCTCGGCAAGCGCGTCGAGCCTCGGCCCGGTCCGGGCGGCGGTGACCACCGACGCCCGGAAGCCGAACTGCAGCGCCACCCGGACGAGTCGGGCGAACTCCGGGTGATCGGTCGGCTCCCCGCCGGAGAGGCACAGCTCGTCGATTCCGATCTCACGAAGGCGCGACAGGGCTCGGGCGTAGGTGTCGAGGCCCAGGACGTCCCGGCCGACGTCGGCGCGGAAGCAGAACCGGCAGTTCACCGCACAGTTGTCGGCGGTCGAGACCAGTACTCCTTGAAGTGCTGCGGTCGGATCGGTCACTGCAGCCCCGTCTGGTCGGTGAGGGCCAGCTGAAGACCCACCTGGAAGAAGTCGCACATCTGCGGATCCGGCTCGGCATTGTTCCGGAGCGACACGTCGTTGCGGGAGGGCCCCCCGCAGACGGCGGCGGCAGGACAGTCGCCGCACTGCGGGGCCGGCAGCAGATTCTTGGCGGCCTGTCCCAACAGCTCGGGGTTCTCCCGGAGTTCACTGATCGGGAAGACGAACGAGTCGTCCCGCCAGTTGAGGTCGAGGATCGAGATCCGGCCGCGTGAGAGCAGTGCGGCATTGAGGCCGCCGTCCTGCTGGATGTGTTCGTACATCTTCGGCAGACGGGTGTCCAGGGCCTGGTAGATGCGGTCCAGCGAGGAGAAGAGCATGGCGCCCTGGGACAGCGCCAGCAGTCGCGACCGGAAGACCGCGCGAGTCAGCGCCTCGCCGTCGACGTGCCAGCGTCCCGAGATCGGGATCGGTGTGTTGACGTAGATGAAGTTGATGCCGAGCGAGAGGACGTACTCCACCGTGTTCGGCAGGTCGCTCACGTTGGTCGGCGTGGGCGTGAGGTTGCAGCCCACGTGCACGCCCGCTTCGAGCAACCGCTGGATGTTGCGGTGGATCCGTGCGTCGGCCGGCTTCCCGGAGAGCAGGAAGCGTTCGATCTTGTTGTCGTCGGGACGGCCGTCGAAGGAGACGCCGACGCCGTACTTGTACTTCTTGAAGTGGTCGATCATCTCGTCCTTGAGCAGGACGCCGTTGGTGACCACGGTGAACTGGACGCGCCCGACCCCGTGCTTCTCCGCGAGTTCGAGGCTGTACTCGTCGCCGTACTTCATCAGGTCGAACCGGGTGGTCGGCTCCCCGCCGAACCACTGAATGGTGACCTCGTCCCGGCCGGCGTTCTGCTCGAAGAGGTACTCGAGCCCCTCGCGCAGGTCGGGAATGGTGATGTCGTCCGCGCCCGTGTTGGTGTCGACGAAGCAATACGTGCAGTGCATGTTGCACGTGTCGGTCACCACAATGCGGTAGCCGCTGATACGGGCCGGCGTTCCCGTCATCCCCAGACCGCGGACCCGGTCGAGGACGCGCTCGCGCTGTGGCACCGCCGAAGGCTCCGGGGAGAAGCCGAGCTCCTTCATCTCCGCGAGGAGTTCGGGCTCCTTCGCGGCGAGTCGCCTCATCTCGTCGGCGGTAAGACTGGCACTCTCCAGGGAGACAGGGTCAAAAACGATGCCCTCGTCCCCCTGCGCGAGAAGCAGATACTTGTTCCAGAGTCGATCGACATCGCTCGTCATGGCGACCTCCTAAGCACGCGGAACCAGCCATGCGGACGTTTTAATCGCACAGCAAATGGACCTGTTGCGGTGTCTTCGCGACGTGCCGAGGACACCGCAACAGGGGTGGTGACTAGCGCAGGAATTACTCTTCTTCCGCGATGTCCGCGTCCTTCAGAACACCCTGGACGATCTCGGTGTAGTGCTTCTTGAGATACTCGGTGTTCTCAGCCGTGGCACCATCCGCGAGGACGATGATGCCGGGCAGCGACGGGTTGGGCGCCATGAGCACGATGCCGGGCGGGTCAAGGCTGATCGCCATGACGGCGTTCTCAACCGGAACCCACTCGACCCGCTCCTTGACCGCGTCCATGACGCTGACCTGCTTGGACTTGAAGTCCTCGCGCTCGCCGAACCAAACGCCCGACTTACCCCGCGATGCGACCGCATCGGCGTACAGCAGGTGGTTGTCCTTCTTTTCGCGTGGCTTGGGCATCCCAAAGCCTCCTTAAAGAGAGGGCAGGATCTGGTCATTCTGCATATGCGTTCTGACCACTGAGGATCAGCCTCACATACCGAGCCACACGCACGGTCTACCGCCGGTATATTCCTGCGGCAGCCCCTTTTTCCCACCGGAATTGCGCCGGTGTCCGCATACGGAAAAGGGCCTGCGCCCCGTCCCGCAGTCGTGCGGGACGGGGCGCAGGCCTCTTTCCTGTTCTCGTCGGCCGGAGGCGTCCCCCGTCAGACGAGCGCCTCCCAGTCGATGATGCCCTCCGCGAGGTCGCGCACGGCGGCGAGGAGGCCCAGCCTGTTCGCCCGGACGCGCGGCTCGGGGGCCATCACCAGGACGTCGTCGAAGAAGGTGTTCACCGCCTCGACCAGCTCGCCCGTCTCCGCGTTGAAGCGCACGAGCGAGGTCTCTCCGTCGAGGACCTGCCGGCTCTTGCTCAGCGCGACGTGCAGGGCGTGCTCGGCCTGCTCCTCGAACAGGGCGGTGTCGTACCCGGCTTCCACCTCGGCCGGAACGATGCGCCGGACCCGCTGGAACGCCGTCAGAACGGTGCCGAACCGCTCGTCGTCCCGCAGGTTCTCCAGCTCCTCCAGGGTGCGCGCGGCCAGCAATGGCGCCTCGGCCCGCACCAGTACCGCCCGTACGTCCGTGGTGGCGTGTCCCGTCTCGATCAGCTGCTGCTCGAAGCGGCGCAGCACGAACTGCACCGCGCCGTCCAGGGTCTTCTCGTCGACCGGGACGACCTGGTGTTCGGCCGCGATCGCCAGCCCATGACGGATGGTGAGACCGGCGAGGTCGCCACGGCTGAGCAGGATGTTGACCGTGCCCAGCGCGGAACGCCGCAGGCCGAAGGGGTCGGAGCTGCCCGTGGGCTCGGCTCCGATCGCGAAGAGACCGGCCAGCAGGTCGAAGCGGTCCGCCAGGGCCAGCAGCGCGCCCGGGAGCGTGACCGGCAGTGCGTCGCCGGCGGAGCGCGGAAGCTCGTTCTCGAAGAGCGCACGGGCCACCGCCTCGCCCTCCCCCGCCCGGAAGGCGTACTCCCTCGCCATGATGCCCGCGAGGCTCGACAGCTCCGTGACCATCTGGGAGCCGAGGTCGAACTTGGTCAGGGACGCCGCCCTCTCCAGCGTCTCGCGATCCGCTCCGGACACGCCGAGCACGTCCGCGAGCCGACGGGCGACGGCCGAGATGCGGTCCGCGCGGTCCGCCATGGAGCCCAGCCGCTCCTCGAACGTGAGGAGGCGGATCTTCTCCTTCATCTCGCCCAGCGGCGTCTCCAGGTCCGCCTTCCAGAAGAAGGAGGCGTCCTCGTACCGGGCGCGCAGCACGGCCTCGTTGCCGCGCCGGACGACGTCGTGGTCGCAGGCTCCGTTGGCCACCGCCACGAAGTACGGCAGCATCTTCCCCTGCTCGTCCACGACGGGCAGGTAGCGCTGGTGCTTCCGCATGACCGTGACGAGGATGTCGACGGGCAGTGCGAGGTACTTCGGGTCGAAGCCGCCCAGGATCGGGGTCGGGGACTCGACGAGGTTCGTGATCTCGTCGATCAGTCCCCCGTGCCGCTCCACGTCGATGCGTCCGCCCACCTCCGCGGCGAGCCGGGTCGCGCCGTCCACCACGAGCCGCCGGCGCTCGGCCGCGTCCGCGAGGATGCCGTGCTGCTCCAGAAGGGAGAGGTACGCGTCGGCCGTCGGTACCTCGACCGTCGGAGAGGCCACGTCACGGTGCACCCGGGTCGTGCGCCCCGACGTCAGGGTGGACACCGCGAAAGGGATGACCTGCTCCCCCAGCAGGGCCGTGATCCAGCGGATCGGACGGGTGAAGGCGAGCTTGGGGGCGTTCCACCGCATGTTCTTCTCGGCGCGGAGGCCGGTCACGATCTCGGGAAGCAGGGCGGAGAGGACCTCGTCCGCCGGGCGTCCGACCACCTGACGGGTGAGCGCGACGTGTTCGTTGGCCCCGACGGAGACACGGCCGAGGTCGGCCGGCTCCACCCCGTTGCTGCGCGCGAAGCCGATGACCGCCTTCGTGGGGTTCCCCTCGGCGTCGAAGGCGGCGGAGACCCGGGGCCCGCGCACCGTCTGCTCGTAGTCCGCCTCGCGGGGGTGCACGTCCTCGACGACGGCCACGACGCGACGCGGGCTGGCGAAGACGGCGATGTCACCGTGGCCCAACCGGGTGGTGGCCAGCTTCTCCGTCAGTGCGTCCCGCACCGCCTGCGAGGTGCGGGTGACCTCGGCCGGCGGCATCTCCTCCACGCCGATCTCCAGCACCATCGTCGCGGGCCCCTGCCCGGCGGAGCCCTCGGGCGTCGAAGCGGTCTGCGCAGAAGCACCGGAGTCGGGGGCCGGGGCCTCGGCCCGGACCTCGGCCGGGGCGGGTGCCTCGGCCGGGACGGGGACCGGGGCCGGAACGGGTGCCTCGGCGCGTGCGGCTGCCGGGGCATCGGACACCGCGGGGCCCGAGCCCGTGCCCAGGGGGAAGCCGAGCTCCTCGCGGCGGGCGACCCACAGCGCGGCGACCTCGTGGGCCAGACCGCGCATCCGGGCGAACGCACGCGCCCGCTCGGTGGTGGAGATGGCACCCCTCGCGTCGAGCACGTTGAAGGTGTGCGAGCACTTGAGGACGTACGAGTACGCCGGCACGGGCAGGTGCGCGTCGAGCATGCGGCGCGCTTCGCCCGCGTAGGTCTCGAACAGCGTCCGCTGGGTGTCCAGATCGGCTTCGTCGAGGTAGTAGCGGCTCATCTCGTACTCGGCCTGGCCGAAGGCTTCGCCGTAGGTGACGCCGGGTGCGTACACGAGATCCTTGAAATGGCTGACGCCCTGAAGCGCCATCAGGATCCGTTCGATGCCGTAGGTGATCTCGACGGACACCGGGTCCAGGGCGATGCCACCGGCCTGCTGGAAGTAGGTGAACTGGGTGATCTCCAGCCCGTCGAGCCACACCTCCCAGCCGAGGCCCCAGGCACCGAGCGCGGGAGAGGCCCAGTTGTCCTCGACGAACCGGATGTCGTGTGCCGCCGTGTCGATCCCCAGCGCGCGCAGGCTGCCGAGGAACAGCTCCTGGGCGTTCCCGGGCTCCGGCTTCAGGATCACCTGGTACTGCGTGTGCGTCTGCAGACGGTTGGGGTTCTCCCCGTAGCGGGAGTCGTCGGGACGGACACTCGGCTCGACGTACGCGACGCGCCACGGCTCCGGCCCCTGAACCCGCAGGAACGTGGAGGGGTTGAGCGTTCCCGCACCCACCTCAGTGTTCATGGGCTGAACAACCAAACACCCGTGTTCGGTCCAGTACTTGTTCAGCACCAGTAGGGCTTCTTGCATGGTCAACACTGAGATCATTCCTCCACGGACGCGGCACGGGCTCGAAGCATCTCCCGGCCGAGGCACGGGAGACGTCAGGCCCGCCAGAGTCTACCGATCAGGGTGCCGCCGCCCGGTCGACAGCCACGAGCCTGAACTCGCTCGTATACCGGTCGCCGTCGGCGTCCGGCAGCCAGAGGTGTTCCCGGTCGGGAAGCATCTCGGTGACCGTCAGTTCCGCGTCGGGCCCCTCGGCTGCCCTCCGCACCAGATGCAGGAACGAGGTGATCAGCAAGGGGCTCCGCCGGTCGACGTACACCGGCTTGCGCTCCCCGCTGACGCGTGCGAACACCCGTCGCGGCAGTCCGAGACGGTCCGCGAACCGCTGGTACGCCAGGAATCTCGCGGCGTCGTCGCCCCCCTGTCCCAGCCCGGTCCCCGCGACGGGTACGCGCCAGGTCTCACGCGCCACGACCAGGTCGTCCACCATGATCCTCGGATGGTGGGGCAGCGGCGGCACCATGCCGAAGGCATCGACGGTCACCATGGACAGCAACTCGCCGAGCACCTCGACGAGATCGGCGTCGAACGCACCGCTCGGGTCGCTCACCCGCAGGCGGCCCCCGCGCCGCTCGACGCGCAGGCCGCCGGCCGGCAGCACGTCGTCCACCGGCGCGCCCCCGGCGTCGTCGCCGATCGACCAGTAGGTGTAGTCCGGCAGCAGATGGGTCAGGGGCGGGAAGGTCCGTGAGGTCACGGCACGCCAGCTCTTCGGGAGCATCGGCACGATGCGTCCGCGGAGGCCGTCGCCCGCCACCTGGCGGGTCAGCGCTTCGGGGTCCGGATGCTGAGTGGCGTACACCCGGTTCTCCAACGTGTTGACGGCGGCATGCAGTTCGCCGAGGACGAAGAACGTGTTGTCCGCCGTGGCCCGTGCGGCGTCGGACGCCACCAGCATGAGATCCGGGCTGTGGTACCGCGCCGCGGTCCAGCCGGGCCCCGGGCAGTCGAACGCCGTCCGCACCCGGGCACGGAGGGCAGCCGACGTCAGCCGCACCGGGGACGTGCCGTCCCCGCACTCGGGTCCCAGGATGTTCCACCAGGCCTGCCGCAGTTCTTCTCCGGCCCTGGCGGCGATCAGGTCCTTTCCGTCGATGAGGTGGGGGCCCAGGAGCAGGGTCAGAGCGCTCAGCCGGACCGGTCGCCCGTCGCCGCGCGCCCGCAGTTCGTCGAAGCACCGGTCGGCGACCTCGCGGCAGTGCTCGGCGACCCGGTGGGTCAGCCACCGCGCCGACCGCAGGACGAGATCGAGGGCGTCCCCGAGCCCCGCGAGCAGATCGCCGCCCAGCCGGACGTCGATGTCGCGTCGGGCGTCCTCGTAGACGAGGGTCCGTCCGCCGGCGAACTCCCCCGGTCGCCGGTAGGACGGCACGTCCGTCACCTCTTCGAACACCGCGTTGAGTTCTTCGACGGCCCGGACCACGGCATCGGCGTCCCCCGCGGCCGCGTGCGTCGCTTCCCGTGCCGCCAGCAGACGGTCCACCTCCGAGCGGGCCCCGTCCCGCAGCCGGCTGTCCCCCACCGCGTCGAGGCGCGCGCACAGGTCGCGCTCGGGCCAGGAGCCGAGCGGCAGCGTCAGGTCCCAGCGCAGCAGCCTGCGCCTCGCGAGGTCGTCGAGCCGTTCGAAGACCTCGTCCTGCGCCCCGGGGTCGACGAACCCCAGCCAGGCGGCCTCCTCGGCCAGGGTCACGGCCGCGCGGGTGCCGTCGGCGGAGTTGAGCAGCGCGAGGGACAGCTCGTCCAGGGGGACCGGCTGTCGCTGGGGCGCGACGGCCGTGTCGCCCTCCAGCGCGACGGACGGGTTGCGCCGCGGCGCGAGCCAGGGGCGCAGCTCGAAGCGCCTGGTCAGCGCCGCGCCGACGGCGTCGACGGCCCAGCTCTCGAAGTGCACCGACCGGCTTCTCAGCAGCCGGTCCCCCGGCGCCGCGCTCAGGCCGTGGCCGTCGTTCAGCCGTGCCCAGGCCACGGGGCCGAAGAAGCCGATGGTCTCGTTCTTCGTGCAGTACCGCTGCAGGTAGCGGGTGAGCCTCATCGCCTTCCTGCGGTCGCTCTTGGTGAGGCGGTCGGGCAGCGGCCGCTCGGCGAACGCGTCCACGTACCTCGCGAGCAGTTTGGGGTTCTGCCACGCCACGGCCTCGCGGAACCGCGGCTGCCGGACGGTCTCGCGCAGCCGCTCGACCGTGACGCGCAGCTCCCGCGCGAAGTGGGCGGAGAACTCCTCGGGCGTGTGCCCGGCCCCCGGGCCCGGCTCCGGACGGGGAGCCGGACCCGGTGCCGGGGGCAGGTCCGGCGCTTCGAGACCGGTGATCCAGTCGAACGGCATACCCGCCGTGCGGAGCACGCCCTGGTCCCAGAGGGCGAAGGTTCCGTCGGCGAGCGGGACGTGGTGTCCGGGCCGGTCACCCGTCCGGTCAGCCACTGTTCCGCGCCTCCTCGACGGCCGCGGAGAACTCCGCGAGGGTGGGGTGGTCGAAGAGCGCGGAGATCGGCAGCTCCACGCCCAGGTCCTCCCTGACCCGTTCGACGAGCTGGACGGCCGCGAGGCTGTCTCCCCCGGTCTCGAAGAAGTCGTCCTCCGGCGCTCCGGGGCTGCCGAGGATCTCCGACCACAGGAGCCGCACGCCCGCGTCCACGGCCGGGGCGGTGGGGTCCGCGCTCTTCGGCGGGGGTGCTTCCTCGGCGGTCCGCGCGGCCCGCGACGGTGCCGACTGCCGCACCGACGAGATGGTCAGTTCGTGGGTACGACGCAGTTTGCGGGCGAGTCCCTCCGGCGCCACGACCACCTGGGGGCCGAGCACCGCGCCGGTGAACGCCTCGAACAGCCGCCCGCCCTCGGCCACGCCCAGGAACGTCTCGTCGTTCTCCGCGTCGGCGGCCTCCGGCGGGTCCCCGCGCGTCGGCTCGGGTCTCGCCGGGGCGGCCGTCCTCACGGTGTTCCGGACGGCCCGGGTCGCCATGGACCGTTCGACCTCGCGCAGGGCGAACCCCTCGACCGTGACCACTTCGCGCCCCTCCTCGTCCAGCAGGGCCACGTCGCGCAGGTGCAGGCCCTTGGGCCCGTCCGGCCGCACCCGGATCAGCGCGGTGATCCGGTCGGGCAGCGGTCCGCGCGCGACGAGCCGCCGGTAGGTGAACGGCAGTGCGTTGCGGTCGTTCGGCAGGGGAACGGCGAACGCGGTGGCGCAGTCGAGCATCGCGGGGTGCAGAAGGTTCACGGCGCAGTCCTCGCGGAACTCCGCCGGCAGGGCGATCTTTGCGAGTGCGGTGTGGCCGTCGCCCCGCACGTCCGTCACGTTCAGCCACCTCGGGCCCACCGTCATGAGCCCCGAACCGTCGTTGTGGCGCGGGGGCGCCAGGGGTTGCGTGTGGGTGGCGCGCAGCGCCGCGAGGTCGTGGCGGGGCGGCGCCCCGCCGTCGGCCGCGGCAACGCGCCCCTGGGCGTGGGCGACCCGGCGTCCGCCGTCCCCGCCGTCGGCCCTCTCGGTGCGGAACCGCCAGGCGGTGCCCTCCGTGCCGGGTTCGGCGCTGAAGGTGATCGTGAGTTCCGTGGCGCCGGGTACGGCCACGGGGGCGGTGAACGTGACGTCCGTCAGCTCGATCGGCATCGGCAGGAACGTCCGTGCGGCGCGGAGAACGAGTTCCAGGTGCCCGGTTCCCGGGAGGACGGGCGTCTCCCCCAGCCGGTGCTCGTCGACGAGCCAGCAGGCGGGGGTGAGCAGGGCGCGGAGCGACCGTTCCCCCGCCGGGCCGTCGGGGAGCGGCACGAGGACGGGTTCGTTCCGCTGCTGTTCCTCCGCACCGCGCAGGAACCTGGACTGCTTCGCCACCGCGTCGACCGCCATGCCCGCTCCGGCCCACGAGGGCCAGTTGACCGAGACGGTCCTGCCGGGGCGGCGGCGGTCCCGGTCGTGGGCGAAGGCGTCGAGGAAGGCGTTGGCCGCGGCGTAGTCGGCCAGGCCGAACTGTCCCGTGACGGCGGCCACGGAGGAGTACAGCACGAAGATCTCCGGCTCGTCCCCGAGGAGCTCGTCCAGGAGGAGGGCACCGGTGATCTTCGGGCGGAGCACCTTCTCCGCCTCGTCCGGGTCCTTCACCACGAGCATCCCTCCGCCCGCGACACCCGCGGCGTGCACCACGCCGGTGACCGGTCCGGAGCTCTCGCGGACCCGGTCCAGGGCCTCGCGGAGCCGGTCGCGGTCGGTCACGTCCACGGCCAGCGGAAGGACCGTGCTTCCGAGACCCTCCATGCGGAGCACCGCCTCGACGGCCCGGCGGGTGCCGGCGTCGAGCGCGTCGGGCCGGGACCACTGCGCACGGTCGGGCAGACCGCTGCGGCCCAGCAGTACCAGGGTGACCGGCGCGCGGTGGGCGAGGCGTTCGGCGGCGACCAGGCCGAGGGCGCCGAGGCCTCCGGTGATCACCCACACGTCACCGGCCGCCACCGCGGGGGCGGCCTCGTGCACCCGGTCCTCCGCCACGGGCCGGAACGACGGAATCCACCGCCGGTGGCCGCGTACGGCGCGCCGCAGGGCACCCGTGCCCCGGTCGTCCGCGATCTCGGGCCAGAACTGTGCGGCGAGGGCGGAGTCGAGCCCGCCGGGTGGCACATGTGTCAGGTCGACGACCCGTGTACGCAGGGCTTCGCGTTCCTTGGCCCCGACGTCGAGGACGGCCGCGATCGGCGCCTTGCCGGGCTCGATGCGTTCGGTGTCCGCCCCCGAGACGTCCCACAGTCCGCTCACCACACTCGTGACCCGGACCGGGCGGTCCGCGGGAGCGTGTCTGCCGATCTCCAGGAGGAGACGTTGGAGAGGCCGGTATCCCCGTTCCAGCCAGTGCTCGGCCGCCCGGTCGTCCGACAGTCCGTCGGGCCGTTTCCCGAACGCCCAGAGGTGCAGGATCTCCAGCGGTTCGGCACCGTCGCGGAGTTGCTCGCGGACGGCGGCGGGCAGGCCACCGGGCGACTGCCCGTCCGGGCCGACCACGGTGACGTGCGCCGCTCCTTGCGCACCGAGGCGTTCGGTGAGCCGCGGCACGGCCTCGTCGGAGAGGACGAGCCAGCTGCGGCCGGCCACCGCCTCGGGTCCCGGCGCCGGCACGGGCTCTTCCACCCAGGTCGGCACGGTGACGCGGTCGTCGACGGATTCGCCCGGGTCGTCGGCGGACGTGCTCGGGCCGTCGGCGGTGCGGGCGGCCGGTGCGGGGCCAGAGGCCCCGTGCGGTTCCTCGGGGTCGGGGTGGATCCAGTAGGTCTGCCGGTCGAAGACGTATCCGGGGACGGTGACGCCCCCTCGCCGTTCGTCCCGGGTGAGCTGCGCCCAGTCGACGTCGACGCCCGCCTGCCAGAGGTTCGCCACGGCGCGGTAGAGGGTCTTGAGCGTGCCGGTGGTCTCCTTGCCCGTGGGCAGCGAAGCCACTGCCCGGCCGCCGCGGGAGCCCGTCACCTGGCGTCGTACGAGTGGTGTGAGCTGTCCCGGGCCGACCTCCAGGAGCAGCGGCCCGTCGAGTTCCGCGGCCGCCTCCACCGCGTCGCCGAAACGGACCGGCATGCGCATCTGCCGTCCCCAGTAGGCGGGGTCCGTGGCGTCCTCGTCGCCGATCCACTGCCCGGTCACGTTCGAGACCCAGGGGATGGTGGGGTGTCCGAGGGGCAGAGTGGCGACGAAGCGGGCGAGCTCGTCCGCCGCGTCCCGGGTGAGGGGGGTGTGGAAGGCGCGGTCGACCTCGAGCTCCACGGACCGCTGGCCCCGGGCCGAGAGTTCGTCGACGGCCTTGCCGACGGCGTCCGCCGCCCCGGAGAGCACGCAGGCACGGGGGCCGTTCTCGGCACCGACCCACACCTCGGGGTGCTGGGCGAGGAACGTCTCGGCCTGCGTCCGGGACATCGACACCGCGACCATGCGGCCGCGCGGGGACCGGGCGAGCAGTTCCCCCCGGCGTACGACGAGCCGGGCCGCCGAGGCGAGGTCGAACACCCCTGAGACGGTCGCCGCGACGATCTCCCCGATGCTGTGGCCGATCAACGCCTCGGGCCGGACGTTCCAGGAGGCCCACAGCCGGGTGAGGGCCCATTCGACGGCGAACAGGGCCGGCTGGGCGAGGTCGGTGGCGCGCAGCCGCTCCGTGCCGAGGGCCTCCGCGTCGGGGCCGGGTGCGAGCAGGTGGGTGCGCAGGGCGTCCGCGACCGGTTCGCCGAAAGCCGCGAGGCACTCCTCGAACGCCTCGCGGAAGACCGGTTCGCAGGCGTACAGCTCCGAGGCCATGCGCGGGTGCTGGGCGCCCTGTCCGGGGAAGAGGAAGACGAGCGGGCCCGCCTTCGGCGGTGCTTCCACGGGGCGTTCGGCCAACTCGGCGAGGGCTTCCGCCGTTTCGGCCGGGTCGGCGCCGACGACGGCCAGCCGGTGCGTGTGGTGGAGCGGCCTGCGCCGGAGCGCGTGGGCGACGTCGGCCGCGTCCTCTCCGGCCGTGACGAGGTGCTCGCCGACCCGGCGCGCGGACTCGGCGAGCGAGGCCGGCGACGCGGCCGCCAGCGGCAGGACGAGGGCGGGGCGGGAGGACGGGGTGGTCTCGACCGCCGGGGGTCCCTCGACGATCATGTGTACGTTGGTGCCGCCGATGCCGAACGAGCTGACACCCGCGTAGCGCGGTCCCGGAACCGGCCAGGGAACGGTGTCCGCGGTGACCGTGAAGGGGGTGTCGGCGATCTCCATCAGGGGGTTGGGAGCGGTGAAGTTCGCGGTGCCCGGGATCAGCCCCCGGTTGACCGCGAGTACGGCCTTGATCAGGCCGGTGACACCGGAGGCCGGGCCGAGGTGGCCGACGTTGCCCTTGGCCGAGGAGAGCAGGCAGTAGCCGCGCCGGTCGGTGAACTCCCGGTACGCCCTGGTGAGTGCCTGCACCTCGATGGGGTCGCCGACCGGGGTGCCGGTGCCGTGCCCCTCCACGTAGCCCATGTGGGCCGGGTCCACGCCGGAGACGGTCAGCGCCTCGAAGACCGCGGCGAACTGGCCCTCCACGCTGGGAGCGGTGAAACCGGCCTTGCGGTTGCCGTCGTTGTTGACGGCGGATCCGCGGATGACGGCGAGGACGCGGTCCTTGTCCCGCCGGGCGTCCGCGAGGGGTTTGAGGACGACCGCGCCGGCGCCGCTGCCGAAGATCGTGCCGTCCGCGTCCGCGTCGAACGGTCTGCAGCGGCCGTCGCGCGAGTAGAGGCCGCCCTGGACCCAGCGGTGTCCGGCGCCGTACGGCATCTCCAGCTGCACGCCGCCGGCCAGGGCCACGTCGCACTCGCCGTTCCGGAGGGTCTGGCAGGCGAGGTGCACGGCCAGGAGCGAGGTGGAGCAGGCCGTGGCCACGGTGAACGCCGGGCCCCGGAGGTCCAATTTGTAGGCGACGATGGTGGAGATGTAGTCGTTGTGGTTGCCGGCCTGGATCCCGATCTCGCCGTACGTCCGGACGGCCTTGGCGTTGCGCCGCACGTTCAGGTCCGCGTAGCGATTGGTCACGCCTCCCGCGAACACCCCGATGGACTCCGGCCGCCGGGGGTCGATGCCCGCGTCCTCCAGGGCGGCGTAGGCGACCTCCAGGAAGATCCGCTGCTGAGGGTCCCTCAACTCGGCCTCGCGCGGTGTGAATCCGAAGAGGCGTGCGTCGAAGTCGCCCGCGTCCTCCAGCAGCGGGGCGTACTTGACGTACGACGGATCCTGAATACTCGACTCCGGAACGCCTGCCCGGCGCAGTCCCTCGTCCGTCAGGCGCGAGAGGCTCACCTCTCCTGCCACCAGGTTCGCCCAGTAGGCCGCCGTGTCGGGTGCCCCGGGGAATCGGCCGGCCAGACCGATCACTGCTATGCGGTCGTCTTCGTCAGCAACCATCGAAACAGTCAGATTCCTTTGTAGAGCGAATGGGTCCGTCCCACCACCGGTACGGCGTCGCCGCCCTCCGTCGTGCCCCGGGCGTCACTCCGCCGCGGGGTCCTCGATCTCGCTGGTCATGACGGGGAGGGAGATGCCGCCGTCGACGGCGAGATTCACGCCCGTGATGTAGGAGGCGGCGTCCGAGCAGAGGAACAGGGCCGCGAGCGCGGAGTCCTGGGGCTGCCCCAGACGGCCCAGCGGGATGCGGCCGCGGTGCTTCTCGAAGGACGGCGGCACGCCCGGCCGGCCCACCGCCATGTTCTCGACGGCGGCCTTCGAGGGCGTCGGGCCGGGAGCGAGCGCGTTCACCCTGATGTTGTGGCGGCCCCACTCCCGCGCCCAGCTCGTGGTGAGCGCGAGCACTCCGGACTTGGCGGCCGCGGCGTGGGAGAAGTGGGCACTCCCCCGGTGCGGATCCGTCATCACGATGTTGAGCACGGCCCCCGAGCGCTGCTCGATCATGTGCGGAACCACGGCACGGGTGCAGAGGAACGTGCCGAGCAGATCGATGTCGATCACCGTACGGAAGGACCGGCTGGACATGGTCTCGGCCGGTGAGTAGAAGTTGCCCGCGGCGTTGTTGACGAGCACGTCGATGCCGCCGGACTCGGCGACCGTCTCGTCCACCATCCGCGCCACGGCTTCCTCGTCGCGCACGTCGCAGGGCACGACGGCACAGCTCACGCCGAGCCCCGCGAGCCGGGTCCGCGCGGCCTCCAGACGTTCCTCATTGCGCGAGGCCAGCACCACATGTGCACCGTGCAGCCCGAACTCGCGGGCCATACCGAATCCGATTCCGGTGGCACCGCCCGTGATGACCACGACACGACCACCGTAAAGATCTCGCCTGAAGTGAGTCACGACAATCCCGCCACAGTACTGGAGACATCGGC
The DNA here is from genome assembly GCF_053596315.1 of Streptomyces sp. NPDC001732. Classification (NCBI taxonomy): domain Bacteria; kingdom Bacillati; phylum Actinomycetota; class Actinomycetes; order Kitasatosporales; family Streptomycetaceae; genus Streptomyces; species Streptomyces sp. NPDC001732. Next base: position 23,551 of record NZ_JBSFFY010000049.1, read on the forward strand.
AAGCATGTGTTTCGTCACCCGTCCTCACAAACGGACGGAGGTGTTCGGGCACCCAGACGATCAAGCACCCCTGAGCCAAAGTACGCAGCCGGGACTGTCGCAGTCCAGAGATATCGAAAGAGAGATCCGGATCACTTCCGAAAACCGAGACAAGCCGGACCCATCGGGCATCGCCCACACCGCCGTGACAGCGAAGAACCGTACCTGCCAAGCGACTTGACCCTTCCCATCCGCCCATGATCTCCTGGCGCGATGCGGCCTGAATTCGGCGAGGCGGAGATTCGGCAGCTCATCACGGAGCAGGTGGAAGCCCTGATCGGAAAGCCGGTCGAAGAGAATGACGATTTGTTCGATCTCGGCCTCACATCGGTGAACGCGGCTCATCTCAGCACCTGGATTGAAGAGACTTTCGGCGTGACAGCGAGTCTGCGAACCGTCTTCGAATGGCCTGAAATCGGGTTGCTCGTCGAGGTCGTTGCGCAGCCATCTGACGCGGGAGGCCAGACATGAATCACGCCATTGATGTCCAGGAATTAACCCGGACCTACATCAGAAAATCCCGGACCGGTGTCACCCGCTCCTCGGAGAAGAAGTCCTTCACGGCGCTGCACGGCATCGACCTGCACATCGAACCCGGTGAGGTGAGGGGCATCCTGGGGCCGAACGGAGCCGGGAAAAGCACCCTCATCAAAATCCTCTCGACGGTCCTGCTGCCGACCTCCGGACAGGCCCGTGTCCTGGGCCACGACGTGGCCACCGAAACCGCCGAGGTCCGCCGCCGGATCGGCATCGTCTTCGGCGGGGAGCGCGGACTCTACGGCCGGCTCACCGCCCGCGAGAACCTCGACTACTGGGCAGCGCTCCACGGCCTTTCCAGGAACGGCCGGAAAGCCCGCACAGCAGACCTTCTCGAACGCATAGGACTGGGCGAACACGCGGACACACTGGCGGACCACATGTCGCGCGGCATGAAGCAGCGCCTTCATCTGGCACGCGGGCTGGTGGGAGACCCCGAGGTCCTCTTCCTGGACGAGCCGACCGTGGGCATGGACCCCGTGGCAGCACGGGAATTCCGCACTCTGGTGCACGACCTGCGCAGGGACGGCCGGACGATCCTGCTCACCACCCACGACATGCGCGAGGCGGAGGCGGTCTGCGACCGCATCACCCTGATCGACCACGGCCGGGTCGTCGGTACGGCCAGTCCCGACACCATCGGCCGGTGGATCACCGCATTCGAGCGGGTGGAGGCGCAGCACGTCCCGGCCGACCTGCGCGAGAAGATCGGCCGGCTCGACGGTGTCGCCTCGATCGACACGCACCCGAACGACTGGATCCAGATCAACACGGACTCCCCGGGAACGGTACGGCCGGTCCTGGAGCTTCTCGTCTCGGGCGGGGTCACCGTGCTGCGCACCAGCCTGCCGAGCCTGGAGGACGTGTACGTGGCCGTGGTGGGAGACCGAGGGCTCTCGGTATGAACGAACTCCTCGCCGGGACAAGGATCCAGCTCCGCCTCTTCCGGAGAAACGCGGGACACCTCCTGGTCTTCACCACGATCCCGTTCTTCTCGGCCATCTTCCTGTCCTCGTTCAAGGCGGCGGACCGCGCGGACCTCGCCCCCTACGCGGTGATCGCCCCCACGCTGATGGCCCTGTGGCTGGTCTCCCTCGATCTCGCCGGGTCGATCATCGACGACGACCGCGAGGAAGGCATGCTGGAGCTCTTCACCGCGTCGCCCGCCAACCTCTCGCTCATGCTCACGGGCCGGATCCTCGTCGTCTCCGTGGCCGGTCTCCTCGCCTTCGCCGAGGCGCTGCTCACCGCCCGGGTGTTCTTCGGCATCTCACTGCCCACCGCGCACCCGTGGCACATCCTGCTGACGCTCCTGGTCACCGCGCTCGCCACGGCGGGCACGGCGACGGTGATGGCGGGGGCCTTCGTGACCGCCCGGTCCGCGAAGCGCTTCGCCAACGCCCTCGGATACCCGTTCTACGTCCTGGGCGGCGTGCTGGTTCCCGTGACGTTCCTGCCGTTGTGGATCAGACCGGCCAGCTGGTTCATCTACCTCTACTGGAGCGCCGACCTCCTGCGTTCGGCGACGGATCCGGCACCGATCGAGGACTTCGGACTGCGGCTGGGAGCGCTGTGCCTGCTGGGAGGCGTCTCCTTCGGGCTCGGATTCCTCGTGGTGAACCGCTTCATGCATCGCGCACGGGCCCATGGAATCGCGGGGACGGAATGAGACTGATTTCTGAGTGGGGCGGCGTCTTCACCACTGCGGCACGCATCGGGTTCCGCGAGTTCTCGACGTTCTACACCTGGCGCGCCTGGGTGTTCGGCTGGTTTCTCCGCCTCGTGGCCCAGGTGATCTTCTTCGGCAGCATGGGGCTGCTGGTCCAGTCCCCGGAGCGCATCCGGTACATGGTCATCGGAAACGCCACCGCCATCGTGTGCATCGAGGCTCTCGCCGTCATCACCTCCACGGTGCGGGAACGCGCACTGGGGACTCTCGCCCTCCAGGTGGCGGCGCCCGCCGACTATGCGCTCACCTACCTGGGACGCGGCATCTACTGCCTCGTCACCGGTGTCGTCAGCAGTACGGCGGCCCTGTTCGTCGCAGCCCTGGTCTTCGAAATCCGACTGCCTTTCCCCGGCCTGCTCCTCGTACCTTTCCTCATGCTGGTGACGGGAGCGTCGGCCTATGCGCTGGGGATTGCCATCGGCGCTGTCGTCATGCGCTTCCCCGCACTGCAGTTCCTCGCCCTGAACCTCGCTTATCTGTCCCTCATGACGTTCTGCGGTGTGAACGTTCCGGTGGATTACTGGCCCGGGGCCGTGAGCGCGGTCACGGATTTCCTTCCGCTCACCCACGGACTCCATGCGCTGCGCACGGTCCTGGACTCCGGCGGCCGGAGCGATGTCCTCCCCTCTCTCGTACGGGAAATCGCGGTGGGCGGCTTCTGGCTGCTGATCGGGATTCTTCTCCTCAAACACGCGGTGACGAGCGAGCGCCGCCGAGGAACCATCGAGCTGTCGGGGTGACCCGCCCGACCGGTGCCCAGCATTCCCACCGATCCAATTCCCCATCGGGAGATGACAGATGAACCCTGTTGACCGTGCGATCGACCGCATTCGGTCGGCCATCGCGAACGATCGCCACCTGGGTGTGCAGCTCTACGCCTCCGTGGACGGCGAGACGGTTGTCGACGAGGTGTTCGGGGAATCGTCCCCGGGAACGCCCCTGCTCCGGAACGACGCCGTCCCGTGGATCTGTTCGACGAAGCTGCTCGGTGCGATGGCCGTGGCCCGGCTGCTGGACGAACACGGGATGAGCCCCCGGACGCCGGTCGCGGAGGTGGTCCCCGAATTCGCCCGGAACGGAAAGCACGACGTCACGATCGCGCAGCTGATGTCGCACGCCGTGCCGTACGCGATCGACAGCGAGGCACCGTTCTACACGACCGACCACGAGAAGGCCCTCGCCGCGTTGTGCGAGACCTCGCTCTCCGCCCCGCCCGGCTCCCGGGCCCGGTACAGCCCCGTCGGTTCCTGGGTCGTGGTCGCCGAATGGGTCGGCCGTCTGTCGGGGGTCACCCATGAGCAGTACGTGCACCGGAACTTCCTGTCGCCCCTGGGGCTGACCCATACGCTGTTCGGCACCCCGGCCGACCTGGTCCCGCTCCCCCTGTACGGCTGGGACGAGGACCCGGCCGAAGAGGGCGGCGAAGTCCCCGACCCCACTCCCTCCTCGTTCCTCGCACAGCACCCGAGCGTCGGCGCGCACGGGCCGGCCCACGAGCTGGCGCGTCTGGTGGAATGCCTGGTCCGGGGCGGAGAGGCGAACGGCCAGCGGGTGCTGCGGCCCGAGGCCCTGGAGATCATCACGACCGCCCACCGAAGTGGGCTGGTGGACGGCTACTTCGGCGACCTGGACATCTCCTGGGGACTCGGAGCCTGCGTCGACTCCGTCCTCTTCGGCGCGCCTCGCGGCTCCCGCGTCGTGGGACACACCGGCTCCAACTGCGGCATCGCCGTGGGCGACGTGGAGCGCGGGCTCGTCGTGTGCCACCTGGCGACGAACGAGTCGTTCCAGGGACTGGGGCCCGGACGCCTGGAGAGCCGGGTGGTGCGGGACCTCTACGGACTCGTGCGATGACCGCCCCGCGCCCCCGTTCGGTGCTGGTGAACTTCGGCTCGCCGGACCCCGGTCCCCCGGGACTGCGCCTTCTGTGCATCGCCCACGCCGGCGCCGGCGCCGCGCCCTTCCGGCTCTGGAGCGAGCTGGTCCCCGACTGGATCTCGGTCGTCGGGGTGCGGCTGCCCGGCCGGGAGAGCCGGCTGCGGGAGCCCCTCCTCACCTCGATGGAACACGTCGCCCGGCACATCGCCGCCGAACTCGCAGGCCACACCGGTCCCGTGGCCCTGTTCGGGCACTGCTTCGGAGGGCCGGTGGCCTTCCGGGTCGCGCAACTCCTGGAGGAGGCGCAGGAGTGCGAGGTCGTCCGGCTGATCACGGCCAGCGCGCCGGTGCCGGGCCGGGTGACGGCCGGACGGCTCACGCACGAACTGCCGTCCGACGAGCTGTACGCCTCGCTGGTCGCCACCGGTGCCATGGACGACGGCCGGTACGGCCGATCGATCTTCGAGCTCACCGAGAACGCGATCCGGGCCGACTTCCAGGCGTTCGAGACCTGGAGCGCCGACGACTTCGGCCGGATCAAGGCTCCGGTCCTCGCCGTCAGGGGCGACGACGACCGCGTTCTCGGCGAGGGCAGCGAGGACGAGTGGGCGCGTCTCACCGAGGGCCGTTTCACCACCCGGTCCGTACGCGGTGGCCACTTCCTCCTCGGCGACGCCGTGCCGGGACTCGTCGAGGCCGTCGCACATCAGCTCGCAAAGGACCGTGCCGGTCGCTGACGGCACTTTGCTTCCGGCACGTCAAAAGCCCTCGTCCCGCCCGTCCCCGAGATCTTCCAGCTCCTCCCGGAGCAGCTCCATCAGCTGCTCCTCGCTCGAGAACTGGAAGAAGTGTCCCCCCGCGAACCGGCGTACCCGGAAGGCCGCCGTCGTGTGCAGGGACCAGGCGTTCAGTTCGTTCATGCCGACCGGCGCGTCGTCCTCCCCTCCGAGCGCGAGGATCGGCACGTCCAGGGGGCGGGCTTCCTGCTCCTTTGCCGCCTCGCTCAGCGCGAAGTCCGCACGGATGACGGGCAGGAAGAAGTCGAGCATCTCCGGGTTGTCCAGCAGGACCTGGGGGGTGGCCCCGAACTCCCTGATTCTCCGGACGAGTTCCTCGCGGGGCAGGGAGTGCATCAGTGGCCGCGGTGCGGGCTGGTGCGGTGCCTGGTGGGCCGCGACGACGAGGAGCCCCGGCATGGGAAGTCCCCGCTCCGCCAGGGCGTGGGCGACCCGGTACGCGAGTCGCGCCCCCATGCTGTGGCCGTAGAGGGCGTAGGGGGGCAGGCACCAGTCGGAGACGGCGTCCGCGACCTCACGGGCCAGCGCGTCGAGGTCGGTGACCGGCGGTTCCCCGTGTCGTTCCTCCCGTCCCGGAAGCCGTACGGCATGGACGTCCGCGACGTCCTCCAGGAGTGCCGGCCAGGTACGGAAGGCGGTCGCGCCGCCGCCCGCGAACGGGAAGCAGAGCAGCCGTGGACGTCGTGTGCCGGGCCGGGGGACGGGTTCCTTGATCCATTTGCTCCGCGCCGCCGTCGGCACGGCTCGGTTCCGGTTCATCGGTGGCCCCCTTCGGAGTTGATGGCCGCCCTGGCGGCGCGCCGCAGTTCGCGAGCGCTCGTGCGGCGTGCCGGTGGCGTGAACGGGCTTTCCCTGGGCGCTGCGGGCGGCCCCGACAGCCGGCCCGCCATCCGCCGGACCGTGGAGCTCTGGAACACCAGCAGGGGCGGCAGCTCCCGGCCGAGTTCCTCCTCCAGCCGGATGCGGAGCCGTACAGCGGCCGCGGAGGTGCCGCCGAGGTCGAAGAAGTTGTCGTCGGTCCCGACCGCCGGGAGGCGCAGGATCTCCTGCCAGACGCCCGCGATGGTCCGTTCCAGGTCCCCACGGCGCGGCTCGGCGTGGGTCCCCGTGCCCTTCGGGGCCGCCGCCCGGCCGCTCGGGGCCGCGGCACCGGGCCCGCCCGTGCGCACGCCGGGGGCCGGCAGCCGCCGGGCGTCCAGCTTCCCGTTGGGGGTGAGGGGCAGGGCAGCCAGCAAGCACACGTCGTCGGGCAGGTGGCCGCTCGGCAGGAGCCGCGCCAGCCGCTGCAGAACGTCCTGCGGTTCCGTCGCGGTACCGGCCTCGGGGACCACGTACGCGATCAGCCGTGCGCCCGTCGTTCCCCCGTCACGCGGTACCACCGCCGCATCCGCCACTCCCGCAAGAGCGCGCAGCTCGGCGGCGAGGTGGGCTGGCGAGACGCGGTGCCCGCGGGACTTCACCATGGCGTCGCCGCGGCCGGCGAACGCCACCGAACCGTCGGCGAGGCGGCGGCCGACGTCCCCGGTGCGGAAGACGGTCCGGCCGGGGGCGTCCCCCCGGTCGCTCTCGTAGACCTGTGCGGCGGCGGCTTCGTCGTCCAGGTAACCCATCGTCAGAAGGGGGCTACGGACGACGATTTCACCCAGTTCACCGCAGGCGGCCCGCAGGCCCCCTGCCGTGCGGACGTCGAGACGCGCCTCGACGGCACCGTGCCCGAGGGGGGTCTCGTGCCGGTCGCGGCCGGGTGCGCCGGGCGGCAGGTCGTGGCAACTCGCGGCCTGGGGCGTCTCGGTGGTCCCGTAGACGGACACGATCCGCGCGGACGGGGCGACGGCGCGCCAGGCGGTGACCGTCTCGTCGGTGAGGACGTCGCCGCCGAAGCAGACCAGCCGGGCGTGGTCCAGCGCCGCACCCTCGCGCCGCGCGGCCTGCGCGATCAGCCGCCCGACCATCGGCGTCGCGTGGACCACCGAGACGCGGTGGTCCGCCAGCCACTGTGCGGTGCGGGCGGGGTCCACCCGGTGCCCGAGCGGTGGCACCGTCAGCACTCCCCCGTTCCACAGCGGAAGCAGCATGTCGCGCAGGAGCGGATCGTGCGACAGCCCGGACAGTGCGCAGAACCGGTCCCCCGGACCGATCCTGTACCGCGACGACCACCACTCCAGGTAGGCGAGAAGAGGCCGCTCGGCACCGAGCACCAGCCGCGGTTCGCGCGTCGTGCCCGAAGTGGGGAGCAGGTAGAGCGGGCGTCCCGCGTCCGGGTGGGGGCCGCCGCCGACGCGGTGGTGCGGCGCCCGTGCACCGGGCCCCGGTTCCTCGACGGACACTCCGTCGCCGGTGCACCGCAGGACGAAGCGCGGCTGCGCCTTCTCCCTCAGCCTCGCCCGCCAGGGCGCGGGGTGGTTCGGGTCCATGACGAGGAAGACCCCGCCGCTCTCCCAGACGCCCAGCACCGCCGCGGCGAGGTGCCGTCCGGGGGCCTCCTCGATCTCCACGAGGTCTCCGGGGGCCAGGCCCGCGTCCCCGAGCCGCCGGGCGACACCGGCCGAGGCCGCGAGCAGGTCCGCGTAGGTCCAGCTGTCCTCGTGGTCGGTGACGGCCGGATTCCCGGCGGGGTGGCGGCGGAGCCTGTCGAGCATGCCGTCCCGGACGGGCACGGGCGCGGGAGTCTCCGGGGCCCCGTGCCGTCCCCCGTCGAGGTCGAGGGCGTCGAGGTGTACGGACACGTCGTCGGCGAAGGAGCGTGCCACCGCCAGCATCTGCGTCAACAGGGCCGACGCGTAGGGGCGTTCCAGGAATGCGGGGTCGTGCACGAGGTCCAGTCGTACGGCGTCCTCGTCGCGCTGGTCCACGTAGAGGGACACGCCGAAGGGCACACCGGCGACCGGGGCCGGCAGGCGCCGCGCGGTCGCGGTCCCGAGGCGGAGCCGATGGGTCGGATAGCCGAGCACGTTGAACCACGCCGAGAACGGCGCGGCGAGGTCCGCGTCCCGTGTCGGCCGTACGGCGGCGACGACGTCGTCGAACGGCACTTCCTGGTGCAGCTGGGCACCGATCAGCATCTCGTGTGCGCGTCTGAGCGTCTCGCGGCCGGACTCGGCTTCCGGGAGCCTCAGGCGCAGCACGGCCGTCGAGATGAAGAAACCGACGGTCTGGAGGAGGTCCGCGCCGGTCCGGCCGCTGAGCGGGGTTCCCAGGACCACGTCCCGGGTCCCTCCCCAACGCCCGAGGACGACGGCGAAACAGGCGAGCCAGACGGCGCTCACCGTGACGCGTTCCGCCTTGGCGAGCTCCTTGACCTGCCGGACCAGCGCCGGGTCGACGGGAAGGGACTCGCGGAGGGCGCCGGACGGTGTGCCCGGGGCGGCCGGGGGCAGCGCCGGGGGTGGTGGCAGGTCGCGGAGGAGTTCCTTCCAGAAAGCGGTCTGTTCCTCCAGGACCTTCGGATCGGTGCGTCGCAGTGCGTACGTCCGGTACGGCGTGGGCACTGCGGGCAGCCGGGGCTCCGCGCCCCGCAGCCGTGCGGCGTAGCAGGCGGACAGGTCGCTCAGCAGGATCTCCAGCGACCATCCGTCGACGACGAGGTGGTGCACGACGAGTTGGAGGAGATGGGTGTCGGTTCCCGTGCGCAGGAGCGTCCAGCGCACGAGCGGCGCGCTGGTGAGGTCGAACGGGGTGCGTGCGAGGCTCTCGACGCGCTCGTGTGCCGCGGCCCCCTCCAGTACCCCCGGGATCACCTCCAGCCCCACCGCGCTCACGGGGTGGATCCGCTGCACCGGTTCGCCGTCGATCAGGTGGAAGGTGGTGCGCAGGACTTCGTGGCGCTGCAGCACGTCGCCCACCGCCGCTTCGAGGGCCGACGTGTCCAGCGGACCGTCGACGGCCCAGAGGTCGACGACGTTGTACTCGGTGCGTCCAGGTCTGAGCTGTTCCAGCAGCCACATGCGGCGTTGGGTCGGCGCCAGGGGGGCGAGGACGGCGGCCTGCGTCTCGTCGGGGCCGGCGAGGTACTCGGTGGTCCGTTTCTCAGCCATGGACGGCCTCCAGGGGTTCGGTGCGCCCACCGGGAGATTCCCCGGGCGGTTCCCCCGGGGCCGGTCCCCTGTCGACGGGCGTGTCGTTGCGCGCCCCTCCCCACTGGACCCGGGTCTCCTCGTGGATGTGCCAGATGTCGTCCTCGGTGAGGAGGACGGAGACGACGCCGGGGAACGCCTCCTCGAAGTAGATGTACGGCTCCCTGTTGTCGATGCGCGGCGAGTGGTAGTCGAGCCGCTCGTGCATGCCGTGTTGCCGGGTGACCGGGGTTGCCGGGTGGTAGGTGAGGATGTTGGGGCTGGCCAGGTCGATCAAGCCGTCGTCGATCAGGCGGCCCACTTCGCGGATCGTCTCGTCGATGCTGGAGCGCGTCTCCCCGTCCAGTCCGAACAGCACGGAGGTGCCCAGCTGCAGACCGTGCTTCTTGACGAGGGCCGCCGCCTCCCGCACCTTGGACCCCCAGGGGCGGCTCTCCTCGCGCCGGAGGTTCTTGTGGATGCCGTCCATGACCTGGGAGGACATGCTCTCGATGCCGATGTAGACGTACGAGCACCCGGCGTCCCGCATCTGCCGGAGGATCTCGTCGGACTCCCTTCCCGAGTGCAGCGCGACCAGGGTGTCGACGGTCAGCTGCGCCCCCCACCGGAGGCGTCGCAGCCGCTCCACGTCGTCTTCGTCGGTGAGGTGCGTCCGCAGGCGCGGATCGTGGGATGCGAGGTCGGTGGCCCGGATGCGGCTGAGCTCCCGGCAGAATTCCGTTATGTCTTTGTAGCGTCCGCTCCAGAACACGGAGTCGTCGAAGAAGACCGCCTTCGCGCCGTAGCCCACGTACTCGCACATCCGCTCGATCGCCCTTCCGATCGCGTCGTCCCTGAAGCGCCTCAGCCCGTGCCCGACCCGGGCGGACTCGGAACAGAAGTTGCAGCGGTACGGGCATGCGTTGGAAACCATGAAATGCGCGGTGCGCAGCGCGGCGCCGGAGTCCGGGTCCTTGAAGACCGGGAAGTGCGAACGGATCGCGAAGGCCTCGTACGGTGCGGGAAGGGACGCGAGGTCCAGGGCGGGGCCGTTGAGCGGTACGGCGTGGAAGGGTTCGCCCGGATCGCGCGACGAGAGGAGGACGAGCGACGTTCCCGGCCCGACGCCCTCCTGGTGGAGCAACCCCTGCAGACAGGGCAGTACCTGGGCCGGGTCCACCCGTCGGTGTTCGAGGTCCATGGCCAGGGCGAGCGCCCTCATCAGTACGTCGACCGCGTGGTACGCCTCACCGGCGACGACGGCGTCGATCACCGGGGGGACCTTCCCCTCCCGGATCACGGCCGGTGTGCCGCTGGGCCTGACCAGCAGTCGTTTTCCCCCGGGGGCGGCCGTGACGGTCTCGTCGGCGTGCCGGCCGCCGAGGACGACATAGGCGTCCGGAACCTCGCTCCTGACCAGGGCGGCGATCTCCAGGGCATATCTGTGCGCCGGTGAGACGGCGCTGATGAGGACGACTCCCGGCCGGACCTCGCGCAGCAGCCGGATCCAGGTGCCCCGTGCCGCCTCGTCCCAGACGCGCGGATCGAACACCGTCTGGTCCGTGTTGGGCGCGGTTCCGTACGGGCGCAGTCCGTCGTGGCCCACGGAGGCCCGGTACTCCTTGGACGGGAAGGCGGTCCACTCGGGCGCGAGGTCGTTGTAGTGCGTGGCTTCTTCCAGGGGACCCGCGTCGTGCACGGCCCGGTGGACGGCGACGCTGAGTGCGGCGTAGAGGGCCATGGGGTCGCCGGGGTAGGTGATCTCTCCCTCGGCCTGGGTCATCACGGGCGCGAGGACGGCCAGCACCGGGAAGTACCGGGTCCGCGCCGGGGCCGTCCCCAGATCGTCGGCCAGTCGTGCCCGACGCCGGCGACATCGCTCCAGGAACGACTCGAAGTCGGCAGAATCCCCCGCCCGGTGCATCACTGTCCGCTCGCTGCCGGTTCCCGCCTCTTCGATGACATGGGTGGTCACAAACCCTCCGTACTCAATCGCGGTGCCGGTCGACTGGCAGTTCTCCGGGCCCGGTCTCCTGACGGCGGGCCCGATCGGATCAGTGACGCCTGCGGGACGCGGCACCCATGCGTGCCAGCTTCTCGTCGAGCAGCGGCCCGGACGTCGCGAAGTTGAGCCGTACGAAGCCGTTTCCGGCCGCTCCGAAGGCGGGGCCGGAGAAGAGCAGCACCTTCGCCTCGTCCCGGAAGTAGGGCATGGGGTCCGGGTCCGGGAGGCGGAGGCCGCGGCAGTCGAGCCAGGCCAGGAACGTGGCCTCCGGCAGTCGGTAGCGAAGGCCCTCGGGCAGGCGTTCGGCCACGCGCCGCCGGTTGCGGTCCAGCACCCCGGTGACGTCGTCCAGCCAGTCGTCCCCCTGGGTCCAGGCCGCCTTCAGCGCTTCGACGCCCAGCACGCCCACCTGTCCGAACATCAGGCCGTGCCGTTCGTCGAGGGCTTCCCGGACGGCTTTCGGCCCGACGTGGGCCACGGCGCAGCGCACACCCGAGAGGTTGAATGCCTTGCTGCCGGAGGTGAGCGTCACCGTGCGCGCGGCGATCTCGTCGCTCAGCGAGACGAACGGGATGTGGCGGTGGCCGGGGTGGGTCAGGTCCGCGTGCACCTCGTCGGAGATCACCAACAGGTCGTGCCTGATGGCCAGTTCAGCCAGGTTCTCCAGTTCGTCGCGCCGGAAGACGCGGCCGGTCGGGTTGTGCGGATTCACCAGGAAGAGGACCCTGCACCGTCCGGAGTCACGGGACGCCACCGCCCGTTCCATGAGGTCCGGGTCGAACTCCCAGCCGGTGTCGGTCGCTTGCAGCGGGACGGTCAGCGGCCGACGGCCGATCCTCTCGATGACCTCGACGAACGGCGGGCACGCGGGGGTGTGCAGGAGAACGGCGTCTTCGGGCCGGGTGGCGACCTGGAGGGTGGCCAGCATCGCCTGGTTGATGTCGGTGAACATGCGCACGTGCGTCTCGTCCACCTCGGCGCCGAACCGGCGCAGCATCCTCTCGGCGAACACTCCCCCGAGCGGACCGCCACCGGACTGGTCGAACCAGGCGGGGTAGCCGAGATCCCCCTCGGCCCTCCGGCGCAGTGCCTCCCGCACTGCGGGGGCGGTGGGAAAGTCCATGTCGGCGACCCAGGAGGACAGCACTCCGGCTCCCGCGGTGGCCCACTTCTCGCCGTCCCGGCGTAACAGGTCCGGTGCATCGAGGGTGTCGAAGGGTGAAGCCGATCGCGCACTCACGCTGACCATTCCCCCGTTTCCCTACTGTCGCCGCAGGTTGACGTCATGTGGATCTCGCGCAATTGCCACCGATTGGACCTTAGTGTTGCCCCCCGACGAGCGTCGATCACTTGTGAGGCTCCTCACATTGAGGTGGGCGACGCGGGGCTACTACTGTCCCGATTTCCTGGCCGATGATTCAACTGCCTCCGAAGCACCCTCGATCAGGGAAGAAAAGGGACTTGACTTCTTCTGCCATTCAGCTCCCCACGGACCGGCCGCGCGGCACGCTCACACCCCGGTGCGGGGCAGTCGCGGTCAAGGAGTTACCGACCCCGTACGAGAACGCCGTCGCCGTCTTGGCGTCGGCCTGCCGGACTTCCCCCGCGAACGTCCTCCTGGCGGGATTCGCCGCACTGCTCCACCGCTGCTCCGGGCAGGAACTCGTCGATCTGCACGACGCTGGCGCGCCTGCTCCCGGAGACCTGATCCGCTTCACCGTCACCGGTGCGTCCACCCTCCGCGCCCTGGCCGAGAACACCACCCGCGGCCCCCTGGTCGCTGCGGAGGACCAGCCCGGTCCGGCCACCGTCGCCGTACGCCTCGGCGCTACCGGGGACGACGTCGCCGAGCGCCCGTACGAGATCGAGTTCGCCCTTCCCGACCCGTCGGGCCCCTCCCGGCGCGTCGAACTGCACTACGACCAAAGGCTTTTCGACGCCGCGACCGCGGAACGGCTGCTGACGCACTACGTGACCCTGCTCGGCGACGGTCTCTCCCGCCCCGACCACGCACTGGCTGAACTCGCGCTGCTCGGGCGGGACGAACTCCACCGCATCCTCGTCGAATGGAACGACACCGCCACACCGCTGCCCCACGACGGGGCGTGCCTGCACGAGGCGTTCGAGGACCTGGCGGAGCGGCAGCCCGACGCGGTCGCCGTGATCCAGGGGGCGACGCGGCTCTCCTACCGGGAGGTCAACACGGCGGCCAACCGGCTGGCGCACCACCTGGGCGGCCTGGGTGTCGGTCCGGACGACCGCGTCGCACTGCACCTTCGGCACTCCCCCGATCTCCTGGTTTCCATGCTCGCCGTGCTCAAGGCGGGCGGAGCCTACGTACCGCTCGACCCGACGCATCCGACGCCGCGGCTCAGGGCCCTGATCGAGGGGGCTGCGTGCGGGACGGTGATCACCAGCAGCGATCTCGTCGACGGCCCGGACGACGTCCGGCCGCCCGGCCGCACCGTGGTGCTGGACCGGCGGGCGGCCGTCCTCGCCGGTCTCCCGGAGCACAATCCGACGTCCGGGGCGGGCCCGGAGAACCTCTGCTACGTCATCCACACCTCGGGATCCACCGGCACCCCCAAGGCGATCGCCGTGTGCCACCGCGGAGTGGTGAACAACATCGCGGACCTCAACACACGCTTCGGGGTGGGCCCCGGGGACAAGGTCCTGGGCCTGTCCTCGCCCACCTTCGACATGTCGGTCTACGAGTACCTCGGCATCACCGCGGCCGGCGGCACACTCGTCCTCCCCTCCCCCGACCGCGCCAAGGACCCGGGGCACTGGGCGGAACTCGCGACGGACCACGGGATCACGGTGTGGAACACCGCCCCCGCGCTGCTGGAACTTCTCCTTGAGCACGTCGAGAACGCGGGCGACGGCCGCGGGGCCGCGCTGAGCAAGCTGCGTTTCGCCCTGCTCGCCGGCGACTGGATCCCGGTGCGGCTGCCCGACCGGGTCCGCAGGCACGCGCCCGGTCTCAGGTTCGTCGCACTCGGCGGAGCCACCGAGGCATCGATCTACTCGACCCTCCACGAGGTGGAGTCCACGGATCCGGCCTGGACCAGCATCCCGTACGGGCGTCCCATGGCGAACCAGCGCACCTACATCCTCGACGACCGGCTCCAGCCCGTTCCGCCCGGTGTCACGGGAGAGTTGTATCTCGCCGGGACCGGTCTGGCGCGCGAATACCTGAACCAGCCCGCCCTGACCGCCGAGCGCTTCATCACCTGGTCGTACGGTGACATCACCGACGAGCGGCTCTACCGGACGGGCGACCTCGCCCGGTTCGGCGCGGACGGAGTGATCGAACTGCTCGGCCGGGCGGACCTCCAGGTCAAGGTGCACGGTCTGCGCATCGATCTGGCGGAGATCGAGACGACGCTCCTGGAGCACCCGGCGGTCAAGGAGGCCGTGGTCATCGCGGAGTCCGGCGCGTCGACCACCCCCGTGCTCGTCGCCCATGTCGTCCCGCACGAGGGCGAGAGCCTCCAGGCGCAGGACGTACGCGCTCACGTCGCGCGGAAACTGCCCGCCTACATGGTTCCCAGCACCGTGGTGGAAATCGCGCGGATGCCGCTGAACCCGCACGGCAAGGTCGACCGGAGTGCCCTGCCCACCGCCTTCCCGCAGGCCGCCCGGGGAACGGAGCCGGGAGATCCGGCGGACGAGCCGGCCTCCCCGTGGGAGAAGCGGATCGCCGCGGTGTGGCGACAGGCCCTGGGGGTCGAGGTCGTACGCGGGGACGACAACTTCTTCTCGCTGGGCGGCGACTCCATGACGGCCCTGCGCATCATGGCGATCGACCCGGCACTCGTCTGGTCGGACGTCTACCTCCATCCCACCTTGCGGGAGCTGGCCGAACACCTTCGGGCCACGGCCGGGGACGCGGACGGTTCCGGGTCCTGAGGACCGTGGCAGCGGTGCCGCGAGGGCATCGCAGAAAGACCTCACATTCGACGCGCGGCGGTCCGGCCCGGACCGCCGCGCCGACAGAACTCAGAAGGCACCCTTGACTGCCATCATGCATTCCGATCTGGACGTTTTTCCTTTCTGCCTCGGCGGCAGCGTGTTCGGCTGGACCGCCGACAAGCCGACCTCCTTCCGCATTCTCGATGCCTATGTGGAGACCGGCGGGAATTTCATCGACACGGCGGACTCGTACTCCCAGTGGGCCCCCTCGAACACCGGCGGTGAATCCGAATCGATCCTGGGCGAATGGCTGGCGTCACGGAGAATTCGGGACCGCCTGGTGATAGCCACCAAGGTGGGTCGCAAGAGCGATCTGACGGGGCTCTCGCCAACGGTCGTCCGGCAGGCCGTCGAAGCTTCTCTCCGCCGCCTTCGAACGGACCGCATCGACCTCTACTACACACACGCCGACGACCCCCACACGCCCCTGGAAGAGACCCTCTCGGCACTTGACGGGCTGGTGACGGCGGGGAAGGTGCGCCACATAGGGGCCTCGAACATCAGCGCTCCCCGGCTGGCCGAGTCCCTGGCGATCTCGAAGCGATCGGGTCTTGCGGCGTACGTCGCCGTGCAGCCGCCCTTCAACCTGATGGAGCGGGAGGCGTTCGAGAGCGCTCTGGCCCCCGTCTGCGAGCGCGAGGGCGTCTCCTGCGTCCCCTACTTCGCCCTGGCACAGGGTTTTCTGACGGGTAAGTACCGCCAGGGGGCGCCCGCGCCGGAGAGTGTGCGCAGCGCTGCGGCGCAGGCGTACGGATCGACCGACCGCGGCCGGGCGGTGCTCCGCGCCCTGGACGAGGTCGCCGGCGAACACGACACCACCCCCGCCGTGATCGCCCTCGCCTGGCTCCGCGCGCAGCCCCATGTGGTCGCTCCCGTCGCCAGCAGCAGGACACCGGAGCAATTGGCCGAGTTGATTCCGGGAGCAGCCCTCGAACTCACCGAGAGCGACGTCCGCCGCCTGGACACCGCGTCCCGCCGCACCGCGGACGAGCATGCACGCACTCCCGACGGAGGATGAAACCCGTGACCATGAATCCGCACGCCGTGTCCATCGACTTCGATTCCCTGAAGTCTTTCATCTCGGCGGCTCACGACGAATACGAAAAGTGCTTACCGCATGAACCTCCATCCTGTTTCGCCCTCCTCCTCGGGACCGTGGAGGACGGCACCGCAGCCATCACCTCCATAGAGTTCGCGACCAACGTTCGCGCCACCGATCCAGTGGCGTTGGAGGAGTTTTCGCACTCGATAGAACCATGCTTCGGAAGCGCCTACAGAAACTCCCGGCGTGGTTTCTGGTGCTCCTCCGCCGACCTGCTGCGCATCCACCGTCAGGCGGAGCGCGAGGGAACCGAAGTGCTCGGGTCCTTCCATCTGCATCCCGACTGGCACCGCATCGGCCCGCCGGAAGAGCGCGGACTCCGCATCAGCGAGGAGCCGACGCCGATGGACCGCTACATGTTCGACAACAGCCGGTACCCGGTCAACATGATCTGCTACCTGGAATCGGGCGCACAGACGGTGTCCGCCGCCCTCGCGGCATGGGGCCCGCCCCCGGAGGACGAACCCGACGCCCCGTGCCCCCGCCTCGCCCTCAGGTTCAGCGTGCCCTGAGGCGCACCGACCGCCCCGCTTCCCCGGAAGCCCCAGGTCAGGCGCCCCGCTCGACCGGCGCCGGAATCGCCCCGCACTTCACATGACGTGTCATCAGAAACGTGGCGGTGGAGAACATGCCGAACAGAACCTCAGGCCGGGGAGGTGAGGCCGGTCTTCGGGGCGTGGACGCGTTGGTGGGCGGGTGCGGCGGTGGCCGGGCGGGGTTCGCGGAGAGTTCGCAGGAGCAGCGCGAGGGCGTGCGTGCTCGGACTCGTCATGTGCGGGCTCCCTCCCGGTCGGGCGCGGCGACCGCGCACAGGTGGTCGACGTACTCGTCGAGGGCGGCCAGGGACTGGGGGTCGTCGCGGTCGATGAGCCAGGTGAGGGTGAGGCCGTCCATGACGCCGAGGCTGTAGCGGGCGAGGCCGGCGGCGTCGACGGTCCAGCTGATGCCGGCCGTGTCGGCGATGGCATCGAGGTGGTCGCGCATGACCTGGAGGTAGTGGGCGTACTGGCGGCGGGCGACGTCCGCGAGGCCGGGCTTGCGCAGGGCGTACTGGGTGAGCTCGTAGGTGACGAGGTGTTCCTCGGGGCGCTCGCGGACCCGGTCCCAGTAGGTGTGGAGGGCGGTGCGGATGATGTCGTGCGGCGTCGAGTCCTCCGCCCGCGTCGCCGGGGCCGGGACCGGGGGCAGGGTGCGGTGCATGATCCGTTCGATCACGCCGTGCAGCAGCTCCTCCTTGGAGCGGAAGCAGTAGTGGAAGGCTCCGAGAGGGAGTCCCGCCTCGCCGACGATCGCGCGGGTGGTGGCCTTGGCGACGCCGTCGCGGATCATGACCTTCAGGGCGGCCTCGACCAGCTGCTCGCGGCGTTCCTCGGCTGAGCGGCGGGTCATGTGCACTCCTTCGAAGCGGTGGGTGGCCGGGGCACCGTACCCCGACCGCGGGGGATCACAGGAAGGCGTGGCGTTCGCCCCGGTACGTCGGTACGACCTCCACCACCCGGTCGCCGTCGACCAGGTGCAACTCCTCGACCCGCTCGCACAGTTCACCGGCCTTGGCGTGCCGGAACCAGACCCGGTCACCCAGGCGGAGTCCGTCCGCGGCGGCGCCGGTGAGCGGTGTCTGGACTTCGCCCGCGCCCTCCCGGGGCAGCGTCCGCAGCCCCTGCGGCCACACCGGCACCGGCAGCCGGTCGGGCCCCGGGGCGCCCGAGGCGATCCAGCCGCCGCCGAGGACCGTGACGTGGCCCGGGGCGGGGCGGCGTACGACGGGCAGCGCGAAGTACGCCGCCGGGAGCGGCCGGAAGGCGCGGTAGTGGTCGAAGAGCCGGGGCGCGTACAGCCCGGACCCGGCGCCGAGTTCGGTGACGGCCGGCTCCGCGGAGGTGGTCTCCAGGCTGCCGGTGCCGCCGCCGTTGACGAACTCCAGCGGGGCGACCGCGCGTACGGCCCGGACGGCGGCGGCCCGGCGGTGCCGGAGTTCGCGGGTGGACATCCGCCGCATCAGCCGGACGGTCGTGCGGGCCGCGCGCGAGCCGGGCCGGTCGTCGCCGACGCCGGCGATCTGCCCCTCGTACGACATCACCCCGACCAGGCGGAGACGCGGCCGGGCGACGACGGCGAGCGCCAGGTCGCGGGCCTGGTGCGGGTCGTGCGTGGGCGAGCGGCGCATGCCGAGGTGCAGGCGGCCGCCGAGCAGTCGCAGCGAGGCGTCGACATCGAGGCAGACGCGGATCGTCGGCCCGGTCGGGCCGACAGCGGCCGCCACGAGGTCCAGCTGCTCCGGCGAGTCGATCATGATCGTGACACGCGCGGCGAGCCGCTCGTCCCCGGCCAGGCGGGCGAGCGCATCCGTGTCGGCGGTGGGGTAGCCGACCAGCACGTCCTCGTGCTCCTCCGCGAGCCACAGCGCCTCGGGGAGCGTGAAGGCCAGAATGCCGCCGAATCCGGGCAGTCCGAGGACCTCGCGCATCAGCGCGCGGCAGCGCAGCGACTTGCTGGCGAGGCGGATCGGCTTGCCGTCGGCCCGGCGGGCCAGCTGCGCCGCGTTGGCGCGCAGGGCCTGGACGTCGACCACTGCGAACGGCGGCTGGAGATGGGCCGTGGCCCGTTCCAGTTCCACGAACCCGGCCGGGGTGCCGGGACGCGCCGGGTGGGCGGGGAGTGATGCGGTGAGCTGCTGAGACGTCACGTCTCCCATTGACTGCGGGCCTTTCTCCGGACCTGCTGCGGGCGCGGCCACCATCCCTTGGTCAAGCGTCCAAGTCAAGGGTCCAAGACTCTTGACGTGACGGGGTGCGGCACCCCACGCTTCCGGTCCATGACGAGTACGAGCACGAGCACGTGGCGGAACTGGGCGGGAAACGAGACGGCGCGTCCGGCCCGTGTGGTGCGTCCCGCGGACACCGGCGAGGTGGCCGCCGCCGTCGAGGACGCGGTACGGGACGGGCTCGGCGTCAAGGCCGTCGGCGCCGGCCACTCCTTCAGCCCGGTCGCCGTCGCCCCGGGCGTGCAGCTGCGCCTCGACCGCATGTCCGGCCTGCGTTCGGCCGACCGGGAGACCGGACTGGTCACCGTCGACGCCGGGATGCCGTTGTGGAAGCTCAACCCGCTGCTCGCCGAACTCGGCCTCGCCATGGAGATCCTCGGCGACATCGACCGCCAGACGATCTCCGGCGCCGTCTCGACCGGCACTCACGGCTCCGGCACCCGCTACGGCGGCATCGCGACCCAGGTCCGGAGGCTCGAACTCGTTCTCGCCGACGGGTCGGTGGCCACCTGCTCGCCGACCGAGCGGCCGGAGCTCTTCGCCGCCGCGCGCGTCGGCCTCGGTGCCCTCGGCGTCATCACGGCGGTGACCCTCCAGTGCGTCCCGCTGTTCGCCCTGCACGCCCACGACTCCGCCATGCCGGTCGCCGAGACGTTCGACCGCGTGCACGAACTCGCCGACGCCAACGACCACTTCGAGTTCTTCTGGTTCCCGCACAGCACGACGGCCCTGACCCGCCGCTTCCACCGCCTGCCCGCCGACGCCCCGCTGAAGCCGATCGGCGCCGTCGCCCGACGCGTGGACGAGACCGTCAGCAACCTCGGCTTCGAAGGGCTGAACCGGCTCGGCACGCGGTTCCCCGGCCTGGTCCCCCCGATCACGCGCTTCGCCGCACGGGCGATGTCCACGCGGGAGTGGTCCGATCTCTCGTACCGCGTCTTCGCCTCGCCCCGCGACGTCCGTTTCCACGAAGGGGAGTTCGCCGTCCCGCGCGAGCACGTCGTCGACGCGCTGAAGGAGATCAAGCGGTGGATCGACGCCCACGAGGAGCGGGTGTCGTTCCCGTTCGAGGTGCGCTTCGCCGCGCCCGACGACATCTGGCTGTCGACCGCGTACGGCCGCGAGAGCTGCTACATCGCCTTCCACCAGTACCATCGCATGCCTCACGACCGGTACTTCCGGGCCTGCGAGGACATCCTCGGCACGTACGGCGGCCGTCCCCACTGGGGCAAGATGCACCAGCTGGACGCCGGGCGGCTCCGGCCCCGCTACGAGCGCTTCGACGACTTCGTCGCCCTGCGCGACGCGCTCGACCCGACCGGAGTCTTCGCCAACCCCTACCTCGACCGTGTCCTGGGAACCAGCCCCGAGGGAGTCCGGCCGTGACCCAGCCCCTGCACCCGGAGATCTGCGACGCCACCGCCACCGGTCTGGCCCGGCGGCTGCGCGCCCGTGAGCTGTCCCCGCGCGGGAGGTGGTGACCGCGCACCTGGAGCGGATCGAGCAGCTCAACCCCGAGATCAACGCGATCGTCTCCCTGGCGGCCGAGCGGGCCGTGGAGGAGGCGGCCGCGGCCGACGAGCGTCTCTCGCGCGGCGAGGAGGTGGGCCCGCTGCACGGTCTGCCGGTCGCCCACAAGGACACCCACAACACGGCCGGCATCCGCACCACCCACGGCTCGCCGCTGCTCGCCGAGCATGTCCCCGAGCACGACGACGTCAGCATCGAGCGGATGCGCGCCGCCGGGGCGATCACGATCGGCAAGACCAACGTGCCGGAGTTCGGGGCGGGTTCGCACACCTTCAATCCGCTGTGCGGACCCACGCGCAACCCGTACGACCGCACGAAGTCGGCCGGTGGCAGCAGCGGCGGCGCGGGGGCCGCGCTCGCCGCCGGCCTGCAGCCGCTCGCCGACGGCAGCGACATGGGCGGGTCGATCCGCAACCCGGCCTCGTTCTGCAACGTCGTCGGTCTGCGCCCCTCGCCCGGCCGGGTGCCGCTGTGACCCAACTTGACCCCTGGGCCACGCAGGTCGTGCAGGGTCCGCCGGCTCGCACGGTCGAGGACGTCGCTCTGCTGCTGTCCGTGATGGCCGGGTCCGATCCGCGCTGCCCGATCTCGATCGGCGAGGACCCCGCCGTCTTCGCCGCGCCCCTCGCCGCCGATCCGCGGACGCTGCGTGTGGCCTGGTCGCCGGAGCTGGGCGGAGCCGTGCCGGTGGAGCCGGCGGTGGCCGCGGTCGTGGCGGAATCGGCCCGCGTCTTCACCGAACTGGGCTGCGCGGTCGAGCGGGACTGTCCCGACTTCACCGGTGCCGACGAGGTTTTCCGCATCCTGTGCGGCCGGCATGCCGGGCACCGCGAGCACTGCCGTATCTGTTCGGAGACGGCCAGAACCGCCGCCGAGGCATGCGAGGTACTGCTCACGGCCCTCAAGCGCTGAACAGCACCTCGGAAAAACTAGTTCGCTACGCGAGCGTCCGCGCTCAGCGGATCCGCCGCGTATGTCAGCCGCACCACTGCGTCCTCGTCGCGCCGTGCCGACGCGGCCACGCCGAAGACCTTCGCGAGTACGGCCGGAGTGAGCACGTCGAGGACAGGCCCGGCCGCGACGACGTCGCCCCGGTCGAGCACGACGAGGTGGTCGCAGAAGCGGGCCGCGAGATCGAGGTCGTGCAGGACGGCGAGCGTCGTCGTGCCGGCGGACCGGATCAGCTGCAGCAGTTCGAACCGGGCGCGGATGTCGAGGTGGTTGGTCAGCTCGTCCAGGACGAGCAGGTGAGGCTGCTGGGCCAGGGCCCGCGCGAGCAGGACACGTTGGCGCTCGCCACCGGACAGTGAGGCGTAGTCGCGGTGCGCCAGGTGCCGGACACCACACCGGTCCACGGCGTCCTCCACTGCATGCTGGTCCTGAGGTCCGTCGCGTCCCAGCAGGTCGTGGTGGGGCGCCCGTCCCAGGGCGACGGTCTCGATCACCGTGAGGCCGCCGCTGCTGCCGGTTCCGTCCTGGAGGACTGCGGCGGTGCGCAGGGCGGCGGCGCGCGGGCTGAGTTTCCAGATGTCGTCGTCGCCGACCCGGACCACTCCCTCGGCCGGCCTGAGGGAACGGTAGACGGCACGCAGGAGGGTGGACTTGCCGCTGCCGTTGGGGCCGACGAGTCCGACGAGTTCGCCGGGCCGGGCATCAATGTCGACGCCGTTGAGGATCGGGTGCCGGTCGAGGGTGATGTGGAGCCGGTCGACGGTGAGGCGCATATGTGTCAGTCCAGACCCTTGTTGCGGCGCAGCAGCCATAGGAAGAAGGGGGCGCCCAGCAGGACGGTGAGGATGCCGAGCGGGAGTTCGCTCGGCCGGTTCAGGGTGCGCGAGAGCAGGTCGACGAGGACGAGGTAGACCGCTCCGAGCAGTGCGGACAGCGGCAGCAGTCTGCGGTGGTCGGCGCCGGTGGTGAGCCGTACCAGGTGGGGGATCATCAGCCCGACGAAGCCGATGCCGCCCGCGACGGCGATCACCGAGCCGGTGAGCAGGGCGCTGAGCAGGAGCAGGAGGGTGCGGAGCCGGTTGACGTCGGTGCCCAGCGAGGTGGCGGTCTCGTCGCCGGCGAGAAGCACGTTGAGCTTGCGGCCGAAGAGGGTGAGCAGGGCGGTGCAGCCGATGACGACGGTGGTGACGGCGGGCAGTTGGTGCCACTGGGCACCGGCCACGCTGCCGAGCATCCAGAACATCACGGTACGCAGTTCGGTGGGGGTGGCCTGGAGCTGTACGTAGCTGGTGGCCGACAGGAACACGTAGCCGACCGCCACTCCGGCCAGAATCAGCCGGGTCGGCGCCATCCGGCCACGTCGACGTCCCAGCCAGAACACCAGGGCGCCCGCGACGACCGACCCGGCGAACGCGGCGGCCGACACCCCCACTCCGAACAGCGCCGCTCCCCCGCCCAGGGTGATGACGAGGACCGCGCCGAGCGTGGCGCCGTAGGAGAAGCCGAGCACGAACGGGTCGGCGAGCGGGTTGGCGACCACTGTCTGCAGGACCGCGCCGGACAGGGCGAGCCCCGCGCCCGCGACGGCGGCGAGCACCACGCGTGGGGTGCGGAACGTCCACACGATCTGGTCCACGGCCCCGTCACCGGGAGGGCTGCCGATGCCGGTGACGTGGTGCAGGACGATGCGCCACACCTCGCCCAGCGGCACGTTGACCGCGCCGATGCTGACGGCGGCCAGCATCACGGCGACCAGCACGAACGGCAGGACGACGAGTGCGAGCACCGCGCGGCGCCGGCCCGGTGGGGTCAGAACGCTTCCGGGTGCAGCTTCTTCGCGATTTTCTCCACGGCCCGGTCGTTGTCGGGGCTCAGGTAGATCGAGTCGGACACCGTCACGTACGTCTTGGTCTTCGCGGCCGGCCACTGGGGGAACTCCTTGAACAGTTTCTCGGCGTAGGCCGCGGGGTTCGGGTCCTGGTAGGCGATGACGACGAGCGCGTCGACGTCGGTGGCCGCCACCTTCTCCTTGCTGAGGTCGGCGAACGACGTCTTCGACGCGTTCTCGAAGACGTTGGCGGCTCCTGCCTTGTCGAGAATGTCGTTGTAGATTCCCTTGGCCACCACCGCGCTGAATTCGTTGCCGCCCATCATCATGTTGGTGAACAGCATCATGACTTTCGGTTTCTTCTTGCCCTTCACCTTCGCCGCGACGTCGGCGATGTGCTTGCGGGAGGCGGTGATGATTTTCTCCGCACGGTCCGGTACGTGAAATATTCGGCCCATGTCGCGCAGGAGCCGGTAACTGTCCTCGATGGTGAGTTTGGAATTCTCGTCGTGGCAGCCCTGCGGGGAAATGTAGGTGCGCGCCCCCGCGTTCTTGAGTTCGTCGCGGGTCGCGAATCCGTTCTTCGCGTCGAAGCCGTACGACGTGGTGGACAGGACGAGGTCGGGGCGCAGCCCGATCATCGATTCGCGGGGGATGCCGAAGGCGTCGTTCAGCTTGACGCCGCCGGTCGGGAGTTTCTTGATCGCCTCGGCGCGGCCGGGCACCTCGGACATGCCGTACGACTGCTGGTTCGCGACGATCTTGTCTCCGAGCCCCAGGGCCAGCAGCGTCGAAACCTCGGCGACTGAGGCGCCGTTCATGACGACGACCCTGCTCGGCGCCTTGTCGAAGACCTGTGCCGTGCCGCAGTTCTCGACCTTCACCGGATAGCCGGCGCCCCCGGGGGCCGCTCCCGCACGAGCGCCCGAGGTGTCGTCATCGGCCGATCCGCCGCACGCCGTGGCCGCGAGGCTCAGGGCGATGACGGCCGCGACGGCGGCTGCTGGTCTGGTGACGGGCATGCGCGTTCCTCCGGTGTCCGCGGGAGGGGGCCGATCCCCCGATCCAGTAGTCGGGCGGTCCAGCTTTCCGGTTCCCGCAATGCACGGAGAAAGGAAGAAATCCTGCCGGCTGCCTCCCGCACCGGGACGGGGTGTGGCGATCAGGGCAGCCGACAGGAGTGCGGAGTGCGCTCGGGAAGGCGAATTCCATCGCACTCCGCAGGCAAGATGCTGGCACGGACCGGGCCCACGCGAAAGGCGCATTACCGCACATCCACTCGTGAGGATTCTCCTTTTCCCCGCCGGGAACCAAGGGGCACCGCCTGCCGACTACCTTGAACTGCGGGGCGGCATGCGGCTCACGATCAGAGCGATCCGGGCCGCACGACTTCCGCCCGCACGCGCACCGTGCCGCTGTGCGTGAAATGCAGATCGAAGGAGATCCGGTCGCCCAGGTGCCAGTCCGGGTCGGCGGCCACGGTGACGTCGCTGGACATCGGGCTCATGTCCAGCGTGCCGCGCGCCGGCACCTGAAGCCGGTCGGCGACGTCACGGTAGGCCGCGCCCTCCGGCGTCATCCGGTGGCGGCTCAGAGCGATCCCGTCTCCGATCGAGGGGGAGGTCACTTCCGTCAACTCGTCCGCGGAGTCACCCTGGTTGGTGATGCGGAAGAAGGCGGCCGTGTCCGGAGTGCCGCCAGTCGGCAGGAAGACGCGGGCGCGGCAGACGGCGAGGTCGGGCGGCGTACCCGCATTCCCGAGGGACGTCCACGCGGTCAGCCCGCCCAGCGCCACCACGCAGGCGACCACGGGGGCGGCTGCCGCGAGCAGCGACTGTCGCAGTCTCCCGGCCCTCCGTGCGACCGGGGCGGTCATGGATATGTTCACCAGGTGCTCCTCGCCCGCTGTCCGGGCTTGTGCGGGCGGGCGGCGGTGGGGGCGGGCTGCCAGGTGCGCAGGCGCAGGCTGTTGACGACGACGAGGACCGAGCTGAGCGACATCGCCGCGGCGGCCAGCATCGGGTTCAGCAGGCCGACCATGGCCAGCGGCACGGTGACGACGTTGTAGCCGAACGCCCACACCAGGTTGGCGCGGATGGTGCCGAGGGCGGCGCGGGACAGCCGTACGGCGTCGGCGAGCGCCTCGATCTCGCCGCGCACGAGCGTCACGTCGGCGGCGCCGATCGCCACGTCCGTGCCGGCGCCCATCGCGATCCCGAGGTCGGCCGAGGCTAAGGGCTGTCCCGTAATCCTCAGTGGATCAGCGCGCGGCGTCAGATGCGGTGCATCGCAAGGCGGAGGGGCGTCCGCATACTGGATGTATTCGGACGTTCCGACAACGCAGCGAGGT